>JADFXJ010000217.1 GCA_015233615.1 Nitrospirota bacterium
TACGCCAACAGAGTAGGTTATAACATCCACAACAAGATGTTACTGAACAAAAACATCGAACACGTGAAGTTCATTCAAAACCTGGTAGCCGACATCGAACACAACATAATAGTGCCCAACATGATATTCAAACTATTTTTGAGGCGATTAAAGGGAAAGATTGTAAAGAACATGGAGATCGAAAAGCTGCTTATCATGCTGTCATCCGAGGACGAATGCGACGGGATTTGCATAGAACGGCTTATGGCCGAGCTCACCGAGGTAAACAGGGGACTTATCGAGGAATTCACAAACATCGACAAGCACTACAACAACACTTCCCTGTTTTTGGAAACGCTCTTCAGGAAGAGCCACTTTGACAAGGGCCAGTTGACACTGCGCACGAAGCCGTGCAGAATGAAAAAGGACGTTATACAGCCCCAGTTAGACCGTTTCGAGGAGCGCTTCTCCGACATGGGTATTACCGTTGAGTGCTGCCAGCAAGACTCGACGGACGAGGAGATTATAACGGTTGTGGATCTGGGGCTTATAGCACAGGTGTACGCAAACCTCTTCTCCAACGCACTTAAGTACACCAGGGAAGTTGTTACCGCCGACGGCGAGAAAAAGAAGTTCGTCATGTACGGTCGTCAGATACTCACCGACTATTTCGGCCAGGGTAAAGACGGTGTAAAGTATAACGTCTTCAGCTCAGGCCCGCATATAAAAGAAGAGGAACGGGAAAAAATATTCGACGAGGGGTACCGTGGTTCGAATATCGCAAACCGTCCCGGTACAGGGCATGGCCTTACGTTTATAAAAAACGCAGTGGAAATACACTGCGGGGTTTTTGGTTATGAGCCTCAGGAACTCGGTAATAATTTTTACTTCATCCTGCCAAGATGACTTACGCAAACGTCATGGTAAACAACGTCCCGGCCATATTGAAAAGGATGATCAGCGCGTCAATACGTGCCGGCAGGAGCCCCAATGCCGTAAAACTCGTCGCGGTGTCGAAGTTCTTTCCGGTAGAGTCCATTAATGATGCCATAGACGCCGGACTCAGGGATTTTGGCGAGAGTTACGTACAGGAAGCCGTTAAGAAAGCAAAAGCGGTAGCCGAATACCCCACTGCGTCACGCGTTTCGTGGCATTTTGTCGGCCACCTTCAGAAAAACAAGGCCAGGGCAGCCGTTAAGGTTTTTGACCTCATCCACTCGCTTGACTCCGTCGAGCTTGCCTTCGAACTGGACAAGCACGCCGGGGCTATTGGAAAAGTTCAGAGGGTGCTCTTACAGGTAAATATTTCCGGCGAATGGACTAAGTCAGGGGCAGGTATAAGCGACGTACCGGAAATTTTGTCGGCCGTGCGCGCTCTGAGCTGGCTGAAGCTCGAAGGATTCATGGTGATCCCACCCTATCACGATGACCCGGATAGGTCCAGGCCCTATTTCAGACGTCTTAGGGAGTTAAGAGACAACGCCATCGAAATGGGATACGATACCATTGAAGCGCTTGGCGAGCTCTCCATGGGCATGTCCAACGACTTCGAGGTCGCCATTGAAGAAGGCGCCACAATTGTCAGAATCGGAAGTGCCATATTCGGCTCCAGACAACAGAATTTCGACACTGAACAACCCGGTGCCGGTGAAGCGGACGTATCCAATGAAGCGGAAATCGCCAGCAAAGCCGAAGGCGTATGAGAGGTGCAACCGGCAAGTTGGCAAGTTTCGACGTGGTTAAAAAGGAACTGGAAAAGGTAAAATAATATATGGAAGCAGTTAAGTATGTAAATATAAATCGCGTTATGAGTACGTTCGTAGAACTGATACGAATAAATTCCCCTTCCTTTGATGAGCGTGCCATAGGGGCACATCTGGCTTCGGTACTTTTGCGCCTCGGGCTGGAAGTAACGGTACAGGAATACGGGGAGTCATTCAACCTGATCGGATACATGAGGGGTTCACTGCGGGACGTTCCAACACTGATACTGAGCGCCCACATGGATACTGTAGAGCCCACGGACGGTCTTAATTTTGCTAATGAAGACGGCATAATCCGCTCTGTTGGAGAGACTGTGCTTGGTTCCGACGACAAGAGCGGCTTAGCCGAAATCATAGAGGCACTCGAAGCGATTTCCGAAAGCAAAGTACCCCACGGAGACATAGAGGTGGTCTTTACGTCAGCGGAGGAACGGGGCCTGCAGGGGTCTAAAAATCTCGACTATAACGTACTGAAAGGCCGCCACGCCATCGTAATGGATACCAACGGCCCCATCGGTAAAATAGTCGTAGCCGCTCCTACCCACGATA
>JADFXJ010000140.1 GCA_015233615.1 Nitrospirota bacterium
AAACTACAGTATGCTGCATAGTTTCTGTATACTTACTTATGTACTGATTAATAATAACGTCACATTTATTGTAATAATAACATTGGGTGCGGTATACTTTTCTTCCATTTTGTTGAAGGAAATATAATAAACTTTTTACACTTTGAATTAACCAAGGTCGGATAATGAATGAGAATGAGCTTTTGAATAGAATATATTGGTGCAGTAAATCTGGAAAGACTATACTTGACCTTCGCGGCAACCAGCTCACCACCCTGCCGCCACAGATCGGAAATCTCTCAAAACTAATAGAGCTAGACCTTAGCCGCAATCAAATCACCACCCTACCAGCGGAGATCGGGAATCTCTCAAACCTGCGAGAGCTTGACCTTAGCGGCAACCAACTCACCACTCTGCCGCCTGAGATTGGAAATCTCTTAAAACTACAAAAGCTTTACTTTATAAGAAATAAACTCACTACCCTGCCGACGCAGATCGGAAATCTCTCAAACTTACAAACTCTTCTTCTTCGTGACAACCAACTCACTACCCTCCCGTCGGAGATTGTTAATCTATCAAATCTGCTATGGCTTGACCTTAAGGACAACCCATTAAAGATTCCTCCACCGGAGATTTTCAATCAAGGAACAAAAGCGATTTTATCCTATCTTCGGGAAGTCAAAGCCAGACGTTACAAGGCTAAGCTTTTGATATTAGGCGATGGTGGAGAAGGGAAAACGTGTCTTTCACGTGCAATAAGAGGGCTTCCATTTACGACTCAAAACTCCACAAAAGGGGTTGACGTAGAGTCCTGGGAATTTCCGCATCCGGCTATTCCCGACGAAAAAGTAACCCTCAATATATGGGATTTCGAGGGGCAGGAGATAAACCACCAATCGCACCAGTTTTTTCTAACCAATCGTTCTCTCTACATAGTGGTTTTCAAAGGACGGAAGCAATTCGATTACGGACGCATTGAATACTGGCTCGATACTATACGAACCAGGGCACCACAAAGCACCGTTATAATCGTCGCCACAGAATGTGGGAAAGCTACTCCTTCCATACCTCTTGACCGCTTGAAAGCCCAACATGGGGACATCCTGAAAACCTTTCCCTTTTACTTCACCACTGAATGTAATAAGTCAATCGGCATAACAGGTATTCCCGAACTACAAAACTTTATAAGAGAATGTATCACAAATAAAGATATAATGCCCCTTATGGGTGAGCCATGGCCCCAAAGTTACGATAAGGTTGAAAAAGCCATTCAGGAAATGTCTGATCATAACACCCTTGGTTCCAAAAGCCATATAACCAGGACGGAATTGCATGACATTTATAAAAGAAAAAAGATATCTGAAGAAGACTATGGAATGGTTTCTTACATTATGGGGGATATGGGAATAATTACCCATTTTCCAGACTGTGCAGACTTATATGAATTTGTCGTTCTTAAACCCCATTGGCTTACAAAGGCTATCAGTAATGTAATGGAACATAAGGAACTAGAGGTAAATAAGGGTGAATGTACTTACCAGTGGCTTAGAAGCATATGGGAAAAAGATTACCCGGGGCTTTTTCATATTTTTCACAACGCCATGAAGGAGTTTGAGCTTTGCTACGACTTGGATAATGCCGGGCGTACAACTCTCGTACCTCTGAGATTTGGTTATGAAAAGCCCGATATCCCGTGGAGAAATCCTAAGAAGCAAGAGCGGACGATACAATACCGCTTTGATGTAACTCCTCCCGCGGGCATTATGAGCCGGTTTATAGTAAAGACACACCACATGATTGTAAAGCTCGGTAATAAATCAAAAGGTATTTACTGGTACAATGGCGTCTTTCTGGAAACGGGTATGCTAACCGGTAACGGAAGCATACGATCGGAAGCGTTATGCGAATTCGACAAAGAAGCGCGAACGCTTAACATTACCGTACGGGCGGCTTTCCCTCAAAACATGATTGAGCAACTCAATGGTTTCTCGCAAGCTGTATTCAGTTTTTTCGAGGGATTAAAGCCAAAGAGATACTACGGGTGTGTCAAGGAAGACGGTTCACAGTGCTCAGGCTTCCATTCTGAAGAAGATATTATGTTCAATCTGAGCAAAGGTGTACCGGAAATCCTCTGCTCTCAAGGGCTTCACGGCATCGCTGCCTTAAAGTTAATAACCGGAATCACAAGTTTCGCGGACTCAGTGTCTGTTAAAGACGAATTAAAACAGTTATTCCGTGAACAACTGGATAGGCAAACACCAGTGCTATCTATGGATATCAGCAAGGATATCAGCAGGGACCTAAGTTCAGTAATAGCAAGAGTGGAAACATTGTCGGATGAAATCTTTCGGATTACGCAAGATATAAACAGAATCCCCGCAGATGTTTCGCAGAAGGTTCAGCTTGCATTTCGGGATTACCTGAACCTTTTTGACGACATGCTTGAAATCACTGGCTTTACTCCTATCCCATCGCTCATATCGATTATCCACGTAAATGATGGAAGTCTACTAAATATAAATAATTTATTCCAAATCGAATTCAGTCTAACTCTTTATTGCGAACATGAAAAAGGCATCCATACAACAGACTACCATTTGGAGTTCAAAATCCCAAGAGCATGGTGGAGGAAAACATTGCCTGTGGCAGGTAAATTATTCGACATGTTACGAGTTGGCTTAAAAGCCGCACCTTATGTCGTTGCACTTGTCGACCCAACTCTGTGGGAAGGAATGCAAACGCCGGAAATAAAAGGCGCATTATTTACGATGGATACACTTTTAAAATGGTCAAATATAGAGAAAAGCAAAGCATTGGAAAACCTCGGGGATATGTCCGAAATTAACGTAACTGCTAATGATTTTACGTACGATATGAGATCGAAAGCGTTCGGGGAAGACACCGAATTCCGCCAGGTACGGCTTCAGTTGGCGGATCTCCTTAAAGAGCTTGATCCGGCAAGCTACAAAGTGCGAAAGTGGGGAGAACTTGAGCGACTGAAAATGAAAGACAATTCCTATCGCTGGCTTTGTAAGAAGCACGCCGACGAATACAGAAAACTGTTTTAGCGGGGTTGTGGATTAGTCCTCTCTAAAAGCAATACTTGAATCTCTTTACCGAGTTCGGTTAAACGATTCTGAATAATATCCCACAGGAGTCTACTATTGATACCGAAATATTCATGAGCGAGAACGTTTCTGAAAAGATATATCTTTTTCCATTCCACTGACGGAGATATGTCCTGAACGTCCTGAGGAATACTGTGGGCAGCCTCTACGCATACGTAACTTCCCTCAATATGGAATCCTTCATCTGAGGGCGCAAAGCCTCCTCGGTAACAAGGTCTACCTCTCTTTTAAACAAGTATTCAAGGTGGAACTTCAATTCGGCATAATTATCGAACGTAACGTGATCTTGCTCGAACTCCACCAATATATCGACATCACTTTCCGCCGTTTCCCCGCCACGGGCAAACGAGCCGAAAACACCGATTCGCCTGACATGAAACCGGTTCCTGATATGACTTACTTCATTCTTCAACATTTCAATGATTTTCACGTATAACCTGCCGCCTTATATTACGTTCCATATTATAATTATAATCTTTGTTACTCAATTATACAAACCTAAAAACAGCACGCACGCGTCGCTTTCCCCTTCTTCTTGCCTTGAAAAACCTTACTCGAAACCGAGCAGTTCCTCAATGGTTATAAGCACGGACGTGGATAGAGCTTCCAGGCTGTATCCCCCTTCGAGTGTGAATACTGCGGGAATGTCTCGTTTTGAGCTTAATATGCCCCTGACTATATCCCTTATGCCGTCGTCGGTCACGGACAGGCCGGCCAGGGGGTCTTTGCGGTGTATATCGTAACCCGACGAAACCAGGATTATATCGGGAGAAAACTGCTCCACCAGTGTATGGAGTTTGTGATGGTATGCGTCATGCATCTCCTTGTCTCCGCTGCCGTATACAAGGGGTACATTGAATGTATAGCCCATTCCTTTACCATTCCCCTTTTCCATTGCGCTGCCTGTACCCGGATAATGGGGGTACTGATGAGTGCTGAAGTAAAATACCGTATCATCGTTGTAAAAAGAGTGCTGGGTGCCGTTGCCGTGATGAACGTCGAAATCGGCAATGAAAACCTTCCCGTATCCAAGTGATTGGGCAAACCTTGCCCCAATGGCAACGTTATTGTATATGCAAAAGCCCATGGCCCTGTCGGCCTCGGCATGGTGCCCGGGTGGCCTTACTGCACAGAAAGCTCTTTCTATTTCACCCGCCTTTACACTTTTTATCGCCGTGATTATGGCACCGGCGGCATAAAGGGCGGCTTTTGGAGTGTTTTCTGACAAGTAAGTGTCGGGGTCCAGGTAACCGTGGCCGTATGTATTTATTTTTTCCACGTAATCTGCATCGTGAATCCTGCATATATCGTCTAAGGTAGCCTGTTGCGGATCCAAGTGTATAAGCTTTTCCCATACGTGAGACTTCTTTAACACGTTTTGTACGGCAATCAAGCGATCCCTGGATTCGGGATGAAACTCAGGCATTTCGTGGGTCAAAAACACGTCATCGTAAAGCAAAGCAGTGTTTTTCATCAAAACCTCCCATGTGTTCAATGTCCTTTACAGTATAACATATTATTACCACAGTCAACACACTCGAACTGGAGCACATTGTGTTTTATTCCCATTTCGTTTAGTTTATCTTCCACCTTTTTTCTGACTTCGTCGGCTTCGCTAAGCTTCCGGTCTTTGACGAGAACGTGGGCGGAAAATGCCGGAACGCCATCGGATATGGACCAGACGTGCACGTCGTGTATGCCCTCTACCTCCGGAACCTCTCTCAATAACTCGGATATTCTCTCCACGTTATATCCGGTTGGCGTAAATTCGAGAAACACCCAGACGGTATCTTTGATTATTTTTATGCCGCTTGAAATTATAAGAAAATTCGCAATAAAGCCGGCGATAGGGTCAGCTATGTAAAACTTGGTAAAGTGAATGACCACCGCACTTATAAGGACGCCGATAGAGGCAAGAAGGTCCCCTATAACGTGAAACAAAGCGCTTTTAACGTTTAAATCCTTATCGCCCTGGCTAAGCACGACGGCCATTAAGAGGTTACCTATAAGTCCGGCCGCCGCCACGTATAGCATCATGGTCGAATTCACTACAGGCGGGGCCGCAAACCGCTTATACGTTTCGATAAAAAGTATAACGGACATGGCGACGAGCAGTATTCCATTTATCAATGCCGCAAGCAGGCCGAATCTCCGGTAACCGTAAGTGGCTCTGGAATCGACGGGTTTGTTGGCTATGGCAGAGGCGGCCATGGAAAGGGAAAGAGCACATATATCGGTAAAAACGTGCCCGGCATCGCTCAGGAGGGCAAGGCTGTTGCTTAGCAGACCTCCTATAACTTCGCCCAGAAGTATCGTTATTCCTATGATAAGCGTCAGATACAGTCTGTGCCCCTTACTCAGTTCCATGAACTTACCTCGCATTTCAGCATAAAAACATCGTTAAGTTCTTCCGGTAACCAATCATACCAATTTGCAGCCAGAACGGTTACAAGGCGGAGGGGTTGGCGGCATTGGCGAAGGGATCGCTGAGCCTTCCGACGATAAGCGCCTCATTGCCAACCCGAGTTAACTCCAATGAATGCAACTTGGTATCAGGCAAGTTCCATTGTGGAAAAAAAGTATGGTATCTCAAAGGCTGTCGATTGGACGGAATCCGAACCGTGCACTATGTTCCTTTCTATATCGGTGGCAAAATCAGCCCTTATTGTACCGGGGGCGGCGTCTTTGAAATTAGTGGCTCCCATTATTTTCCTTACCTTGTCTATTACCCCTTCGCCTTCTACCACCATCACGACTATCGGCCCCTCGGACATAAACCCCGTAAGACTACCGTAAAAAGGCCTCTCCTTATGTACGATGTAAAACCCCTCTGCGTCTTCCTTCGAGAGCTTGAGCATCTTTATACCCACTATCCTGAAACCGCTTTTCTCAAACCTGGATATTACATCACCTATGACGTTTTTCTTAACACCATCCGGTTTTACGATTGACAACGTCCTTTCTGTCATCTTCTCTCCTTAATTATTTCGATTATTTCGTCGTTTTACCAATACGTATAAAACGTATACCTGATTAGCCGGACGTTAGTTAAAACAGTTACCCGATTATTTGCTATGGGTTAATCCGGAAGTCAGCGGCCTCCGGCGGTGAGTTGAGCCGGTCCACCAAATTCCTGACTGCATCGACCGAGTATAGAAACGCCCGTTTTTCTTCTTCGTTGAGTTTGAGTTCCACTATCTTCCCGATGCCTTTGGCACCCAGAATCACCGGCACACCGGCAAACGTTCCCTTTACTCCATACTGGCCGTCAAGATATGCCGTTGCGGGCAGAAGCTTCTTTTCGTCAAATATTATTGCCCGTACCATCTCGAATATGGAAGCGGCAGGTGCATAGAAAGCACTTCCGGTCTTAAGCAGGGATACGATTTCGGCTCCACCGTTTCTTGTCCTCTCTACGATTGCGTTAATGGCATCTTCGCTTAACAAGTCGGTAACGGATATGCCGTTTACGGTGCTAAAACGAGGTAGCGGAACCATCTGGTCGCCATGTCCGCCCATGGTCATGGCACTTACGGAAGCCGGAGATACGCCGCACGCCCGTGCCACGAACGTCCTGAACCGGGCTGAATCCAGTATGGCTCCCATGCCCAGTACCTTTTCGGCAGGGAAGGCCGTCGTCTGCCAGGCCAACTGTGCCATAACGTCCATAGGGTTGGTAACCACTATAACTGCCGCCTCCGGACAATACCTGCTTACCTCTTTGCTTACATCCCTTACCACGGAGGCGTTCGTGTTCAGGAGATCATCCCTCGACATGCCCGGTTTCCTGGCAATACCGGCGGTTATAACCACGATATCGCTGTCTTTGATATCGGCATAATCGTTTGTACCGAGTACTTCGGAGGATGAATTCCAGAGCGGACAGGCCTCTGAAAGATCGAGGGCTTTGCCCTGAGGCATACCGGCCACTACGTCGAAAAGCACGACGTCTGCAATGCCGTGAAAAGCGATCAATTGCGCCGCAGAGGCTCCCACGTTACCGGCACCGATTATAGATACCTTTTTCCTGATGTCCATTTTTCACTTCCCGTTAGTTTAAAGAATTTTCAAGGCGCTCAAAGTGCTCCGATTTAATACCGTTATTATAATTGCCACCCGGCGTCTTGTCAAGCGTCATTTCTCAGTAGGGTTGCATGATAAAATGTCTTCCGTAATGTTAAAATCTATAGATAATCAGGGTTCCCGGATATGAGTAAAACGTTTTTTAGTTCTTTTTGTTTTGACTAATTAAGGAACCGGTACGCTATGTTTCAAAACAACTTAGACATAATATATTTCATCTACGGATCGTCATTTGTAATCATGGGGATTGTTGTTCTCAGACAGCCGAAAGAAGGAAGCACGTTTAAACTGGCAGGTATTCTTTGGCTTTTGGCAGGATTCGGAATATCCCACGGAATTAACGAATGGCTGGAGATGTGGGCGATATTAAAAGGCGGGAACAAGGCAATTGACTTATTACAATGGTTTTGTCTGACCACTTCCTACGCGTTCTTATTTGAATTTGGCAGAAGGACCATTAGAGTTACCGGCCAGAGCTCTCAATCCTGCCGGAAATTTCTTATAAAATATCTGGACTG
The DNA here is from genome assembly GCA_015233615.1 of Nitrospirota bacterium. Classification (GTDB taxonomy): domain Bacteria; phylum Nitrospirota; class Thermodesulfovibrionia; order Thermodesulfovibrionales; family Magnetobacteriaceae; genus JADFXJ01. The sequence continues at coordinate 7,709 of JADFXJ010000140.1, forward strand.
GCGGATAACTTTGTGTGCGGGAATAATTGTGTTTTTATTTAGCGTATTATCTCACGATCTATTAAAAACAGGCAGTATCGCCGCAAGATATACTCTGGGATTTCCGGGTTCGATTTTGACCGCATATGGTTTCATTGCATATTACGTTTGCGAAAAGGATATGCTGTCCAAAGTCAACGTTAGAATACCTTTTTTACTGTCGGGTGTAGCCTTTTTACTCTATGCTGTCCTTAGTGGCCTGATTGTCCCCGAAGGAGATTTTTTTCCTGCAAACTGGTTAAATGAATCCTCTTTTTTAAGTGTATCAGGCATTCCGGTGTCCTTTTTTAGAGCCGGGGTTGCCGTAGGCGTTACCATAGCCGTAATGGAGATATTAAATATTTTTAACCTGGAAGCAAAAAACAAACTCCAATACGAAATCCTTGCTCTTTTAAAAGCGGTACCCGACAGAATAATACTTCTTTCTCCTGACCTTACAATAGTTTGGGCCAATACGAGCGCAATAGAACCGGTAAGTAACAGACTGAATACTCCGGAGATAACTCAACAACATTGCTATCGGCTATATTTCGATCGCTTATCCGCTTGCCCCGACTGCCATACGTTAACGTGTTTTGATTCCGGTGAGGTTCAGTATAATCAGCGGACTGACCCGCGCGGCAAAATCTGGGATATCCGGGCGGTGCCTATAAAAAACCAGGAAGGGAAAACGATTAACGTAATCGAACTATCGTGTGACGTTACCGAGAAAATAACGATGCAAAAAAACGCTATAACGGCCAGGCATCTCACTTCACTGGGTGAGATATCCGCCGGCGTCGCCCATGAAATAAACAATCCCATAAACAGCATTATCAACTGCGCCCAACTTATCGCCGACAAATCGGAAAACAACTTGAAAATACACGAATACTCAATCGGCATAATACTTGAAGCAGAACGTATCGCCAGTATAGTGAGGAGCCTTCTTTCCTTCGCCCGTGAGAGCAAATCGGAAAAAATCGTAACCGATATTTACACGCCTCTTAATGAGATACTATCTATAGCCGGGACACAAATGAGAAAGGAAGGTATTGCTCTCATCGTTGATCTGCCCGATGGCTTGCCGTATATAAGCGCAAATAAACAACAACTCCAGCAAGTTTTCCTAAACATAACAAGCAACAGCCGTTACGCACTGAACGAAAAATATAATGGTAAACATAAAGACAAAATCCTCAAAATAACCGGTAAAGAGTACAGAACTAATGAAACTTCGTACCTGAGGCTGCAGTTCATTGACTACGGAACAGGGATACCTCCAAACATTTTAGAAAAAGTAAAGGAACCGTTCTTTTCCACCAAACCGGTAGGTAAAGGAACAGGGCTGGGACTGAGTATCAGCCACGGCATTATAAACGATCATAACGGCAGACTGGACATTGAAAGTTCGGAGGGGCAATATGCTTGTGTGAACATAGAACTACCTGCCGTGGTAAAAGAGGAAAAGGACTCATCGACTAATGGCAAAACCCGCCCACCCGTCCAAAATGGAAAATGACCCATTGATAAGGGCAAACATTCTAGTAGTGGACGACGAGTATTGGATAAGGACTACCTTTAAGGATCTTCTTCAGGAAGCGGGGTACCACGTGTCTGCTGCCGGAGGTTATAGTGAAGCCATTGGTATGCTCGATGAGAATGACTTCGATCTGGTAATAGCCGACATAATACTTGGCGACCGTTCAGGGATAGAGCTTTTGAGGGAAATCAAAACGAGAAACCCGGCCTGTCCGGTAGTCATGATAACCGGTTATCCGGAAATAGAGACGGCCTCGGAGGCCGTGCGCATCGGCGCTTTCGATTATATCCCCAAACCGGTTAAAAAAGACGCTCT
>JADFXJ010000025.1 GCA_015233615.1 Nitrospirota bacterium
ACATAAAAGTGATATTCCTGTCCGGGTATTCACAGGAAATCATATCGCACAAAGGTATTATAGACGACGGGCTGCAATTTATAGAGAAGCCTGCACATCCAAATGAACTCTTGCTCAAGGTAAGGCAGGTATTGGATGCGTGATAATAGATTATGAAAATGAGACGGGAAGCGAGGTGAGAAAGCCGCTTTTACTTATTGTCGACGACGATCGGAACTTACTGAACTCTATCGCTTTGATTCTGGAGAGGTACGATTATTATTTTATTACCTGCGATAATGGCACAGAGGCTTTGTCGATTTTAGCGGAGAAAGATATAGACGTGGTGATATCGGATTTCAGGATGCCTGGCATGACGGGTTTGGAATTACTCGATAGGATTAAGAAGATAAACGCAGAAATACCGATCATGCTAATGACTGCTTACGCGGAGTTAGACATCGCAGTGGAAGCAATCAGAAAAGGCGCGTATAATTTCATTATAAAGCCGATAAATCCGGAGCTTTTCTTAAATTTAATAAACCAGGCCATTGAACATGCTAATTATATACAGATTGAAAAGAATTACAAGGAGCACCTCGAAAAAGAAGTAGCCCAAAAAACGAGAGAATTATATGAATCTCTGATCTTGTTAAATGACCTGAGTAACGAGATTGTAAAGAGGCTCACCATGGCGGCCGAGTTCAAAGACACCGACACCGGGGAACATATTAAGCGGATAGGTTTATATGCCTCCGAGATATCGGGAGAACTGAAGATGCCATCGGGGTTTGTCGAAGCCATAGCGTTTGCAAGCCAGCTCCACGACGTCGGAAAGATCGGAATCGCCGATGGAGTGCTCCTGAAACCCGGTAAACTTACACCGGACGAATGGAAATTAATCAGATCCCATCCTTTAATAGGAGCGAAAATACTTTCCAACTCATCTTATCCAAAGATAAAAGCATCCGAAATAATAGCGCTGTACCATCATGAAAGATGGGACGGAGGTGGATATCCATATGGATTAAAAGGCGAGGAGATTCCGCTTGAGGCAAGAATAACCATTATCTGCGACCAGTACGACGCGCTGAAAATGAGAAGGCCATATAAACCGCCGCTTAGCCAGGAAGAAGTAATCGAAATAATCACAAAAGGGGATGGAAGAACACTGCCGGAGCATTTCGACCCCGAAATTCTAAACGTGTTCAAAAAAATATCGTCGAGATTCGAGGAGATATTCAACTCATACATTACTTAAATGGGTATTACGTAATGTAATCATCTTACATAAAAGGCCGATTAAAAGGTAATATAAATTGTATAAAATATTAATAGTAGACGACGATAGCCAGGTACGGTTCAGCTTAGGCATGATTTTAAGAAGAGCTGGGCATGTGGTCATGGAAGCTTCCAACGGTAATGAAGCTATAGATATTTTCTCTAATGAAAGGCCGTGTGTGGTATTGCTCGATTTAATGATGCCGGGAATAGACGGCATAGAGACGTTAAAGGAATTGCAAAAGATAGATTCTTTGGTACCGGTTATTATGATAACCGGTTATGGGGACGTTTCTACCGCAGTGGATGCTATAAAACACGGAGCATATGACTTCACTCTTAAGCCGACGGATATAAACAGACTTTTAATAACGATACATAAAGCCATAGAGAAACAAGATCTTGAAAGGCAAAATCAAAAACTGTTAATTCAACAATCCAAACTGGCAACACTTGGAGAGATGATAGGCTCCATCGCCCACCAATGGAAACAGCCGCTTAGTTCGATTAATTTAATCATACAGGATTTGGAAGACGCTTACGCCAATGGAGAAATGAACAAAGAGTATTTGGACGATTCCGTAAAATCGATTTTAGAGCAGACAAGATACATGTCCGAAACGATAGGAGATTTCAGGCAGTTTTTCAAACCGGATAAAGAGAAGAAGTCATTTGACATATTAAAATCCATTAGAGAAGTGTATTCTCTTATAGAAAGACAGTTGCGAAGCTTAAACATTGCGTTTTCGATTCATTGCCGATGTGATAAAAAAACAGAGTGCGATGCTCTGATAAACTTAAAACCGTGCGAACATAATTATATGGCTATAAAAGGTTATCCCAACGAATTTAAACAAGTAGTTTTGAATATTGTAAATAACGCAAGAGATGCTATAGTCGACAGACGTACGGAGGGAAAAATCGGTAAAAATGAGATTGGATGTTCAGTTGCAATTGGATGTCAGGCGATAAAAGGAAATATTAAAATTCAAGTTGAAAAGCAAGCCGGTTCTATAAGAGTGGCCGTAAATGACAACGGTGGAGGGATTCCGGAAAGTGTAATCGACAAAATATTCGAACCATATATAACCACAAAACAAGGGGACAAGGGTACCGGTATCGGATTATATATGTCGAAAGTTATAATTAAGAACATGGGAGGCCGGTTATTTGCTCATAATATTGGCAACGGCGCTATGTTTACAATAGAATTCTTCTCCGATATTGCGGAATTGAGTTAAATATGACAATATGCAGGGAAACAGAAGTAAACCCTGTACAGTTATCTCCTGTAGTGTAATTATTCTAACTACACGTATTATATGCATTATTTAGAATTCACTCTACTTTTATAGCAGAACATCCGTTTCAAATGGAGGCTGGAGACGAGTGTTGGGTCTACCCAGTCCGGATAGGGGGAAATCCTTCCTCTGGCTACGACCGCTTGCGGCATTCTTAGCGTTTAAGAATCTTTTTCATTATCGGTCCGCTGATGAGACTGGTTAACATTGCCATCACCAGAAGAGCCACGTAAATTTGTTCGTCTATAAGCTTTGCATGATATGCGGGGGAGATGGATGCCCTGGCTCTTATGCCGGTTACCACCATTTATCAGGCCGGCCACGGCAGTCCGGGTCGGCCGGCTATTGTGCCGACGTTGACAGACAGGGGGCACTCTCTGTTCAAGCCGGAGGCAAGCTTCGTGAGAAGGACGACCAAGGAAAAGACAAGGACGACAATGGCAAGAACGATTCCTGGACTTGCCCGGAATGACGAAGGGGGTGGGGTTGACGGAAAGGGGTTGGAATGATGGGCAAGGACTGCAAAAGAGTTGAGCATCGAGTGACTTTACCCGACAGAGGATAATTGACACGACACTGGTATCGAAAACGTTTTTCAAACGTCAAAATAGGACATTCTTATCTTGGTTAAAATAGGACATTTCTATTTTGGCTTAACATCATATAATATTTTAGTTGACAGCATTTGGATGCCGGAACTATAATTAGTTGTTCGGTAGGAGAATCGCTCAAATCGCTCAATTTGAATAGTAATAAAAATGTTTAATTGCTTTAAACGTTTAATCGATATGCCTCGATATAGCTTGCGGGAGAGATTTTGGTATATATCTATTGTATATATCTAAAGGTTAAACACATAGGCAATCTGAGGGTAATTTGGGTTTTAATCGTAGTATTCCGAACAATAGTAAGTCATGACACAGGCTGAAACGGTTTCTTTTCAATATCTTTTTTCGAATAAGGGGGTAAGTATTGTCATGTCTTTCAATAATACGTGCAAGGAAGGATATATTGCGTTAACCGGCGGCAAAGTATGGTATAGGATTTGCGGTTCCGACAAAAAAGAAGTACCTTTAGTAGTTGTCCATGGAGGGCCGGGACTGTCGCACGATTATCTCGATACGTTAGAAGAGCTTTCGGATGAGCGGCCCGTAATATTTTACGACCAGCATTGCTGCGGAAACTCCGAGAAAAAAGAAGATTTGACCAACTGGACTCTCGACTATTTAGGTTTCGAACTAGGACGGGTACTGGCAATGGCTGAGAAAACTCATGATTCGAATAAATATCACATCTTTGCCCATTCCTTCGGAGCTTCCGTTGCCGTATCACACATATTGCATACAAAGTTGGACGGGCTCGTAAGCCTCGTACTGGCAAGTCCGAGTTTGAGCATTCCCCTTCTTCGTGACGACTTAAACAGGTGCATATCTTTATTGCCTCAATCCGTCCGGGACATCCTGAAAAGCGAGACACCGCCCGGGAAGTTTGATGAGGCACCGATGGCTTTTTATAAATCGTTTTTTTGCCGTATGAATCCATTTCCGGATTGCCTTAACAGAACCCTGGAGAAAATTAACATAAGCATGTTCGATTACATGTTTGGCCCGGGTCTCTTTCATCTCACGGGAACTCTTAAAGAATTCGACGTAACCGACAGGCTCGGTGAGCTTTCCCTTCCCACTCTCCTGACTTGCGGTGTTTATGATGAAATCACTCCCGATACGGTAAAGTATTATCACGGAAAGATAAGAAATTCGGAAATGGCGATTTTTAACGAATCATCCCATATGCCTCACCTTGAACAGAAAGACGAGTATTTGAACTATATCCGGAGCTTTTTAATCAAGCATGACGTTAACGCAGGATAACGTATAAGATAACTTGTAATCCGACTTATAATGAGGGGAGAAAATATAAATGCCGAATACTAATCTGGCAAAGATTACGGCTCCTCGCCTTCACATGGTAATGGAGCGGAAAAGGTGTTTTCAGATTGTCGATACCGCCCTGGATAAATCCGTTGTATGGGTATCGGCGCCGGGCGGCTCCGGAAAAACTACGTTAGTCGCGAGCTATCTCAATAGCAGGAAGGTTCATCAACTGTGGTATCGTATAGATGAAAGAGACATCGACGTCGCGACGTTTTTCCAATACATAAAACAGGGCGTTAAAATGCAAACGCCCACAAAGCCTACGGCATTGCCCGATTTCACGCCGGACCACTTCAGAGATATTAACTCATTCACGATGATGTACTTCGAAAGAATATTCGAAGAATTAAAACCTCCTTACGTACTGGTTTTTGACGATTATCAGGATCTTCCGGCCGACTCGGCGTTTCACGAGATGCTTTGCAAGGGCCTGTATTTATTGCCTGAAGGCATACCCGAAGGAGTAAAAATCATCTTGATAAGCAGGGGAGAGCCTCCGCCCGCATACGTTCGGCTGCTGGCAAACGGAAAGATAAACTTCGTCGGTTGGGACGAGGTAAGATTCACTTTGGACGAAACATGGGAGTTCATAAAAAGTGGTACGCGATATACCGTCGAGGATGGCGTAGTCGAAAAGTTATACGATGAAACGGGCGGCTGGGTAGCAGGTTTGATACTGGCAATCGGGCAGATTGACAAAACAAAGAACACCGCTCTTTACAAAAGTGCGACTACACGTGAAATATTGTTCGATTATTTTTCGCGGGAGATATTTGGAACTATAGATAAAGAAGTTCGGGAACTTTTGCTTAAAACAGCTTATTTACCAGAGTTTAACGTTGAAATGGCAAAGAGGATATCGGTAAACGCGCAAACCGAAAGAGTCCTGACGCGGGAAAACAAACAGTACTTTATTATGGAAAGACATGTAAACGATGACGTCATATTTAGCTATCATGCATTATTCAGGGATTTTTTATTAAAGCGATCAAAAGACTACTATGGACAAAAGGCAGATGAGATAATATTACAGGCAGCGGATATTTTAGAGGAATACGGGTACGTCGAAGAAAGTGCCCGACTGCTTATCGAAATAAAACATTGGGAAAGACTTGAACGCTTAATGCTTAAGAACGTGCCGGATTTGATTGCCATTGGAAGAAACAATATTGCCGATAGTTGGTTTTCCCTTATTCCGGATGAATTTGTACGACAACACCCGTGGCTCATGTACTGGCATGGCATGAACAGGTTGTCTCTAAACCCGCAGGAGGCCCGCACGATATTAGAAGCCGTATATGTCTTATTCACAAAGATACACGATTCGGAGGGCCGGCTCCTGACGTTATGTGCCGTAATCAAGACTTTTATGTTCGAATGGAAGAATTTTTACCCGCTTGACTACTGGATAAAAGAGTTCGAAGACGAATTGATCGAAGCATATAGAAACACCGGATCTATTCAGATCAGGGAAGAGGTAGTGTCAAGTATTGTGGCGGCGTTTATTTTCCGTAAACCCGGCCACAGAGATATGGATTATTGGTTAACTGAGGCCGAGGAGATTGTACGGAATTCTAAAGACACCGAAAAACGAATGTTTATCGGCTATAATATCACCCTTTACTACCTATGGTCCGGTTTGATATTTAAAGCCGGCCGTATCGTGGAGATATTGTCACCTCTGTACGGAAAAACAAAAAAGTATCCGCTGCTGAAATTGATGTGTCTGAGAGCGGAAGTCTTGTATAGATGCTATAGAGCTTCTTATAAAAAGGCCATTAAAACCGTTGAGGAAGGATTCGGGGTTGCGGAGGAAACAGGCATTCACCTGATGGATATGATGTTGTTAGGGGTGGGTATTTATGCTTCTGTTCCTGCCGGGGATAATGAGAGAGCGCAGAGGTATCTGCAAAAGATGGAGTCTTGCATGGAAGGTCTCCAATGTTATGGAGCATGCTATTATCAGATAGCATCTCTGGTTGCAATTGCTAACGGTAATATTTCCTCCGCAATCGAACATGCCGAAAAACACCTGGCCATTATGGAACAACAGGGTAATCAATTAATGATGATAGTTCATAAATATAATTTTGCGCATTTATTAATAGAGGCGGGGCGTTATGATGAAGCCCGTCGGTACTTAAGGGATATCGAGAGAATCGGTGAGATTACAAAGAGTATGATGCCCCCTTATTATTCTTCTATGGCCGAAGCCCTTATCGCTTTAAAAAATAATGACATAAAACAATTTGCGGATAGATTCGAAAATTCCGTCAAGTTGGCTGAAGTATCGGGAATGAGGTGGATAACGCCTTTTAGGAAACCCGTGGATTTATTATGTAAAGCGGCTCTCGATAGAGAAGTTCAAGTCGATTATGTAAAGGAATTGATAAGGCTCCATAATCTCACACCGCACGAACGGATAATAGAAAACTGGCCATATCCTCTTAAAATCTACACCTTTGGGAGATTTTCGATTGAAAAAGACGGCAAACCCGTCGAGTTCAAAGGCAAGGTGCAGAAGATACCTCTATTATTGCTTAAAGTGTTGGTAGCGTCAGGCGGCACGAGCGTCGGTATAGAAAACATATCCGATACCTTGTGGCCGGAGGTCGATGGCGATACGGCTAAAATATCTTTTAACACCACCATGCATCGTCTTCGCAAGTTGCTAAGCGATAGTGACGACGTGGTCTTGATTTCTGACGGCCACGCCACGCTTAATCAGAATTATTGCTGGACGGACGTGTGGGCCTTCGAAAGTTTATGTGGTAAGGTTGAAAATATGTGTAAAAATCGCATAAAAAAAGATCCTGAAGAAACGGATGATTACCAGGAGGCATGGGGGTTGCTTATTAAAGCATTAGATCTCTACAAAGGACACTTTTTTGAAACCGAATCGGACTTGCAGTGGGCGTTAACTACTCGTGAACGCTTGAAAAGTAAGTTTGTAGATATCTTGCTTAACATGGGAATATGGTGTGAGGAGGCCGCCCAATCGGAAAACGCAATAGAATGTTACAATAAAGGCATATGGATAGAACCTCATGCCGAGGCGTTTTATCAGAATCTTATACTATGCCGTCTTCGTCTTGGCCATTATGCCGAGGCTTTGCAGGCGTACGAACGGTGCCGTGATGAGCTTTCCGCTGCTTTTGGTATAGAGCCGTCGGAAAAAACAAAGAAAATTATCGATTCTTTAAGAGAAAATCGACGGAAGCACAATCCTGCATATTAAGTATTTTCAAGCAGTAATCTATATGTTAGATGGGTAAAGTATAAATGCCGCATACTAACCTGGCAAAGGTCACGGCTCCCCGCCTTCACATGGTAATGGAGCGGAAAAGGTGTTTTCAGATTGTCGATAACGCCCTGGATAAATCCGTTGTATGGATATCGGCACCGGGCGGCTCCGGAAAAACTACGTTAGTCGCGAGTTATCTCGATAGCAGGAAGGTTCCTCAACTGTGGTATCGTATAGATGAAAGAGATATCGACGTCGCGACGTTTTTCCAATACATAAAACAGGGCGTTAAGATGCAAACGCCCGCAAAGCCTGCGGCATTGCCCGATTTCACGCCTGATCACTTCAAAGATATTAATTCATTCACGACGATGTACTTCGAAAGACTATTCGAAGCATTAAAACCTCCTTACGTACTGGTTTTTGACGATTATCAGGATCTTCCGGCCGACTCGGCGTTTCACGAGATGCTTTGCAAGGGCCTGTATTTATTGCCTGAAGGCATACCCGAAGGAGTAAAAATCATCTTGATAAGCAGGGGAGAGCCTCCGCCCGCATACGTTCGGCTGCTGGCAAACGGAAAGATAAACTTCGTCGGTTGGGACGAGGTAAGATTCACTTTGGACGAAACATGGGAGTTCATAAAAAGTGGTACGCGATATACCGTCGAGGATGGCGTAGTCGAAAAGTTATACGATGAAACGGGCGGCTGGGTAGCAGGTTTGATACTGGCAATCGGGCAGATTGACAAAACAAAGAACACCGCTCTTTACAAAAGTGCGACTACACGTGAAATATTGTTCGATTATTTTTCGCGGGAGATATTTGGAACTATAGATAAAGAAGTTCGGGAACTTTTGCTTAAAACAGCTTATTTACCAGAGTTTAACGTTGAAATGGCAAAGAGGATATCGGTAAACGCGCAAACCGAAAGAGTCCTGACGCGGGAAAACAAACAGTACTTTATTATGGAAAGACATGTAAACGATGACGTCATATTTAGTTACCATGCATTATTCAGGGATTTTTTATTAAAGCGCTCAAAAGACTACTATGGACAAAAGGCAGATGAGATAATATTACAGGCGGCGGACATTTTAGAGGAATACGGGTACGTCGAAGAAAGCGCCCGACTGCTTATTGAAATAAAACATTGGGAAAGGTTTGAACGGTTAATGCTTAAGAACGTACCGGATTTGATTGCCAATGGAAGAAACAATATTGCCGATAGTTGGTTTTCCCATATGCCGGATGAATTTGTACGACAACACCCGTGGCTCATGTACTGGCATGGCATGAACAGGTTGTCTCTAAACCCGCAGGAGGCCCGCACGATATTAGAAGCCGTATATGTCTTATTCACAAAGATACACGATTCGGAGGGCCGGCTCCTGACGTTATGTGCCGTAATCAAGACTTTTATGTTCGAATGGAAGAATTTTTACCCGCTTGACTACTGGATAAAAGAGTTCGAAGACGAATTGATCGAAGCATATAGAAACACCGGATCTATTCAGATCAGGGAAGAGGTAGTGTCAAGTATTGTGGCGGCACTCATGTTTCGTCAACCGGGGCATAGAGATATGGATTATTGGTTATCGGAGGCAGAGGAGATTGTACGGAATTCCAAGGACACCGAAAAACGGATGTTTATTGGCTATAATATCATCCTTTACTATCTGTGGTCAGGTTTGATATTTAAAGCCGACCTTATCGTAGAAATATTGTCGCCTCTGTACAGAAAAACAAAAAAGTATCCCATGTTGAAATTGATTTGCCTAAGAACGGAATCAGTGTACAGATGCTATGAAGGTTCTTTTAAACAGGCCATTAAAACCGTTGGCGAAGGCCTTGCGGTTGCCAACGATACAGGCATACATTTGATAGATATAATGTTGTTAGGGGTAGGTATTTATGCTTCTCTTTGTTTGGGTGATAACGAAATAGCTGGAGAATATCTGCAAAAGATGGTGTCCACACTGGAAAGTACCCAATGTTATGGATCGTTCTATTATCAGATGGCTTCTCTGGTTGCGCTTGCTAACGGTAATATTCCATCCGCGATTGAACATGCAGAAAGACACGCTGCAATCTCGGAACAATCGGGCTGCCAAATAATGATGATACCTCATAAAAGTATTATTGCCTATTTATTAGTAGAGGCGGGGCGGTATGATGAAGCACGGCAGTATTTAAGGGACGTCGAGAGAATCGGAGCTATTACAAGGAGTATACTTCCCTTTTTGTGGTCTTCCGCGGATGAATCGCTTATCGCACTGAATAATAATGATATAAAACAATTTGCCGATAGATTTGAAAATACCGTTAAATTATCGAAAAAGTTGGGAGTGAGGTGGATATATCCTTTAAAGAAATCCGTAGATTTAGTATGTAAAGCGGCACTTGAGAGAGGAATTCAAGTCAATTATGTAAAGGAATTAATAAGGCTTCATAATCTTGCACCGAACGGCCGGTTGATAGAAAACTGGCCATATCCACTTAAAATTTACACCTTTGGAAGATTTTCGATTGAAAAAGACGGCAACCCCGTCAGGTTCAGAGGCAAGGTGCAGAAGATACCTCTCTTAATGCTTAAAGTGTTGGTAGCGTCAGGCGGCACGAGCGTCGGTATCGAAAACATATCCGATACCTTATGGCCGGAGGCCGACGGCGATACGGCTAACAAATCTTTTAACACCACTATGTATCGTCTTCGCAAGTTTCTATGCGACGATAAAGACGTAATTTTGATTTCGGAAGGCCACGCCACGCTTAATCAGAATTATTGCTGGACGGACGTGTGGGCCTTCGAAAGTTTATGTGTCAAGGTTGAAAATATGTATAAAAATCGTACTAAAAGCGGTACTGAAGAAACGAATGATTACTCAGATGCGTGGGGTTTGCTTATTAAGGCATTGGCGCTCTATAAGGGACACTTTTTCGAAAACGAAGCGGACTGCCCGTGGGCGTTAACTACCCGTGAACGCTTAAAAAGCAAGTTTATATATATCTTGCTTAACATGGGGTTATGGAGTGAGGAGGCCGCCCAATTGGAAAACGCAATAGAATGTTACGATAAAGGTATATGGGTAGAACCTTTTACCGAGGAGTTTTATCAGAATCTAATGCTATGCCGTATTCGTCTTGGTCATTATGCCGAGGCTTTGCAGGCGTACGAACGTTGCCGTGATGAGCTTTCCGCTGCTTTTGGTATAGAGCCGTCGGAAAAAACAAAGAAAATTATCGATACTTTGTGATTGAGTAATCTCCACGGAGCTTTCCCTATGTCGGTCTTCACCTAAATACGTAATTTTAACCAATTATGTTATAATATTTATCATCTATGGCAGGAGAGCACATGACAACATACGCTATGGTGGCTTTAGTCCTTTACATTGCCAGGGAAGGTTTCGGGTACTGGCTCGAATACCTCAACATTCGCCACATGAAACTCAGCATCGCGGTTTTGCCGGAGGAGTTTAACAATGTGGTGGGGAAAGAGACGATCGATAAAATCCAGTCGTACGAAATCGATAAGGCCACATTCGGTGTCGTATCTTCTTTGTTCGGTAACGTTATCCTGATAGCGTTTATATTCGGCGGAATACTGAACATTTACAACAACTGGATATCCTCCCTGAACCTGCCTTTCATAGCCGCCGGTCTCGTCTTCTTTCTTGCCCTGAGCTACGCCGAAACTTTGCTATCCATGCCTTTCAGCCTCTACAGAACCTTCGAGATAGAAAAAATATACGGTTTCAACACCATGACTCTAAAACTCTGGTTGCTGGATTCGGTAAAATCATTACTACTGTCAACAATCCTCATGGGCATTCTGATATCGGGTGCCTTGTGGCTTATAGAGTGGAGCCCCGCCTGGTGGTGGCTCTGGGTATGGGCGGCGTTTCTTGCCTTTAGCGTATTTATGATGTACGTCTCTCCGTACGTTATAGAGCCGCTCTTCAATAAGTTTACACCAATCGAAGATGAAGGGCTCGAAACGGCAGTTCGTTTACTAATGGACAAAGTTGACATAAAGGTAAGCAGAGTATTCAAGATGGACGCCTCACGCAGAAGCACACACACGAATGCATATTTTTCGGGCTTAGGTAAGGTCAAGCGGATTGTGCTCTACGACACACTGCTGAAATCCATGGATACAGACGAGGTACTTGCCGTACTCGCCCACGAGGCAGGCCACTGGAAAAAGCACCACGTTTTAAAGCTCATGGCCCTATACGAAGTAATAGCCTTCGCAGGTCTCTACGTTTTCTACAGGGTCGTAAGTATGGATTACGTTGCAACGGTTTTCGCAATAGGGCAGGGCACCCTCTTTGCAAAGGCCATATTGATTAGCTTTATTGCAAGCATAGTCTTTTTTCCACTCAGCCCTCTCTTGTCGTACGCTCACAGGCGGCACGAAAGAGAGGCCGACAGGTTTGCCAGCGAGGCTACCGGAGACTCAAAACCAATGATCATGGCCCTCGTAAAGCTCGCTAAAGATAACCTGTCTAACCTTTACCCACACCCACTTTACGTAAGCTTTTACTACTCCCACCCGCCCATATTGGAGAGGATTAAGTACATCGGGGATATTGGAAATGCTGGGAATGATGGGAATGATGAAATTGATGGGAGTACCTAAGTAGACCGGAAGTGTGTAAGGCACCGTAAAATCTCTCCATTAATCTCGCGATGTTTTTGGCGTTGAGCCTGCTCATCCGGTAATATCGCAGTACCACCGTCAATCCACCTGAAAAATTTCTTCAGACGGCTTTTAAATTTTTCACCCGCTATTTCACCGGTTACGTCTGCAATTACTACGTCGCCGGCAACCGCGCTTATACACTCCAGCAGTTCCTCATTACCCATAAGCCCCTGGTCCCACGAAGTCCTGGCGGCATCGGCGCAGAGGACGTCCTTGTCTACTGACAGGTATACCGGCAAGCCTATGCCTTTTACGACACCTCTTACTATTTCGGCTAACCTTCCTCTTTCCTGCGATAAATCGACAATTCCCATGCCGCCCATTAATCTTGCCAGTTTTGGCACCGGAGCCAGGCAGTAATATTTTACTTTTCCCTTTCTTATAGCGCAGTAGTGGTTCTGAAACAAGTTCACTCCACCCAGGTCGTTAGAGGCTATGCCAAAGACGGATACTGCCGCAACGAAAGGCAGCCTGCCCACGTGGTAAACCCACGAACCGCAGTGTATACCACCGGGGAAAATCATGTTGTCCGGATGGTTGTCGAAAACTACCATTTGAACCGGTAAGCGGAATGTTTGTTTCGCGAACGCTTTTACGAGTGCATAGGTTACGTGGTGGAAATCCCCGCTGCCGGTAAAAAAAACCTTTGCACCCTCAGCACCATTCACTATAGCTGATTCTAACCTGTCCATGGATTTAAACGTTGCCGCATACCATATCTTCTCACCAAATTGCGTGAGAGAGAGCTTCCTGGCATTTTCTACCGTATCGGCAGATCCGTCGAAATCCAAAATCACGGCATCGTCAGATACGCTATCGCCGAAGTTTGACCCTAAGTCAAACGCCAAATTATCCGCCATTGGAAATTCTCATTCCGGGCAAGTCCCTGAATCAGAGTCGTCAGCCGAATTCGCGGGCCGGCATTTTCTCGCCGGGGATCGGTCATAATGGCTATTCGTCCGTCATAAGGGTTTTTCGTAAATCCGGTACGTCTTGTAGTGGCGGCCTCCTATCATCTTTATCAGCATCTGCACGGGCAGGTTGTCTTCGAGTATCCAGGAGAATTCGACGTTGGCGTACTTACCCCGCTTTAACCCCTTGAAGGCCTCCCTGAACATGAGAGCGTCTACGCCCTGTTTTTGGAACTCCGGCTTGGTGCCTAAAAGAAGCAGCCGCAGTGTCTTAATCTTTTTAGAGTAATAGAGTGCCTTGAGTATGGTGATGGGGTTAAGCTTGCCCTTCATCTTACTCAGGACGTAATTAAAGTCGGGAATCATGCCGAGAAAGCCGACGGTCTCGCCGTCTTTTTCCGCAAGTACGATGAGATCGTTTACTACTATCTGCTTCATCTTCTTGCCGGTAAAATCAATCTCTTCGTTAGTCATCGGGACGAACCCCCAGTTTTTTGCCCACGTGGCATTATATAACTCCTTGAACTTTCTGAGGTCCGAAACGAACTCCTTTAGGTTTATCAACCTGACGGTTATCCCCTTTTTTTCTGCAATCGAGGCGACCCGTAAAACTTTTTCAGGCAGCTCCGGCAGCACGTCGTATATATACGCGTAGAGGTCTTTGGCCTTGCCAAGACCGTAACTTTGCAACAGATTTTCGTAGTAAGGGGGATTGTAAGGCATCATGATAACGGGGGGGGAGGTGTAGTTGTCTATAGCCAGGCCGCATTCCTCGTTCGTAGAGAAGTTCATGGGTCCCCGCATGGTCTTAAGCCCTTGTTTACGAAGTTCGGCGGCCGCGGTATCGAGGAGAGCCGAGGAGACTTCATGGTTGTTCGCCGATTCGAAGAATCCAAAAAAACCCGCGCCGTCTTTCTGGTATTTCAGGTGGTTGTCGTTTACTATCGAGGTTATCCTGCCAACGCACTCGTTGCCCTGGTGGGCGAGGAAGAATTTCACCGACCCGTGATTTAAAAAAGGATTTTTTGGCGAGAACTCCGTCTTCAGGTCAAAGGTCAACTGAGGGCAGTAGAGAGGATATGAACGGTAAATCTTCAGTGGAAGCTCGATGAAAGCCAGCATTTCTTTTTTAGTCCTGACTTCTGTTATTTCTACCATGTTTAATCGTCCTTTTTAGCCTTATTAGTTTGGTAAGCTCCGGATCAGTGTACTTCCTCTATGGTTATCATCGATAAGACACAAGTATATTCTTTAAAGTGCTACGCCCTGGCCGCGAAAAGCTGCTTGGTGTCTAAAAGTATTTTTATTCCAGCCTCCATGTTGGCCATGGCAAGAATGTAGTTGTTGCTGCCGTTGTTCTTGTAAGAAGGCGGTTCTTCTATATGCTCGGCCTTTATGCTCAGCACGTCCGAGACGGAGTCGACGATAACCCCTATCTGGTCTACTATGTTGTTAACCTCGTTTTCGAGCACTATTATCCTGGCGTGGCTTTCGTCTTCTATGCTTTCGATACCAAGCTTATACCTTAGATCCACTATGGGAATAATCCTGTCTCTGAGGTTTACTATGCCCTTGACGAAGGATGGGGCTTTTGGCATGGACCTGATGGCCATCATCCTTACGATCTCCCTGACCCATAGTATATCTATGCCGTATTCCTGGCCGTTAAGCGTGAATATGAGATACTGGCCTTCCTTGTTCAGATTGGTCTTGGATACGAAGCCTTCCTTTTGCCTGCTGACTATATCGCCAACCATGGAGGAAATTTCCCGTATATTCGAGCGTCGGGCCACGAAACCGGACTCCTTGCAGGCCAGCTTTGCAAACCTCGTATCTACGAACCCGCTAAGATCTATGATAGTGCCTATGCCCATCTGGTGTACCATGTACTGTTGTATTCTGTCGAGATCATCCACCACGGGGAAGAGATCGTTGGTTTTTATACCCTGCGCTTCCTTGAGGACGTTTTTCAGAACGGGTACTTTCAGATTCAGCGTCTTATTCGGGTCGAGGAAGTTGACGCCTATTTCTGCGGCTGTCTCGGGCTTTTCCCCGATAAACTTGCCGGCTTCCACGAGAAAGGTGGTAAACTCCTGAACCGCATCCGGGTACTGGTTTATGATCTCGTCCCTGATGGTGACCACGCAGCAGGGGTGGGATTCCCATAGCTCACCGGACAAAAAGAGCAGATCGGCAATTCCTTCGGCTATCGCTTTCGTGCCAAGCGGCTCGGCCACGAGGTAACCGCAAGCCTCCGGATTCGAGGCTAAAAACTCCGGCATTTTCACGGGAGGCACCACCTCGAAGAGGACGTCGAAATCGCCTCTTCCGAAAAACCCGGGTTTAAGCCCTATCTGGGTCAAAAACATGTGGGCCAGCATGTGGTGTATAGACATCTCGTGGGGCAGGTAGAAGGTCTTGCCCCTGAAGAACTCCTTCAGGTCTTTGCCTTTTTCCTCGCTCTTTTTCAGAACCGAGATGCTCCCGTTTTTGTGGGCGAAGAGGACTAACTTTATAGGTACGCCGAAACCGTAGAGATCCATGGCTATGGGGGCAAGGACGAAGGCCGCGTCTACGGAGCCCTTTTCGAGAGCACCCTGCAGAGAGTTCCAGCTTGGCATGCAGCTAGTCTGAAGTTCAAAATGCTTTGGGGCAATCTTACCGGACTCTATGAGATTTTTAAGTACCCCCAGGGTAAGGTGATCGGTTATCTGTATATGGGCCACGTTGAGCAGGAGCTTACCTCCTGGCGTGGTTTGAGGTACGAGAGGCTTTGACGTGTCGGCCTTCTTGCCGCCCGAAAAAGTATCGTCTATGAGTTGCCTGAGTTCGTCGGGCCCAAAGGGTTTCGTAATGAAGTTGCTGACGCCTGCCTCCGTGGCTGCGGCAGCCTGCTTTTTTTCGCCCCTGGCGGTGGCCATTATGAAGGGGACGTTCGTTGTCGGACCATTTGACCTCACCCATACCAGAAACTCGTATCCGTCCATGACGGGCATGTTCCAGTCGCTTAATATGAGGCCTACGTCGCTGTTTTCCTGAAGCTTTGCTATCGCGTTTTGCCCGTTGTCCGCCTCTATTACGTTGGTAAAACCTACGTCGACGAGGGCCTTTTTTTGCATCTTGCGTGCAACCTTCGAGTCCTCGACCAACAAAACCTTTATATTTCTGTCAACTGGCATACATAACCCCCATTTTTGTCTTCACTACGGAATCTTATACCCCATATATTTAAAAGCCATTAGTAAAAACGGCCGCAAAGAGCTATCACCTGATTTATATGATCGTATCACAACCGGAACCTGGATTACAATGAGTTTTTTTGCCGCCTATGTCTTTATAGCTACGAGTTTCGGGTCATTTATTAACGGTGGTTATCATTTTAATAGGAAATATTTGAAGACTATAAAAAAAAGCACAACTTCGAAGCACAGGGCCACACTCAGGATGCCCTTGGCCGGCAAAAGCAGCTTAGGTATGACGCATGCAAAGGTAGAGGCCAGGAGTTGGCCTGACTCCTCGAGTGCGTCTACGAACGTGCCGAGTCTTCTTTGCCTGGCCTCGCCGCTTGTACCCGGGGTGATTTCTGTCTCGCTTTCGGCATCACTATAGTCGGTTCTTTTCAAAAATGACTCTGTAGCAATGGAGAGATACTTCGTCGAGTGCAGGATTCCCGGTTCGGAGAGAACCAGTACCGGAATGGAAAAGATTCCAAGCCGCTTTTTCATGGCCTTCTCTATGCACGGGGCTATCGTCACGTAGCTTATTCCCTGTATGATTTCCGCAAGAGATGCAGTTGCGGAGGCATTCGCTTTGTTTTCCTCCATGTCCTTTACCACCTGTTTGCCGATGTCCAGCGAGTAGTTGAGCATTTGAGTCGTACCGTTTAAAAAACGTCGTATGGTGGTCATTATTCCAATGGAAAGGCCTATTGCCAGGTTTCCCACGTTGCCCGGAATGAACAGCAGTAAGGCACCGTAGGGGTTGGCTCCGGTGATGGCTATATAGGCCATAACGATAACGTTGAATACGGCTATGGATATCAATACTGGTTTTGCCACGGATGTGATTAACGACAGGGGAGTTACCAGGGTACAGGTGGCCTTGTTGATATTTTCGTCCAATGACGGGTCCCTGTACTTATTGAAATCGATACCGGTTTTTTTTATTAACTTTTCGCCGGCCCTTTTTATCTTTCCATACATGACATATCTCCTTTAATGGGGTTACCGGGGGTTACCGAACTTCTCTTTCGAATTCCGTTGCCCTCTGTCGAGCTGCCTTAATATGTCGGGCAGATACCTGAAGAGGTAGTCGAGGGCCTCCGTAGTGGTGTTCATGCCAAAGCTGAAACGTATTACCCCGTACTTTTCGGTGTCTATTCCTAATGCCCTGATCACGTGGGATGCCTCAACACGTCCGGAACTGCAAGCCGAACCTGATGATACGTATACTCCTATCTGGTTTAGGCTAAGGAGCAATGAGCCGCTGTCTATGCCAGGAAATCCGATACTCAGGTTGTTTGGGAGTCGTTTTTCTAAAGATCCATTGACGATGAATCCGGAGTCGGCGTCTTTCAACCCTGCAAGGAAATAGTTTCTCAGTGCAACGAGCCGCTCCCTCTCCCTGTCCATTTCTTCGTGGGCAAGAGTTGCGGCCAGGCCGAAGGCCATAATAGAGGCCACGTTTTCCGTGCCGGCCCTTAAGCCGCCTTCCTGGTCTCCACCATGGATGAGGGGGACAAGCTCAAAACCTTTTTCCACGTAGAGTGCTCCGACCCCCTTGGGAGCGTAAATCTTATGTCCGGACATGGACATGAGGCTTATGCCCATCTTCCCGGGGCTTAGCGGCATCTTGCCGAAGGCCTGTACTGCGTCAACCATTAACGGTACTCCTTTTTCCCGGCATATGGCCCCTATCTCCCCGATGGGATTAACGGTGCCTATCTCGTTGTTGGCAGCCATGACGGCTACGAGCAACGTGTCCGGTCGCAGTGTGTTGCGCACGTCTTGTGCACGTACCACGCCATCGCCGTCTACGCCTAAGTACGTGGCCTCAAAACCCAGACCTTCGAGGTACCCGACTGTTTTCAATACGGAGGAGTGCTCCGTAGCACTGGTTATGATGTGGCCTTTCGAAGCCATGTGCTTAAAGGCCACTCCCTTTATGGCCAGATTATTGGCCTCGGAGCCGCTGCCGGTAAATACTATCTCGTCGTCCAACGCGTCGATGCATTGGCTGATCTGATAACGGGCCTTTTGGAGCGTGTCGTAGGCTCTCTTACCGAGGGACGTGCTGCTCTGAGGGTTTCCGAAGTCTTTGCCCAAATTGCCGACCGAATTGCTGCCAAAATTACCGCTAAAGTTGCAGGATGATTGGTGGCAGAAGCTGATAAGGGCCTCCGTTACCTCTTTCCGCAGGTACGTAGTGGCGTTGTGGTCCAGGTAGACGTCCATGCGGTCTTTGACGTTTACACTGGCTATCGGCTTGCATCCGTTGTCGGTGGATTGTATCGGTATTCCTACCCAGTTGTAGATGGAGTTAAGGCCGTGTGGGAAGAGCCTTTCTATATCCTCTTTCGTTAGGCCGGTGTTTTTTCTTATGTTCTGGTAAAGTGGGCCCACCCTGTGCTTTTCGTAGTGCTTGTGGGCGTACGTGAGTACGCGCATGTGCTCCCCGGTAAGGGTGGTGCCTGTTTTCCTGGCCATTAGGTTTATCATGGCCTTATTCATGTTATTCATTTTCGGTTAATCATCTTTGCTTGTTCTTCTTCTGTTATTCAACTCCGGACGATAGCCCCCGATCCGGGGTAAAGATGGAACGGAAACCCGCCGTAGGAGTCCTTCAGGCCCTTTACGAGCACCCGGAACGTATTAAAGGGCATCCCGATACCCATGCGGTCGGGAGGATTTTCGGCTATGACGCGTGCCCCGAGGCAATATGGCGTGAAATTTATCTCCTGCGTCAGGTATGGCCTTACGATGAGGTCCGAGTTTACGGCTCTCAGGCCCCCAACGCTGGCCGTAACCCTTTTGCCGGTATTGAACTGGTAACCCTGGATGAGCCTCGTAAGCTCTACCGGGCGCACGCTCATGGTTATCACGTCGGGAGCGAAGGGGAGATCCTGGAAATCGGGAGGGTAGAAAAATACCCCCCTGGTGGTTGGAGGCTGTATGGCCAGCATGTCCGATATGGCGGCACGGGCAGTGGCGGCGTCTTTGAACCGGCCCGTATCCCCGGTACCGAAGAGGCAAAACTCCGGTTTCCGGGAACTCTTGCAGGCGTACACGGTGCCGTCGGTGAAGTCCCGAGGTGTCGGAGGCGTGAAACTCTCCCTCAACGCTGATTGTGACTGCATTATGCTCGTATAGACACGCGGGCCCTTTAGCGGCACGACCGAATATGCGTCCACGAGGCCGAAGGTTATGGCTGCGGCTACACAGCCTATATTATCGATTGCCAGTAAAACCGCGTCTCCCAGTGCAGCTTGCCTAAGTGCCTGGCAACTGGTAAGGGTTATCTCCGTAAGGTGGTTTTCCTCCACGACGGGAGGAATTTCGTCGCCCATGGTGAAGATCTTCACCGCGGTGAGAGGTATTTCCAGGTCATCTACACCGAAGTAGGCTATCATTTCCCTGTAAAGTCTTCTCAGAGAGGCCATGGCTTGTTACCTCCGTTTATCATGTTTAGTTTCATCCCGTGTAACTACTCAGATGTCTGCTATATGTGATTCCTTTGTTTGCTATCCCCTTACAATCAAAACCGAGCAGTACGTACTGTCTATCAATCTTTCGGCGAAACCTCCGATGAAGGTTTCCCGCAAACCCCATGAGTGGGGCCCTGAGGTGATTATGGTATCGGCTTTTTTGCTTGCTACGGCTCCGGCTATTTCCACGACGGGATTGCCCATGGCGGATATACACCCGGATGTTACCCCGGCAGCCTCCGATTGCTTTGCAACGATGGCAATGTTTTTTTCCGCCCTCTTCAATCCCTCTTCGGAGGACGATATGGCCATGGCGATAAGTTTGCTTCCCTCCGATTTGGCTATTGCCAGTGCTTTGCCCACGGTCTTTTCGCTGAAGTGCCGCTCGTCGAGTGCCAGTATTACCGTGTTCCACTGGATAAGGGACGCCCATGGCACTACGAGCACGTCACATGGGGCGAGTTTCAGTATCCTTGACGTGCTGCTTCCCCTGATGAGCCTCTTGATTATGTTCGAACTCCTGCGTCCAAGCATAATAAGGTCTGCTTCCTTTTCCCGCGCAGTCTCTATGATGTCAT
The DNA here is from genome assembly GCA_015233615.1 of Nitrospirota bacterium. Taxonomy (GTDB): domain Bacteria; phylum Nitrospirota; class Thermodesulfovibrionia; order Thermodesulfovibrionales; family Magnetobacteriaceae; genus JADFXJ01. The sequence goes on from JADFXJ010000025.1 coordinate 20,640, forward strand.
TTACGAAGACGCCTTGTTTGACGATGGTTTCGAAGTTCTTAACCCCATCTTCTAAGGCCATGCCTTTAAAGGTGTTGACGAAGTGCTTTGCCGAATCATATAGTATGTCCGCCACCTCCGGTGAAGGTGCTCCGAAAGGGTCGCTATTTAAAATGTCCTTCAGAACGTGGAGCAAAAATACCTGCCCGCCACCCTTTCTGGCCATCTCCGTCGCCTCTATGATAGCCGACGTGCTGTACTGAGTACCGTCTGTAGCGATAAGGATTCGTTTATACATGGCTGCCCCTCATGTTGGCCTTTCCCGGATATACCTTATCAACTATATAACAATGCCTGCAATAATGTCAAAGGTTCCGGCTCATTCTGTCCGGCTCATTTCGGTTCGTTCGTTCATTCGTACAACCGTTTATTCGTACAACCCGTCGAGTACACTGCCGAACTTCTCGTAAACCGCCTTGCGCCTGAGCTTTAACGACGGCGTCAGAAAGCCGCCATCGACGGTTAGGTGGCCGGCGTACACGTGAAACTTCTTGATCGTCTCGAAGGAGGCCAGTGTAGCGTTTACCCTCGCAATAGTTTTGCCCACAAGATCTGTCACATTAGGGTGCCTCACGAGGTCCGTAAGTGGAAGGCCTTTAAGCCCGTCCCCCTCCGCCCACGTCTTTAAGGCTTCTTCCTTCAACGTAACCAGCGCTACCAGGTACTTCCTTTCGTCGCCGTAAAGGACGATATGCTCTATGTAGGGGTCTTCCCTGAAGAGGTACTCGATGGGTTGGGGAGAAATGTTTTTGCCGCCGGAGGTAACGATTATTTCTTTCTTCCTTCCCACAATCTTCAAAAACCCACTGTCGGTGAGCGTCCCTATGTCGCCGGTCTTAAACCATCCGTCGCCGGTGAACGTTTCACGCGTAGCTTCGGCGTCCTTGTAGTATTCCTTGAAAATGTTAGGCCCGCGGGCCAGTATCTCACCGTCCGGTGCGAGTTTGATGTCCACCTTCGGGAAGGGTTTACCTACAGTGTCGAAGTCGAAGTCCTCCCCACGGTTCATCGTAAGGGTAGGGGAGCACTCGGTAAGGCCGTACCCCTCGATGAGCAAAAGACCGGCCTCGTAAAAGAATTCTTTCACTTCCCGTTTCAGTCCGGCGCCACCGGAAAGGCAAAATTTTAGCCTGCCTCCCGTTAAAACGTGAAGCCGCTCAAGTTGGGCGGCCCTGTTGCCGGAAAACTCCTTCGCCCCGCAATAGAGCTTTTCCCAGTAGGCCGGTACGCTTATGAAGATAGTCGGCCTTACCTCCGGCATATGGCGAAGTACGTCTATCGGAGTCGTCATGTACGTGGTAAACCCCAGAGTATTGCCCAGGCCCATCTCACCCCAGCCGAATATGTGGGAAATAGGCAGCCATAGTAAGTCTACCCGCTCATCCGGTATGAGTGGGCTTAAGACGTTTATCCAGTCCTCTGCGTTGGTGTAGAGGTTGTATAGGGTGAGAACCACCCCCTTTGGCACGCCGGTTGTGCCGGAGGTGTATAGTATGGTGGAGACGTCCTCCGGGACTATCTTCTCTGCCATGGCTTCAAAGGAGGATAGGGCGCTGTCGCCTGTACTCGTGCCGAACTCGCAGGCGTCCTCAATCGATATGACTCTGTTCTTTACGTCGCTTGTGGAAAGGGGGCCGGCCCCCGCAGAGTTAAATCGCCGAAGGATCTCGTCGATGGAGTTTGTACCATCGATGCCCATACCCATAACGACCACCTTTCTTACTGCGGGTATGTCTTTCCAGATGGACAGAACAAGGGGTAAGAGGTCTGATTCGGTAAAAAGCACCTCGGCGTCGGAGTGGTTAATTATGTATTTGGTTTCGATGGCGGTGTTGGACTGGTAAATTGGAACGAAGACCCCCCTGGCGGCGTGAATGGCCATGGTGCAGAAAGGCCATTCAACCCTGTTTTTCGAAAAGATAGCCACTTTCTTTCCCGGGACTATCCCCTCTGCCGTCAAATAGTGGGCGAGTGCAAGGGAGCGGTCAAGAAATCCCCTCCAGGTTACCATTTCCCAGCCTCCCGACGGGGATTGATAAAAAAAGCGCGGTTTATCGGGTGTGTCCGTGGCTCTTTCCAGGAGTTTTTTAGCTTCCGGTATGAATTCATTCTTTTCAGGCATGGTTGAGTCTCCCATAGATTGATTACTGGTAAAACAGTATTTAGCGGTGTTATTTTGCCTTTTGCATCTGTTTTTGCATCTCTTCCGCTTGTTTTTTCATTAATTCGGAGGATTTTTCAATCGATTGCCTAAACAGTGTGGCATTTTCGACGGCTCTCCTTGCTGCAAACTGACTTGATAGACTTGTAAGCGCAATTATCGCCCCTATTATTCCGAATACAGTCCAGGCCTTTTTAGAGTTTATACCATGTGTTTCGACGCTGGCCGTGACGATGAAAAACGTCGAAATCGCGATACCGGCAATCGAACCGATGATTGGAAAAAGGCTCAGCGCTGTCGTTATTGGTGTTATAACCGAAATATATGCCATGCACCTGTAGGCGGTTTCGTAATTTTCCTGCGAACCGATTGCCTTCCAGATGATATACATTATAGCCGCTCCGACAAAACCGAATATAGCGATAAAAATCGGTATGACTACCACCGAAGCGATACCCCATACCAAACTGGTCAAACTTAATCCAAGAATGCCCAATACCATGCGCATGAGGCCACTGACAACTCCCATGGCTAACACGAATACGAGCGGTTCGACGTAGCCGCCGGTTTTTGGCATTTCCCTGAAAAAAGCGGACGGTGACGTCAGAACTTTGATTGCGGTTTGAGGAATTGCGGTTAAATCGATACCTTTTGTGTCCATGTTCAATCCTCCTCAGGATATATTTATTTTACAATGTCATGATGTCTCCTATTATCCCATAACTTCCCGTAATAATGCCTGAATTTCCGGAAATTTCTACAAATTCGTAAACGGATCCGAAACTTGCTTGAAAAGTTGACCGATAAAATGCATTACTTCTGCAAAAGGGAGCGGCTGCCTACGGCGGGAAGGAGGCGTTTAAAGATGCGCTTAAGGCAAAACCTTGTAAAACCTGCCCCTGTCATTGCCTGTCATGCTTGTCATTGCCTGTCAACCCCATTTGACAGGCAATGACAGGCATGACGGGTTTAACGGCTTTTCTGCTCCCAAGCCTATCGTTATCAAATCGGAGGTGGGATTGATGTTGAAGTACATGGCATAGGAGTAATCCGGGGAGGCTGGAGTATCAAAAGAGAAAAAGGAAGCCATTTCCATCTCATGAAAGAATGACAGAAAAAATTCAGGCCGGCTTTATGTATTTGTCCAGTCGGCTTTATGGGTTTTCGCGTTTTGGTCTTCCAATCAGCCTGGCTACCGCCTGGGAAAACTCCTCCGGCTCGATTGGCTTATCCAGGAAGATATCCGGCAACGCCGATATTCCACCAGATTGTCCCTTACGATATTTTTCTATTAACGCATTTCTATCTAAAAGCAGACATTTACGAAAATTTTGGAACCGCACAAAGAATACTTCCGACATGCTGTCCGGATTATCCAGCAAGTATTCTATTTGCTTTATTGTTTCGACGTTATCGAGTTCTTTGTAAGCCTGTTCTATGAAATTGCGAATCCCGCTTAACATGATGACGTTGACATCCCCTAAATCGGGGTCTCTTCTCAATGCTTCCAATACCCTTATGCCATTTTTTTTAGGCATCATTATATCCAGGATAATCAGATCCGGTTTTTCTTCCCTGGCTTTTGCCAATCCTTCCACACCATCTTCCGCGAATAAAACTTCGTACTTCTTTTTTTTAAGTATGCTGGCAAGATACGTTCTGGTGTCTTTTTCATCGTCTACGATTAATACTCGCTTACTCATGTTTTTCTCCCTCAGCCAGGGGTCGGTGGTTGGCAACCCCTGGGAAACTCAAAAACCTGGAAAACTAACAAGCCTGGCACTCTGCTACCGGGTTACGCACGCATCGACAAAAAACCAAACTCGTAACCTTACCTTAAAAGTAGCATATCCCTTAAATGCTTTGCAAGAGCTTTTATCTTAAAAACTGCATGGTTAATGTTGCTCCCGCACTCCGTCACTGCCGGCCTGTGAATGAGGCAGACGGCTCGGCTGAACGGCTCCTGAAAGGGGTCAGCGACGCCCTGCGAAAAGGTGCGCGGCTCTTCGCTGAAAAGACGAGATTGCAATGCTTACGCTCGCAACGACAAATTTCTATATTGGAATTTGAGATACAACCGTTTATCGCCGGGCAATTTCAATACCGCACGGTATCGAGGCTGGCCCCCTCAAGTGTGTCAAAAAATTCACTAATGATTTGATTTTACAGGTAAATTTCCTTTTGGTATCGTTCGCGAAACATGATAGTCCGGGAAATAGTTGTGGATCTTTGAACTCGATGAACAGATACCGATCGCTAAGTTCGACAATGAAATCCACCGGCTTCATGCAATGGGTAAGGCCATGGTTTGCATCGTCGAATTTCCTGACGTTTGCCGAAATGTATACGCTTTCCATTGGCTGCGCATACCATTGGGCCTCTCCGGTTATAGAAGCCGAATCCGCCTTTTTGGCGTGATTTGTAAACGACGCCCGCAGCTTGCCCTCTGCGCGATGCACCTCGACGCTCGCGCTCGAACTTGCCTTATAGCGTTTAACCATGCGTCCTATAGCTCTACCCGACGGCAGGAAGACGCGGGAAAGTTTTTCGGCAAAATCCAGTTTGGTTTTCGAAATGTCGCATGCTGCGTAGGCTATTTTCATGAGGTGGGTTTTCCCTGTGCCATTGGCGCCCACAAAGACGTTAATGCCGGGCGAGAAATCCACGGAAATCTCCTCAAAAGCGATGAAGCGCTCACAAACTATCTTTGTAAGACTCATTGTTCTCCTCCAGTTGTTGTCTGAGCTTGATCATACCACGTTAAGGAAACGGATTCCCACTCCCCGGTCGTAGCCGAGGACAAGCTTCGCGACAATGACATATTTGACACGGTTAATGTTATTCGTCCTTTTTCGTGTTTTTCGTGGTTAAAAAAATCCTTTTCATATTGTGACCTCCGTAGTAAACACTCACACTCGTCAGCCCTTTTTAAGAAGCACGTAGAGGGCACCGAGCCCACCGTCGCAGGACCTTGCCGTCGTAAAGGCTATCACGTGCTTCCTGAGTCTGCCCGCCAGCCATTTTATAAGCGCGTTTTTGAGCACCGGCCCTTTAGGAGAGCCAAGGCCCCTGCCGTGTATTATTTTTACACACCTGTAGCCGAGCTTTAATGAGTCCGATATAAAGTTGAAAGTCAATACCTCCGCTTCGGCCAGCGTATACCCGTGGAGGTCAAGGTAGTCCTGCACGGAGTATACTCCTCTGTGAAGAGACTCGGTATAAGCGTTTTTGTACGACGGGTTGCACCACTGCGCGTACTCTTGCGTATCCCTGATGTCTATGCTGCGTTTGCCGTCCCTTATAGCCCTGAGGACGCTTAAGCACTCCTCGTCGATGGAGGCTGGTACACGGGATCTGCCGGTTATCCGTTTCTTTGGCGTGAAGGGGATTTCACGGAATTCCTTTATCTCTCTAACCTTTTCCATGGCCCGGAGAAAAAGCTCCTCGTCGGCCGTAGGTTTTTCCTCCTGTTCCGGTGCCGGAGTACTATGGCTTACGGGGTCTATGGCTGTTTTAGGTTTAGGTTTAGGTTCTGGTTTTACCTTTAAGGCAACGCCTTTTAAAGCTTCGAAGGGCCGGTTCGAGAAATCATCCGACATAAAAAACACTCTCCCCCTGTAACTCTTTATTAATACTAACATATCGTGATTAGACAAAAAAAGGCCGGTTTTATTAAAATAGGACGGTGTCTGACTTAATCGTAATAGGCGGAGGTCTTGCCGGCTCCGAGGCGGCCTACCAGGCTGCCAAAAGAGGGATAAGCGTGGCGATATACGAGATGAGGCCCGCGAGGCAGACCGAGGCGCACAAAACCGGTCTCCTGGGGGAACTCGTCTGCTCCAACTCCCTGCGCTCCGAATCGTTGAGCAACGGCCACGGACTGCTTAAGCGTGAGTTATCCACTGCGGGCTCCCTTGTGATGGAAGCGGCCATGGCGTCGCAGATTCCGGGCGGCAGTGCCCTTGCCGTGGACAGGGAGCGTTTTGCCGCATATATAACCGGCCGGCTCACGATGCACCCGCTGATAACGATAATACGCAGTGAACTGGACTGCGTACCCGACGGCGTCTGCATACTGGCTACGGGACCACTGACTTCCCCGGCGCTCTCCGGGTGGCTGATGGATACGCTGGGTGCCGGGCATCTTTATTTCTACGACGCTATAGCGCCAATTATCGATGCTACTTCCATCGATTACGAAAAGGTTTTTTTCGCGTCACGTTACGGCAAGGGTGGGGACGACTACCTTAATTGTCCCATGAACGAACGGGAGTACGGGATATTTTACGATGCACTTGTCGAAGCAGACAAGGTAATGGCGAGGGATTTCGAAGACGAAAGGGTTTTTGAGGGGTGCATGCCACTGGAGGCCATGGCCTTGCGCGGCAGGGACACTATACGCTTTGGTCCATTGAAGCCCGTGGGACTTAGAGATCCCCGCACGGGAAAAGAGCCTTTCGCCGTGGTTCAGCTTCGCCCCGAAAACGAGGACAAGACCGCCTTTAACATGGTCGGATTTCAAACCAGGCTCAGGCAGCCCGGCCAAAAGATGGTATTCGGTTTGATTCCGGGACTCGAAAAGGCGGAGTTTCTCAGGTATGGCTCCGTCCACCGCAATACGTTCATCGATTCGCCTAAAGTACTCAACGATGACCTTACGTTGAAGATAAACCGGAAAGCGGACGGAATGAAAAACGGCAGCGAAAATGGGAGCGAATATGAAATGCAAGTCGGTAAGACAAGCGGGAATATCTACGTGGCGGGACAGTTAAGCGGCGTGGAGGGTTACCTGGAGTCTACCGCCATGGGGCTTCTGGCGGGCATTTACGCTTCCAGGAGGTTAAGGGGTCTGCCGTTGGTCACTCCCTCTGAAAATACATGCCACGGTGCCCTCGTAAGATACATTACCACCGGAAAAAGCGGCTCCTTCCAGCCGTCCAATATAAATTTCGGCATACTGCCCCCCCTGGAGAAAAACATCAGAGATAAGGCGAAAAAAAAGCTCGCTATGGCCGAAAGGGCCTTGCGACAGTGGGAAATGTTTGTTGAACGAGCTGATTGACGCGTTTTTGAGGTACCACGAAATCGAAATGGATGCATCCAAACACACTATCAGGGCTTACGACAAGGATCTGAGGGAATTTGCCGCTTTCGTTTCCAAGGAGGCCGTCGAAGTCGATCTCTACGACGTAAGGGCATACGTGGCCTTCGAGTCTAAAAAGGGGCTTAAGAAAACGACCGTACGCAGGAAATACGACGTTTTAGGGAGTTTTTTCAAATACCTCCACCGTGAGGGATACATAAAAATAAACCCGGTGCGCCTGGTTGCGCCTCCAAAGGCTCCAAAGCCGCTACCCAAATACCTTACGATAGACGACGTGGTGCAGCTCATAGACAAGGCCTCCGGGTTAGGGTTTTCCCCTGCCAGGGACAAGGCAATACTGGATCTCTTCTATTCGAGCGGCCTCAGGGTGAGTGAGCTTGTTGGAATCGACATGCAAGACCTGGATCTTAAGCAAGGATTATTGCGCGTTCGTGGCAAAGGTAAAAAAGAGAGGCTCGTACCGGTTGGTTCTTACGCCGTAAACAACCTCAAGACATACGTGGTGGAGAGGATTCTGCTCCTAAAGGGAAAGAATGCCCAACATACCGACGCTCTTTATCTGAACAGGCAGGGCGGCAGGATAACCGACAGGAGTGTTTTTCGAATAGTTTTGAAGTTTGCCAGGATGATAGGAATAGAGGGTAAGATTGGCCCCCACACCCTGAGACACACCTTTGCTACGCACCTCCTTCACGGTGGTGCCGATCTCAGGACGATACAGGAACTCCTCGGCCATGCAGGGCTTTCCACCACGCAAAAGTACACCCACCTGGATACTCAGCATCTGATAGACGTTTACGACAAGAGCCATCCGCTGGCACAGATAGCCGCAGACGATTGATTCTGCGTTAATCTGCGTCATCTGGGGATAGTAAAAAAAGAATATTATCCGCAGATGACGCAGATTAACGCAGCCGCAGACCATAAAAGATTTGATTAATTGGTATATGATTTTGTTAATATATTTAATACGTGATTAATATTAGCCGATTATCCGGCAGTCCGTTATATTGTTCGACACGCAAGGAGACAAAGGGCAGGTGACATGGAAAATGGAATAAATTTAATACACGCCACTACGATACTGTGCGTCAGACGTGAAGGAAAGGTTGCCATTGGTGGGGACGGCCAGGTCACGCTTGGTACGACGGTACTTAAGCAGACCGCCAGGAAGGTGAGGAAAATGTACGGCGAAAAGGTACTGGCCGGTTTTGCCGGGGCCACTGCGGATGCGTTCACTCTCTTCGAGAAGTTCGAAAGCAAGCTCGAAGCATACCGCGGCAACATGACTCGGGCAGCCGTCGAATTGGCGAAAGACTGGCGTACCGACAAGATGCTCAGAAGGCTGGAGGCTCTTTTGCTCGTTGCCGACAAGGATATTACTTTTATCATTTCCGGTACCGGAGACGTTATCGAGCCCGACATTGGAGTATGTGCGATTGGTTCGGGTGGCCCATATGCACAGGCAGCCGCCAGGGCCCTTTATGAAAACACCGAAATGTCCGCCAGGGAAATAATCGAAAAGGCGATGAGCATAACGTCCGAAATTTGTATATATACTAATAAAAATATCATTATAGAGGAGTTAAATGGATAACCTGACGCCAAAAATGATAGTGCTGGAGCTGGACAAGTACATAATAGGCCAGGGAAAAGCTAAGAAGGCCGTAGCCATTGCCCTTAGGAACAGGTGGCGCAGGCAGCAGCTTGCACCGGACATGAAAGACGAAGTGCTTCCAAAGAACATCATAATGATAGGCCCTACCGGTGTAGGAAAGACGGAAATAGCCCGCAGATTGGCTAAACTTGCCAGTGCGCCTTTCATTAAGGTGGAGGCCTCGAAGTTCACAGAAGTAGGTTACGTCGGCAGGGACGTGGAATCGATGATTAGAGACCTCACGGAGCTTGCCGTTAACATGGTCAAAGAGGAGCACTACGAGAAGATCCAGCAGAGGGCGAAAGAACTGGCCGAAGAGCGGATGCTCGACATACTCCTGCCCCAGTCCAAGGGCACCAAAGGTGTACCCCTAAGCATAGAGGATAAGCAAAAGCAGACGGAGACGAGAGAGAAGCTAAGGGAGAAACTCCGCGAGGGAAAGCTCGACAACAAGTACGTCGACATCGAGGTTAAGGAAAAGGTTATGCCCTTTGGCGTGATTTCCAACATCGGACTGGACGATCTGGAAATAAACCTGAAGGAGATGTTAGGCAACTTCCTGCCGGAAAAGCCGAAGAGGAAAAAGATGCGTGTACCGGATGCCTTCGTCCAACTGACAAGGGAAGAGGCAAGCAAGTTGATAGACATGGAGAAAGTTACCAAGGAGGCTATAGAGAGAACGGAGCAATCGGGTATAGTATTCATCGACGAGGTGGATAAAATAGCCAGCAGGGGCTCAAGCGTTGGCCCTGACGTCTCGCGTGAAGGCGTACAGAGAGACTTGCTGCCCATAGTGGAGGGTACTACCGTTACGACCAAGCACGGCCCCGTCAAGACGGATCACACGCTGTTTATCGCCGCCGGAGCTTTCCACGTATCGAAGCCCTCCGATCTTATTCCCGAACTGCAGGGCCGTTTCCCCATAAGGGTGGAACTGGAACCACTCGGCAAGGAAGAATTCATAAGGATTCTCACCGAGCCAAGTAATGCTCTGACCAAGCAGTACGTAGCACTCCTGGGGACGGAGAATTTTTCGCTTACTTTTTTGGAAGATTCAATCGACGAGATCGCCGAGATTGCCTCTACCGTCAACGACAAAACCGAAAACATCGGGGCCCGGCGCCTTCAGACGGTTTTAGAGAAACTCCTGGAAGATGTTTCCTTCGAGTCGCCTGAGATGAAAAGCGGCTCTCTCACCGTCGACAGGCAATACGTCAGAGATAAGCTGGCCGACATAGTGAAAAACGAGGATTTAAGCAGATATATCTTATGACGTCGCCACGGATGAAGATATCAGATAAAACATGTAACCACGAAAGGCCCCGCGAATGCGGCCGACGGCTCGAAAACGGATGAAGACATCACGCGTAAAGACATTGCGTATAAAGCTATTGCGCATAAACTTATCACGTATCCGGAACGTCTATATCTTAATTTTAACCGGTACCGTTATAGGGCTGGTTTTTCTGGCCGGATGCAGCAGCACTACTACTACGGTAAAGAGTCGCGTGTACCGGCCAAAGAGCAACGTTTACGTTCCCCAGTACCAGGAGGAGGAACAACGCCCTAAAGCTACCCCTGAAACGCAAAACACCATGATAGCCTCGTGGTATGGCACTGACTTCAATGGTAAACCAACCGCCTCCGGTGAGAGATATGACATGTACTCCTACTCTGCGGCTCACAAGTACCTGCCCTTTGGCACTATTATTAAGGTAACGAACCCCTCTACAGGCATCTCGGCCAGGGTAGTGGTTAACGACAGGGGCCCCTTCGTGGCGGGAAGAGACATAGACCTGTCTTATCAGGCTGCAAAGGACATAGGCCTTGTAAGGTCGGGTGTTGGCGTTATAAACGTGGAGTACCTGGGAAGAGATAACAAGTACGTAAAATACATAAGGGTATCCGACCAGGTGGCCAAAGGCCTTTACACGATACAGATAGCATCCTTCGAAGATCAACAAAACGCGGAGAGGATGAAGAAGTCTCTTGAGCTGGGATACCAGACTGTCTATATCAGGTTGGCCAAGGTAAACGGGAAGACCTTTTATCGCGTAAGGGTTGGAAAGTTCGGCGGGAAACAGAAGGCCATCGAACGCGCCCAAAAGCTCGCAGACGAGGGATACGACACTTTTGTGACAGGAGAGGAGGGTTAGATAAATATGGATTTGGAGGATTCGGATTATAAGGATTTGGATTTTAAGAAAGTGGCTGCCTTTCACGGGCATGCTTGTCCGGGCCTTGCCCTTGGTTACAGATTGAGTTTGGTTGCACTGAGAGATTACCTTGTCAAAAGGGACGTAGACGAAGAGGCCGTTGCCATAGTGGAGAACGACTCCTGTGCCGTTGACGCCGTACAGTTTATGACCGGATGTACATTCGGCAAGGGTAACCTGATATTTAAGGACTATGGCAAGCAGGTTTATACGTTTATCAAAAGGCCGCCCCAATGCGTAACCCCCAAAGGTGAAAACGCCCAGGGTGGAAATCCCCAATGTGGCTCTCCCCAAGGCGTAAGAGCTGGTGGTGAAAACGAAAGCGGAAATCAACAGGGTGGACATGAAGATGGTGGAGGCGAATGTAGAGAGCAGTTGGCGGAGGGGTTTCGCCTGTCGGTGAAGTGGCAATCCCCGCCCGAAACCATAGAGGAGTCCCGTATGTGGGAGCGCTACAGCGGCGGAGATCGCTCCGAATCCGTGCTTAGAGCCGTACACGACCGGAAATCCCGGAAGATTGCGTCGATTCTCGATGCCGACGACGACGAACTCTTTGACGTAACCCACGTTGAGGTGCGTCTGCCCGAACCGGCCCGCATACATAAGTCGCTTATCTGCGGCAAGTGCGGCGAAAGGGTTATGGAGACCAGGACGGTGGTAAACAAAGGCCACATATACTGCATCCCTTGTTCCGGGGTAGGAGGACAATGATGGAAGACCTCATAGCAAAGGCCGGGGTCTTAATAGAGGCTCTGCCATATATCAGGACGTTTTACAAGAAGACCTTTGTAATAAAATACGGCGGTGCGGCACAGGTGAGGGAAGACTTAAAGGAGTCTTTTGCCCGGGACATCGTGCTGTTTAATTACATAGGCATAAACGCGGTAATAGTTCACGGCGGCGGGCCCCAGATATCTTCCCTGATGAAGAGGTTGGGCAAGGAACCCGTATTCGTCGAGGGCTACAGGGTGACCGACGAGGATACCATGGGGCTTGTGGAGATGGTGCTCGGAGGGGCCATAAACAAGGAGATCGTGAGTCTGATAAACCGCCACGGGGGAAGGGCCGTCGGGTTGAGCGGCAAGGACGCCAACCTGATATCCGCAATGAGGAAGGCCCCGAAACGGGTGATTACCGCGCCGGGGGTGGAGGAGAAAGTGGACCTCGGGCTGGTAGGTGATATCGAGAGCGTAAATCCTTCCATACTGAAGGCACTCGAAGATACCGGTTTTATTCCGGTCATAGCACCTATAGGGTTCAGCCATGAGGGAGAAACGCTTAATATAAACGCGGACTTTGCAGCCGCCTCCATTGCCGCGGCGTTGAAGGCCGAAAAGCTGATACTACTCACCGACGTACCGGGGATACTGGACAAGGCCGGTAAACCCATGTCTACCATCCAAAAGGCGGACGTTCAGATGCACATCACGGAGGGAACTATAACCGGAGGCATGATACCTAAGGTTACGGCCTGCCTGGACGCTCTGGACGAGGGGGTTACGAAAGCCCACATCATAGACGGGCGGACTCCCCATAGCCTGCTCCTGGAAATATTTACGACACAGGGTATCGGTACCGAGATCGTGTTGTAGTTTGTAGGACTGGCCGCAAATAATTCCCGACACGGAATTACGGGAAAAGATTATAATTAAAGAAGGACTATATTAGCGGACTTGCCCGGAATAATGACAAGGACTGGCAGGAACTGGATTTCCGGACTTACCAGGAATAACGACAAGGGAAAGGAAAGGAGACAGTCATATGCCTAAGCATCTTCATACCGAAGGTGAAGCATTCCGGTACATGGAAAATGCAAGAGAGCTACTAAAGAACGCTTCCATTGAAGATAATCTCTACCTCGATAGAAAGCCGGTTCGGGAAGCCTTTGGAACTGCATACCTTGCCGTGCTGGAAGCTATTAACGAAGTCCTGCTAAAAAAGGGGGTAACCGTTAAACAACTGCCGAAGTCCGTGGAAGCCTATAGGGCCGCTCTGCAAAAATACATGGCCGTTAACAATGGTAAGCTTTTAAGAGAGTTTGATGGCCTTTATATGACATTGCACATAGGCGGTTACTACAGAGGTCTGTTTAATGACGTAAACGTAGTCAAAGAATCTATGAAAATAGCCGATAGGTTCATTAATAAGCTCTTGCATTAACCCTTTCATGTACCGCTGCGTTGAAGGCCGAAAGCTGATCCATGTACCGGGGATACTGGACAAGGTCGGCAAACCCATGTCTACCATCCAGAAGGCGGACGTACAGAGGCATATCACGGAGGGGACTATAACCGGCGGCATGATACCAAAGGTTACGGCCTGCCTGGACGCTCTCGATGAGGGGGTTACGAAAGCGCATATCATAGACGGGCGGATTCCACATAGCCTGCTCCTGGAAATATTCACGACGCAGGGCATCGGCACCGAGATAGTGCTGTAGTGGAGAAGTTTGGCTTAACAAGGGCCGCAAATTATTCCCGGCACGGCAGTTACGGGAAAGGTTATAATTAGGCAGGGACTATATTTCCGGGCTTGGCTGGAATAACTACAAGGGAAAGGAAAGGAGACTGTATAATGCCTAAACATGTTCATATGGAAGGTGAAGCGTTTCGGTACATGGAAAACTCCAAAGAGCTATTGAAAGCCGCTTCCATCGAAGATAATGTTTATATCGACAAGAAGCCGGTTCGGGAAGCCTTCGGGACGGCTTACCTTGCCGTACTGGAAGCCATTAACGAAGCGCTGATAAAGAAGGGGGTAACCGTCAAACAACTGCCTAAGTCCGTAGACGGTTACAGAGCCGCCCTGCAAAAGTATTTGACCGTCAATAACGGAAAGCTTCTCAGAAGTTTCGAATATCTCTATGAGAGTCTACACATTGCAGGCTATTACAGGGGTTTGCTTCATAACGTAAGCACGGTCAAAGACGAAATCAAAGAAGCTGAAGTCTTCATTAATAAGCTCTTGCGTTAACCCTTCAGTGACGGACAATTGACAAACGATTACACACCGTTCGTAAAGTGGGCCGGCGGTAAAAGACAACTACTTTCTACTATCGACAAATACCTGCCTCCATTTGGTAACAATTATACATACTATGAGCCGTTCATTGGCGGCGGTGCTCTCCTGTTTCACTTACAACCGAAAAAAGCCGTTATTAACGATAGTAACGCGGAAATTGCCAACTGCTACGAGGTTATACGAGATTATCCTGATGAACTAATAGCCGACTTACAGGAGCACAATCGTAAAAACAATGAGGAATATTATTATGAGGTTCGAGACTCTGACCGAAAGCCTGAATATAAAACCTCTACTAAAATACAACGTGCCGCAAGAATTCTATATCTTAACAAAACTTGTTATAACGGCTTGTTTCGCGTTAATTCACAAGGACAATTTAACGTACCTTTTGGAAGATATAAGAAACCGGCTATCGTTAATGAAGCCGTTATTCGTGCGGCAAGTTCATACCTGAAACAAAATGAGTTAACTATTTTACATGGTGATTTCAAACAGGCCGTCAATGAAGCTAAAGAGGGAGATTTTGTCTATTTCGACCCTCCCTACGACGTACTCTCTTCCACCTCATCCTTTACCAGTTATGACGTTAACGGTTTTGACCGGGCAGAACAAGAAAGACTGTTTAACGTTTTCCAACAATTAGACAAACGTCGATGCTATGTAATGTTAAGCAATTCAAGTACTGATTTTATTCGAAAACTATATAAAAATCGTAAGTATAAAGTTTTGACCGTGTCGGCAAACCGGGCAATTAACTCCGTATCCGGCGGCCGGGGAAAGATCGACGAAGTGCTGGTGATTAACTACGAGCCGACCTGAGCTCTCACACGCTTCACCGGGCGGCAACACACCCGTCGAAGTATAGAACAAAATCCCGGTTGTAAGGAAGACGGCATAATGGTAAAGATGACAAAAAAACCCTCATAGTATGGTGAATCCTGAATACACTAAAAATTGGTCTTGACAAAGATGTGCACTATACTTTAACATGTAAATAGTATTTAGATTAATTAATACTTAGGATCGTTAATAGTGTTTAGGAATGGGTATGTTTTTATAACTGAGCCTCTTTGCTCATAAGTAAGATGAGGAATAAAGAAAATGTTAGAAACTTTGCCGCTATCTATTCCGGAACCACAAGAGGAAAAAGGGGAAAGTAGTATTGAAAGATTTCAAATACGAGGTTTGCACGGCTATAAGAATTTTGATATCAGCATCAAAGACAACCGCCTTATTTTAGTTGGCGAAAATGGATCCGGTAAAACCACGATACTTCGACTTCTCTATTGTATGCTGTCCGGGCAATGGAGTATGATGGCTCAATATACATTTTTGGATACAACTCTAACTATTTCCGGTATTGATTACACGATTCCTTACGAATGGATTGCTAATAAAAAGAAAGGATTTCGTTCAAAAGATACTGATTATATTGATTATCTTATGAAGTATTATGAATTAGTGAGGAGTAATAAATTAAACGACAAAATAGATAAAGAACATGAATCAAAAGACCAAATAGATAAAGATCTTGAATCGGTTTTCAATAAAATTAAAAATGCCTTAAACGTGCAAACATTATATCTTCCCACTTACAGAAGAATTGAGCAGGAGCGTAGCCTAATACTAAAAGGTAGCGATGAAAACGATATACAGAAATCTGGGAAAAAAAAGGCAGAAAAAGAGGTAACTGGAGCTTCGGTTGAACTTGTAGAATTTGGAATGGAAGATGTCGATGATGCCATTAACGCTAATCTGGTCGAGTTAAAAGAATTTGCAAGAGAGAGTCTCACCGATTTAACATTAGATTATCTGAGAGATGTTGTAGATCGTAAATATTCAGAAATTAATATTGAAGCAATCATAGATACACCGTCTGACACGATTAAGGATGTATTGAAGAGGATTCCTGAAAATATCTTGGCTGAAAGCCAGAGAAAACATCTTTCCGAAGTAATATCTAATGTAAGAGACAACACAGACTCTAATATTAATAATGAACATGATAAAGTAATTTGCCATTATTTCTTAAAATTATTGAATTTTCAGAAGAAGTTAAAAGAAAAAGAACAACTCATGACAAACTTTTGCGAGGTTTGCAATGGATATTTACACGATAAGAAATTCAATTATGATGGTAACAATTTTACTTTTTCCATTAATATTGATTCTGATGAAAAGAAGAAGATCGAACTGAAACATTTGTCATCAGGTGAAAAACAAATAGTTTCATTGTTTAGCCATTTATATTTATCCGGCGGACATAAGCATCTGGTACTGATAGACGAACCGGAATTATCGTTATCTGTTCCGTGGCAACAGAAGTTTTTAATTGATATTATTCAAAGCGGATTTTGTTTCGGAGTTGTTGCTGCCACTCATTCACCGTTTATTTACGATAATGATTTAGATCATTACGCTCATGGTCTTGGCGAGTTTGAGTTGTAAATTTCGGATATAGAGGACATTATATTTATGAATATGAAAGATATCCATGATGTTGCAAAGCAATCGGAAAGAATATACCGCCATGTTTTTCTACAAAAATATAATAAGTCGGCAAAAATAGTGTACGGCTTTGTTGAAGGGAAAGATGATCCTTCGTTTTACAAGGGCATTATCGACAATCTTCTGCTTCCATTTGAATGGCATATTGAAATTACTATTGTGGGTAATAAGGAAAAGGTTTTGAATGTTCACAAATTATTTGACTGGACACGATTTCCTAAAAAAAGAATAATATTTTTTGTTGATAGAGATTTATCCGAAATATTAAAAGAGCCCATTCCGGATGAAATGAATATATACATAACCGATAACTACTCGATTGAAAACGATATGGTTAACCGTTATACTTGTGGACGGGTATTAGAAGAAGTGTGTAACATAACCGAGCTTGCACATAATGAAAAAGAATGCATATTAAGCAAATTTGATGAACAATTAGAAATTTTCGGAAGAGAAATGTCACTGATTATGGCATGGATAATTTACTGGAAACGAAATAATTTAAAACCTGAACTTGATAAGATCGAAATGAACAAGTTATTTGTGTTCAATACCGGTCAGCTTGTGAAATGCTCAAACCCCATACCAATCAATAATGTTAAGACTATTCATGAACTCTGTGAAATTGATTTCAATTCCAATTGTGATATTACTGAAGCATTAGCGGATTTTAATAAAGCAGATGGTGTGAAAAGATTTATCAGAGGAAAATATTTGCTTTGGTTTTTGGTAGAATATGTCTTATCGATTCGTCAAAGCATTGATCGATTCTCTTCAAGCTACAAAAAACCTCCTACTATGACAAGTAATCTTCATCATAAGAACGCTATTATAATGATTGCACCTAGAGTTAAAGCACCTGCTTCACTCAGGAATTTTCTCGAAGATACCTGTATATATTACGCTAAAAATGTTAATACAGAGTAAGCTTTTAGGTATAAACGTTGCTATAATTACCCCTGATTGAGTTTCGGTTATGAATACAGACAAAAAATGCTAAACCTCGTTGAATTAGATAATGCTTCCGGGCAACCAGTGGGAGGGAATGCCGCGTATAACCGCGAATTTGAGCAAAAACTTAAAGAAGTCATCGATAAAATTATAGTTGAATTTCAACCTGAAAAGATCATTCTCTTTGGCTCCTATGCCTGGGGAAGCTCCAATATAGATACCGATGTGGATTTATTTGTTATCAAAGAGACAGACAATACCCGTAGCCGATGATTTTCCCATTCCATTCAAGCCTGTTAGGATATTTATATTGGATAGGTTTAACTCAGTATCCTCATGGGATTTGAAGTTCTTAATATGAAGTGAAGTTATCATTCCGGCGGAAGCAATTCATTTAGCAGGTTTCTAATTGTTTCGAACCTTTTTTTAACGTTTGATTTATTACCTGTAGCCGTAGTTATTGATTTAAGACTATTTTCATCATTGAACAATTCTATAAGCCTTTCTTCAAAATACTCCTTTTTATTAAGCAATTGTATTTGTTGCTCATCGGAAAGCCAGGCAAAGTTGACACTGATCGTATCAAACACCGCTTTGGCAATTGGGTTGCGTTTAGCTCTTAAATCGTATCTTGTTCTAAAGGCGTCATTGCCAAAAATTTGATATGAAAGCTCCATTGATTTTCGAAAGGCCTCCTTAATTTGAGTACGCTTGTTTTCAGTAGAATTTGCTAATTCTATCATGCCATCGTTAAGAAATGTATCTAACTCACCCTTGTACTTTTCATTGTAACCTAAAAGATAAAAAGCAACAAAGCGATTAGCAAAATCCCGGTCTTCCATGCGTTTCGAAGGGATTTTATTACATGTAGCTTGTTTAAACTCTTCCACCTCTGCTAATTCTTTAACAAAATTTGATGGAATTCCCTGATTTAATGAATGTCGCATCTCCTGGGGGGTTAGTACTAAACCTCCCGTGTTAACCCGTTTAAAGATAATAAATTTAACATCGGGAGGACTTTGTTTTTCTATTACATAGTAGATTATTTTTGTGCCGCTTATTTTTCGTTTGTCTGCCCTTGATAATTCTTCATAACTTTTACCTTCATATGTTATTAGAAACTCAAGCCCGGAAAGCTTAAGTTTATTATTAATAATAAAGTCGTTAAATGTACACAATCTCTGCATGTCTTGGTTCAGCGTGAATTGGACAAACCCGATTCACGATTAAGATAGTTCGA
>JADFXJ010000026.1 GCA_015233615.1 Nitrospirota bacterium
TGAAGAAATTATAACACTTTTTAGTACGACATTTCACGCTTGACGGGACACTAGGTATCTTCCTCATTTTGCCAAAGGATGTGAGGTTTTTCGTAATTTATGTTATAATCAAGCATGAGAAGCCTTTTAATACTCATCTTCATGGTGTTTTGTATATCAACCGTTACCGACGCGGCAGGTTCATCGTTCACCCAGTCGGACAGGGATCGCATGATCAGGCTCGAAGAGGGGTTAAAGGCTACAAACCAAAGAATGGAAGACGGTTTCAAGGCTACAAACCAGAGGATTGATGACTTGAAGGCCGATATGAATAGAAGGTTAGAGCATATAACGACTTTCATGTTCTGGGGCTTTGGAATACTTTTTGGACTTTTTTTTAGTGGTATGGGATTTTTAATTGGGTTTGTATTATGGGATAGACGTATTGCACTTACCCCTGCCGTTAGAAAAACCAAAGAACTTGAGGAACAAGCCGAATTACTCAAGAAAGCCCTGCAAGAAGTAGCCTTGAATGACCCTCACGTACATGAGGCGCTCAAGCACGTAGGGATGCTGTAATAACACATAACAACTAATGCTACAATATCATGAGCTCTAATTAACTTAACGGATCGGTTTGTTTTTTTGTTGGAACCCGCCGCAATTGCCATAATTTATGTTATAATCATCTATGAAGCGGACATTTATTATGAAACAATCGATTATAGTTTTAGCAACGATAGGGATCATGGTAATGGCAGCCATACCTGTGCAGGCCAGAGATGTCCCCTTCACGCAGGAAGACAGGGACAGGATTATAAGGCTCGAAGACGGGCAAAAGGCTTTAAACCAGCGGGTTGACGATCTGAAGGCCGATATGAATAATCTGAAGGCCGAGCTGAAGTCCGACATGAATCACAGATTCGACCAGTTAACGAACTTTATGTTCTGGGGACTTGGAATACTTTTTGGTGGTATGGGACTTTTAATTACGCTTGTAATATGGGATAGACGTACTGCACTTGCCCCTGCCGTACGAAAAACCAAAGAACTTGAGGAACAAGCCGAATTACTCAAGAAAGCACTTAAAGAAGTGGCCATGAAAGACCATCACGTAAAGGAAGCGCTTAAGCACGTCGGGTTGTTGTAATATACATTTCACCTTTCTCCCCTATTATCTTAAAACGCCCAACCCATTCGTTCATTCGCATATCCGATTTGCCATATTTACGATAGTGTCCCGTTTACCACAAAGATAAAAGTTGACATATTAGGACATAAGAATATCCAATTGTCAAGTATAATACTCAGCCCAAACTCCGATATGAGAAACAGGAAAATTACATTTTACCGTCATTATGGGCCACGCGAATTCCGCGAATCCCATGAATCCCGCGAATCCCGCGAATACGGCTGACGGCTCGGCTCCTGAAAGGTGTGTGGCATATCTTCTGGAAAAGGCAAGATTTGCAACGCTTGCAATGACATGGTTCTATACTTGTCCCCGGCTGCGACCGGGGATCGGAATTTGGGCATGTGTTGTTTATGGACTATTTGGGTAGACTAATGGTATATTATAGACAAATGGTAATTTCAGAATGCTACTTATTTAACGCCGTTTTACATCTATGCATACAGATTAACCGGGGATAAACTATGGAATCCACTAATAAAGGCTTAAACGATCGACTGGTGAAATTAAAACGTGATTATCTTGTCCAGGTACCTGCTAAGATCGATGAGATAGAGGAGACCTGGATCGGACTTATTTCCGGCCCGATGGAGAGAAAATCTTGCGCCAGGCTGGTATCGTTGGCACACGTTCTAAATGGCTCTTCATTTGCACTAGGTTTCCACGGGATAGGCATTCAGGCGCGGGCTTTGGAGAATTTGTTCAAGAGCATCGACCCGGACGCGGGGTTATCTCAGCATGTAGTGAGTCTTATTGATGAAGCCCTATCCAGGTTGAAAGAAAAGGTTAATGACGTTAGCGACAGCTCTGTCCTGCTAAAAGAGGCCGCAGTCGAGGCTGTAGAACGTCCGATTTTAGAGTCGCCGCCTCAATCCCCCCATGGATGCCATAAAATAGAGGGTACCGGGAAGGATTTGCCCGTCAAATGTGATATGATGCTTTACCTGTGTTACGAAGACGGCACCGAAAAAGAGCGTATTTACCACTCCTTGCGAGAAAACGGTTTCGATATAATGGAGTTCGGCTCCTTTAGTTCCATGATGAAAGGACTCAACAGCATAATCCCCGCCGCTATAATAATCGATACGGCCCTTTGTGGCGATAACATGGAAGAGACTTTCAGGCTGTACTTTCCGCGTCTTGAAAAGCCGCACATTGTACCTTTCATTTATATTTCCGAAAATGGAGACATAGACAGCAGGCTCAGGTGCGTACGCTGCGGCGGAGATGCCTTCTTCCTCAAACCCGTCGATACCGGGAGCCTGTTTCAAAAAATTCAGGAATTAACTACAGAGATCAAAAATGAGCCCTACAGAATTGTCATAATCGAAGACCAGGCGGACGTGGCGGAGTACTACGCCTCCATCCTGCAACTCAAAGGTATGGAGACCCGTGTGATAACAAACCCACTCGACGTATTTGGCACCTTAAGGGAATTCAATCCTGACCTCATCCTCATGGACGTGTACATGCCCGATTGCTCCGGCAACGAGGTGGCAAAGGTCATAAGACAGATTGACGATTACGTTAGCGTACCCATCGTATTTCTATCTGCCGAGTCGGACAAGGCCAAGCAGTTAAACGTCATGCACTCGGGGGGAGACGACTTTCTTTGCAAATCGGGCGACCCCGATCACATAGTAATTTCCGTTAAGCTCAGGGCCGAGAGGATGAGGATGATTCGTTCATATAACGAGCTTAAAGACTACAGCAACTTACTGGAGCAACGAGTAGAGCAGCGCACGCTGGAACTTCAGCAAAGTAACGAGAGACTAAAGGAATTAAACAGGGAACTCGAGTCCATGGCCACCACGGATACTCTCACCGGCATTTTCAACAGGCTGAAATTCAACGCCATACTCGAGACAGAGGTACAACGCTACCTTCGCTATGCCCATAACCTGTCAATCATACTCTTTGACGTGGATCACTTCAAGAACGTAAACGACGAATACGGGCATGACGTGGGGGACCTCGTACTGATAGCAATAGCAAGGCTTGTAAAGGAAACTATACGGACAAGTGACGTCTTCGCCCGCTGGGGCGGAGAGGAGTTTATAATCCTCTTGCCGGAAACCACGATTGAGCAGGCCTGTCTTGTAGCCGAGAAGGTCAGGCAGGCCATAGACTCCAACGAATTCGAAGAGGTTAAGGGAGTTACGTGCAGTTTCGGCGTCAGCCAATTCCGCGGCGGAGACATTATAAAAGATTTTTTCAAAAGGTGTGACGACGCCCTCTACGAAGCGAAAAAATACGGCAGAAACAAGGTTTTCCCGTGCTCTTATCTACAAAACGATACCGCAGGGGAAAAATAATACCGGCAATATTGGTAATACTCTGGTGACATCCGGAGGTTGCTTCTGCGGTTATGTTTTCCATTATGCTTTATTAAAGCATACATTATTTTTGTATGGAGGTATTAAGAAATGGTTGTGAATACGTACGCTGGTAATGATAAAAAGTTAAGATTGTATAGAAAAACCAACAACTATAGCAACAGTTTGCAAATTATCGTTAGCCTGGTTTTTATAATTGCCTCAACTGTCTGTACTGCATCGATATGTACTGCTTCAATACAAGAGAATCAACCTCAGCCAGGGCACATCGTACCTCAAGAGCAAATCGTATCTCAAGAGCAAGACGTAATCGCACCTCCACCAGGGCAAACAATGTTATTAACGGAAAAAGTATCACCGAGTACTATACCAGATCATACCGTCACACCGAGACCTACACCAGTGCATACCGCGCACCCACCGAAAAATACACCAGTGCATCCAATGTATCCGAAAAATACACCAGCGCATACCGAATTACCAACGAAAAATACACCAGCGAATGCACCCGCCATCTACGACCGCTGGGGAAATTTGAAAAATGACAATAAGAAGAAGTAGGGGTTGCCGAAATCTCCTTTGATCGTGTTTAATTATCGAATGACCGAAAGCGGTTCATCCAAATGGATTGCGCCTCCCTGCGGCTTTCGAGGTAGCTTTCACAGCTTTCGGTGAATTCGCACGATTCGCATACGGAAACGTCCGCCAGGCTCTCGTATCTTTCGCAAAGTATTTTCGTCTCGCTCGTTGTCATCCCTTACTCCTTCTCCATCTGTTGGAGTTAGTTCTCCGGTGGCTCTTTAATTTTGCATTCAAACTTTGCTCTCACTACTTGCGGCCCCGGAGAGTGTTATTGTTCAGTTCGTATTATTTCGTGTTATTTAGGACGTTATCACTTAACAATATGATATAATACAAAATTATGATTACAGCATCATTAAGCACGTGATATGTTATCGTTACAAACCGATGGATTAACAATCATTGTGTAAAATGGCTGACATAGGAGCACCGGCATGATAATAAGGGATTACGAGCTTGACGAGATGCCTCTCGGTAAGGGAGGAATGGGAACCGTATATAAGGCGCACCATGCACATCTCCATGCAGAGCGCGCGATAAAGGTGATAGTTCCCGATCCCGCGGAGATCGTAGAAAAGCGGAAAAGGTTTCTCGCCGAGGCCAGAATACAGTTCGACTTGAAACATCCAAATATCGTTGAGGTTTACGATTGCTTCGAGGAGGACTCCAGATTTTACATCGTAATGGAGTACGTGCGCGGCAAAACGCTTAAGGCTCTTATCGAAAATCGATACAGGTTGACAACGTCTCACGTTATCGAAAGCTCGTTTAATGCCTTGAACCTTGATGAAGCGACCTGTGTCGACATTATATGCCAGTGCCTGGACGCACTGGCCCACGCCCATTCACGCAAAATAATACACCGGGACATGAAGCCCGCAAACGTAATAATGACTCTCGATAGCGCCAGTAAGCCCGTAGCGAAGCTTACCGACTTCGGAATCGCCAAAATAAACGCAGATTCTGCAGAGGAGAGCCTTACGAAGACCGGCATGACCCTTGGCACGGCACACTACATGGCGCCCGAGCAGATGGAATCCACTGAACCCGGCTCGGTAGACCATAGGGCCGACCTCTATGCTCTGGGCATCACCATGTTTGAGACGCTTACAGGCGACCTTCCCTTCGGCGACAGAAGCACGAGCATAATGAAGATAATGTATAACAAGCTTCACAACACCCCCCCTAATCTGCCAGTCCACCGTGATTCTATATCACCGGCACTTTACCGTATAATAGAAAAAGCCATAAAACAGGATCGCAGGGAGAGATTCCAGAGTGCCGGTGATTTCAAGAAAGCACTTCTGTTGGACTTCAAGGCCACTCATCAGGACGTTGCCGGCGAAAAAACCGTCGAGACTTACATAGCTACAGAAACGATGGAAAAGACAGTTAAAACTACTCCCGGTAAAAGTGATACCGGCAGAGTAAGCTCCCCAAAAAGCGGCGGCAGGAAGCCGGGCCTGGGTTTATTAATACCAATTGCCGTGATAGCCATCGCACTCGTCATTATTTTAGGCTTTACGAACCACAATAAGCACCAAAAGCAACAGGGAGCGGATATTGTGGCAACCGTTACCAACACGCCGGCCTCTGCCGGGGCGCCAACCGTTACCCAAACGCCAATCGCCACAGAGACGCCAACCAATACCGAAATACCAACCACTACCGGGACGCCAACCAATACCGAAATACCAACCACTACCGGGACGCCAACCAATACCGAAATACCAACCGCTACCAAAACGCCAACCATCACCAAAGCGCCAACCGTTACCAAAATGCCAAAGATAACCAAAACACCAACCGTTACCAGAGTACCAACCACTGCCAAAACTCCAAGCATTACCGAAGCGCCTATCGATACCGAGGCGGAAATCTCTCCGGATGATATTAAAGAGGCCAGTTTCGTCAGGCACATAAAAGAGATAAGGGCCACGTACAGGCAACTGCGCCTGAGGGCCATCGCAGGTAAATTAAATGCCGACATCTACGACGATCAGGAGCGCCGGAGCGCCTGGCAATGGTTAAAAGGCCAAAAAGCCACACTTTTCGGGCTTGCCAGGAAAATCGAAAAACGTAGCGGTTACTACGAGATAACCCTACGTAATCCGAGGGTAAAGATGGACGGGTTTAACTTCATAGTCGAGGTACCTCGTGCGTCCGGCCATCCAGAGCCCGTAGTTGACCACATATTGATATTCGAAGGCACCCTTTCCGATTACCTACCTGCAAAAGTGGGAACTCCTGCGGTACTGGTCATCGATGGCGCAACTATCCTGGAAGTTATAGAAAGGGAGCGATTCAAAAACCTCAGAGAGCAACATCCGGTATTTCCTGCGGTACAACAACGCTGAAACCCCTACTATGCATCATATACCATTGGACTGCCGCTAAAATAGTATAGTCCGATAATATGGCAGGAGGAACTATTCGGCTATATGGGGTTTGATCATTATCACTAGTTCGGTGCGCGTCTCCGACTTATTCCTGCTCTTGAACAAGTTGCCAATGATGGGAATGTTGCCGGCAACCGGCACCTGGTTGTCGGTGAGGCTTTCTTTAGACGAGATCAGACCGCCGATAATTATCATGTCATCGTTTTTCACCTTGACGGTTGTGCTCATCTCCCTTAAGTCGACTTGTGGTAACGTAACGAACAAATCCTGCTTGTTACCCGAGTTGTCGGTGAAAGTTCCGTAGGTCTCTTTCGTAAGATTGACCAGGTCGGAAATAACCGGGGTAACGGTTAGAGAAATGTACTCCTTGTCATCTATGTAGGTTACTATCCCTATCATGGAACCGGAAAACACGCTTGACACGTTGACGGCAGTTTGATAAACAGGCACTCCATTTAAAGTTGCCACGGTGTTCAAGGTCGTTTGGCTAACGTAATTTTGGAGACGGCCTACGGATAGTATCGCAGGCTGGCCGTTCATCAGATTAAGCCTGGGGTTAGACAGGACTTTTGTTTTCCCCTGGCTCTGCAATGCCCTCAGAACCGAAGAGAAGTTAAACCTATTGGAAAGAGTTAGAGCTACGTTGGGTCCCGTGGTGTCCACCACGCTTGCGAAGTTGTTCATGGACACTCCAAGTTTGTTTGCGCTGCCCAACTTCGTATTGATGATATCGTTCCAGTCGATACCAAATTGCAACGAGTCGCTAAGCTGGACCTCCACAATCCGCGCCTCTATCAGCACTTGCCTGAAAACTGTCCTTTTCAGTGTTGCAATATAATTCTCCACCTTCCCCAGGCCTTCCTTAGTAGCGGTAACCATTATGGCTCCTGAAATCTTGTTGAATGTAACCGATGGCTTTGGTACTTCCTGAGATGACACCGAAGAGACGTCAACCGTCAGTGCGGCAGGAGGTGGGGGTGGAGTTGATTCGGCGGCAGGCGGAGCAACTCCCTGGGCCGGCACAGGAGGTGGGGTTGATGCAGATGCGGCGGCAACTATGGTACTTCGCGCTCCAGGATTTTTCACACCTATTAATTGCTCGATGGTCTCTTTAATCGTCTTCCATACATCGTAGTCTTCGTCTTTGGTTTTACCCTGCAGGGAGACGATTCCTCTAAGGCCGGTAGATGCTGCGTTGCCTGTCGAACTTGTAGTATTTGTCGTACCCGCGGCTATACCAGTAGTTTGTGCCGCACCAAGCACGTCTCCCCCCATCATCGTATTATAGGTACTGGTAACCGTTGGCACACCGAACTCAAAGACCCTCGTTTCCATAGCCCTGACGTACAGCACGTTATTTTCTACTGCATAGAAATAATCTACCGAATTAAATATAATCTTTAGGGCATCCTCCACGGGAACGTCGGTAAGAACCGCAGTCACAGCGGTGTTAGGGTCTACCCCCCTTTCCATAACCACGTTCAGACTCGCCGCCTCGGCTATTGCCTGCACTACCCTCGCCAGGGGTTCGCCATGCACTGACAGGCTTACCAACCGCGTCTTCAGCGGAGAAAGCGACTCGGAGGCAGGCTCGAACTCAGCCTCCTTAAGTGCCAGCCTCTTCCCTTGATCCTTTCCCAAACGTTTTGACGATAATTCATCCGTCACTTCGCCATAAAGGCTCCAATCCTGAGAAGTGTACTTTTCCGTGCTCGTGGCACAGGATAGCAAACTAAACACCAGGCCAACCGATAGTACGTACATAAAGGCCCGCAACATTTCCATACTCATTTTAGCCATGTCAGACATGTTACCCTCGTTACCCTTATTCATATCGTCACCCGATTTCATATCCTCTTCATATATTCTCACCCGATTTCATATCCTCCACATACTCTTCATGCTTCCTCATCCAGCTTTATATCCTCATCGAATAGAATACCATTATATGTTAATCCACTACATGTTGATCCACGAAGATTGTCCTCTAATGGAAACCAGAATGTGGCCTTCCTCGATTCTTTCAATCCTGAAACCTTTTATTTCCGCGCCTTCTCTCACGAGCATGCCGTTTACTATAGCCAGTTTATTACCGTTTGTGACAACGGTCATCGACAGATTTAATTCCGCGAAGTTCACCTGTGGCACCTGCCGTACATTTGGAGGGGCTATCTCAACCAGCGGTTGAGGTGGAAAGTTAGTGTCATTCGACTGCTTTCTCCTGTAAAATGGTATCCTTATTTTTTCTTCGAAAAATGGCAAACCAACCTTTGCCTTTAGCACGCCACTATCCATGTACCCGGTAAGCTGGGTAGAGTTGTACCCAAGAAATTCCTGTTCCAGAGGATCCGGGGGAAGACTAAGTTTTAGACGGTCGTTAAACAAAAACGCCAGGACAAACACGGCATACGGTATCGCCAGCCGCATCAAAAGATTATTGCTCAACCCCATTTTCAAGCTTACCCCTCCCTTTTACCTTGCCAGCCCGTTACCGGAAAAGACAGGGCACCCGTTATCTTGCACGACACAACGTCATCCCCCTCTTTGGTTACGGACAAGTTTGTTATCGAATAGAAAGGAAGCCTGAGAGTTTCGACGTACTGCAGGTAGGTTATCAGAAAAGGCAGATCCTTTTTAAAAGCCATGCCCAGGGGAAACTCAACGCTTACGGTGGATGCCATGAAGTCTTCGAACGTTAGGTTTACGTCGGGATACCTGGCTTTTATTTGGTCTAACGTTTGTATTATCCGGCTTTTGGGATCAAGCTTATCGAAATCCCCCGGTAAAACGTTATTTAAGACGTTCAGTGTGTCTTCCAGCATAATGGTGTCGTTTTTCATTTCTTCTTTTTTGCTCGTAACGGTACTCACCTGGGCAATGGCCTCGGATAATGTATCTTTATAGTGCGCCTCTACCTGGTAAGTAAAGTAAAGAACGGATAACACAATTCCTAAAATACAATTATACTTTATTCTTGCCGCCAGGAAATGCTCGTATTTCACTTTTTCTTCTCTTCTGAGGGGTATGCATTTTCGGAGAGCCCCGGCGGCTTTATGAATTCGAAAACAAGCCTGAACGAATTATCCCTGATGTTAAGATCATAGTGCATATTTTTTATCCCTTTAATTTGCTTCAGCGAATTTTGAAGTTCTCCCATAACCGCTTCCTTTTCGGCATAAGATTGGATGGCCTCAACATGGCCACCTATGGTAAAGACCGCTCCCTTGCTCTTCTTGCCGGCGGGTTTGTCCCAGTTAAGGGATTCTATGTTCAGGTTTTTAGTTTCCACTTCGGAAAGAGGGATTAGAAGATCACTAGGCCACGCCTCATCCTTGTGACGATGAAGAGCGTCGATTAACTTCGTTTTAGCTAAAATGGGCGTTTTTATTGCATTAAATCGATCCGAAATGGATTGAAGGTCCGTGTTGGAAGCCCTTAACCCGGCAATCTGTCCCCTTAATCCGGAGACTTCCATTGCCGTTTTCCCTATGTAGGCCAGCGTCATTAAAGACAACACAATGAAGGCAAGAGAGGAATACGTAAGATACCGGGCAAGCAAAAGAAAAGTTCTGTAGTCGCTTGCCGTAACGTCCATTTTTATACCATCCTTTTTGCGAAGTTCCACGCACAGGGCGGAAACGCCCAAGAAATATTCGGTAAACGCTATATCGTCCATCTCGCAAAACCGGGGCTTGATAATACCGGCAACCTGGAAAGGAGGTATCGTTTCCACGTCGAAGTCAGTTGTCATGGTGCCGGCTATAGTGACGAACGCAGGGTTTATTCTCAGCGTTTGGTGGCAATGGCTTAAAGTCATGGAAATGCTCTGTAAGTCAAACTCGCTGGTACCATAATTCAAGGCTTGAGATGAGCGGGCAAAGAGTAACCTGTTGCTCTGCATAAGGAGAGTAACCTTATTGTTGCCGGCGGCAAAGACCAGGAGGTACGGCTCATCCAGGGCCTTCGTTGCCTCTATAGCCGCCATAAAGTTTATAGGTACAAGGAAATCGGCATATATAGCCTTTACTTTCTTTTTTTTGTCTATAAACTTAGAAATGATGTTATCCACCTCGGATTTTGCGAAAGAGAGAGTATAGTATTCCTCCACTGTCTTTCTTCCTTCCACTTTCTCACCCAGGTCGAAATACACTAACGAGAAGGCTTCGAGCTCGGGATGAAGCCTTCTTACTTCATTTCTAATCATGTCTTCGCAATATTTGGGCTTGACGTTTGGAATATATACAGAATCCTGGTGATATTGAATAAACTCGGAAACAACAACGTATTCGCGGCTCTCGTCTTTTTCGAGAAATTCATCGAGTTCCCCGGCATCCATGGTGAAATAGTCAACGACTTTCACCGTCCTGCCCGATTTTTTGGCGACTACGACTTTTACTCTATCGGCTTCGATGCTTATTACTACGGTTTTGGACATATCGTTATTCCGTTATTCTCTTGATTTTTCTGACCTTCACGCGATGCTCCACTTTTTTGGCGTGCTTGTCCGGAACCGGAATGGCGGAAGGGGCATGTACCATGGTTCGGTCTGCAGATTCCGGGACAACACCAACAATGACGGGAAAAAGTTGAGCATCGCGTTAAATATCGTTATTATACGATGAATTAAGTTTAACAAGAGCTTCCCAGTCTATTATTCCGTCAGCACAAAAATCTTTGGAAAATTCCAGGGTAAACTTGTTGATGATTTGCGAATAAGCTTCTACGAATGCCTCGGTTTTTTCTTTGGCCTTATGCCCGATAGGTTCTATGATTTGAACGTATAGCGAATGATTGGCCGAGATAAACTCCCAGAACTTTTGGCCACAATATTTAAGATAATCTCCTTTGTCCGGCTTATTATCTTTTCCATAGCAACAACCATTTACTGCAACAATGTTCTTTAGAGAGCTATTAGAACCCAAAATTCTTTTGGCTTTTCTAAAGTTGTCTCTCATTTTGTTTACCTGGCTGCTATTTCCCCAGTTTGGCCCCGATTTGATGGACACGATGTATTTTATGCCGTCTTTTTCAAATTCGAGATCCACTCCATCAGCCGAAGATTTTTGCCCATTATAAACAATCCCGCAAATATAAATGGCAAGGCCTTCTAAAAAATCACCGAAGAGAGTCTCTTCCTGGGATGATAAGAAAGAGTCCAGAAGACCCTTGACCAGGTCCTGCGAGGTCAATATGTGCTTGGCTTTAAACAGGTAAGGGTTCTTTCGCTTAAGTATGTTCAATAACTTCTGACGTTCGAGGCTTGCCAGTCTTTTAGCATGAAACGAGCCGATGTTATCCTCTACGTATTGCGTTACTTCCGGAAGTGAGATCGTTTTCATATCAGTCTTAGCTTCATAGAAGCCTTAAGTTTTGGTATGTTATGTCTTTGTCGAGGTCTTCCCTTACCATTTCGTAATACCGGGGCAATATCTCGATTCCGATCGAATTCCTCATCATTTTGCGTGCTACTTTTATGGTGGTGCCGGAGCCCATGAAAGGGTCAAGCACGGTATCGTTAACCTCGGTGAAAAGTTTGATAAACCATTCGGGAAGAGACTCCGGAAAAGCGGCGCTGTGATTTTTATTGTTGCACTCGGTTGCTAAGTGTATCACGTTGGTTGGGTAAGCCATATCCCGTTGGAGCCAGTTAGAGATGTTTTTTCCAAAACCGCTTCCGACTTTAGAGACATCCCTTGTCTTGTCGGTATCGCTAAGCCTTTTTAACCTTGCCTCCGCCCATTGTCCCATCGGCACCATGACCTCTTCCTGAAACATTTTAAACCGTCTGCTTTTGTTGAATTGTAACAGACGCTCCCATGCGTCTCTGAACCGATTTGGCCACTTGCCGGGATAAGAGTTTTTCTTGTGCCAGACGAACTCCTCCGTCCACAGCCACCCCTGCTGTTTCATCTGCAGTATGAGCTCTATCACGTACGTGTGCCGCTGCCCATTTTCGGCCTTTTCCTTTATGTTCAAAATGAAGGTGCCACTCTCTTTCAGAACCCTTTTCAGCTCTAATGAAATTGGTAGGAACCACTCTACATATCTATCGGGGCTGATGCCTCCATACGTATCTTTTCTGCGGTCCGCATATGGCGGTGAAGTAAATATTAAATCCACCGAGTCGGAAGGCAACTTTTTCAATTCCTCACGGCAATCCCCTAAAATTATGTCAACGGCAACTTCCATTCTCCGGCTCCAAGCTACTATTTAGTATATTAACGCGATGCCCGACTTAGTCCTGCCCGACTTTTTAGCGATTACAACTTTTACTCTATCGGCTTCGATGCTTATTACTACAGTTTTGGACATATCGTTATTCTCTTGATTTTCCTAACCTTCGATAAAATGAAAAAGGATAACGACAATATTATAACATTTTGAGTGCTGCTAATACAGAGTATCCAAAATTTACGCTTGTGTCGGACTTACCGGAGTAAATAAGAAAAAACCAACGTTAAGGTTGTTTATGCTTCTAACGGAAGTTTTCTGATAGCAATGAAGGCTAGTGATAAAATATTGAACAATTACCGAGGCTTAGCAGTTTTCGAGGGAGATGTCGTAGTGGCTACGACGGTACCGTCTCTAAGAACCACCTCCGGTAGCGTAACCTGAGCGGCATCCAAAAGCTTCTGGATATTCGGAGATGGTTTCGGAAGCTTACGGCAGGACAACTCCCCTTTGACCATTACGTCCATCACGCAAAATGTTCCCAATTCTCTGATGCCTTTTTCAACGGTAAGCTCAATGTCCTTCAATCGAGAGGCCAATTCCCTCATGATCAAGTAGGCCAACATGACGACAAACATGTGCGCTCGTGTTCTGGATGCCAAAAACTAGAAAACTTCTACCGAAAGAGGTTTCCCCTCATCGTCGCACAACAGACCCACTACTATCTGCTTCTTGCCCTTTTTCCCGTCATGGTTATAGCCGTATGCGGACAACTCATTGTGCTCACCCTCAAGGTAAGAGCTTGTTACGTCGTACAGGTAAAACTCTGTCGGTTTACCCTTTTGAAAAAGCCGATCCTCTATCTTTTCCTGATTTTTATTAAGCCAATCGAGATTTGCATAAAAATCCTTCTCGTTGAAACTTCCCACCCCCAGCGTATCAATCCGATTTGCAGACAATCGTACTGCCGACAACCTTGATCCTTGCCCTATGACGCGGGCCATACCTGCCAGAGTGCCAACTTACCTTCCCTGTCCTCTCCCAGGGCTGCGTCTATACCAAGCTGCCGGGCCAGTTCTCTTATTACCCATACGGCGCCTATAGATGGTCCCTGTTCCAACGCAATGTCTGATTTTACACTTCCCATTTATGCGAAAAACAACGCAACTGCTTGTTTTTTAAATAATAACCTTCCTACCTCCGGAAAACTTCCGTTTCAAGAAATCTGCCGGATACCTTTGAAACCATACTGGCAAATTGCCTGACTCATGGCCGCAGGAACTTTGTGGATGAGTTACCCAACTTTCCGGAGGAATGCAGTTATGTGATTGACATCCTGGGGAAAGTATATCACAACGACGATATAGCAAAAAAAGAAAACATGACACCGGAGCAGCGGTTGGCCTTTCATCAGGAGCACAGCGGGCCACGAATGGAAGTACTGTATGCCTGGTTGAATCTACAGATAGAAGAAAAGAAAGTGGAGCCAAACTCCGGCTTGGGGAAAGCCTTTTCGTATATGCTCAAACGCTGGGAGCGTCTAACCCTTTTTCTGCTGGTAGCGGGTGCCCCTCTCGATAACAACCTCTGCGAACAAATATTGAAAAGGGCGATACTCCATAGAAAAAACGCCCTTTTCTACAAAACACAGCATGGCGCCGACATAGGAGACATGTTTATGCGCCTGATTCATACCTGCTATCTGAATGGCGTTAATGCTTTCGATTACTTAACGGAGCTTCAGAAACATGTGGCAGACTTGTGCAAAAATCCAGGTCTATGGATGCCATGGAACTTCAGGGAAACTATCGCAGCCTTGCAAAAATAATTCTTAGTCCATCGAAATATTTTCTATTTTACACACGTCTGCCGGAAGGACACGAGCAACTGCACTCAGCGATACACTTTTAACAAATTACACCGCCGGAGATCTTCCATCACGCCCGTTTAGAGAACATTATGCCCTTGTTGATGACATCGCACTGTCAGCCCCGCCCACATTGAAATTCATAGACATAAATATAATTACTATAACTACACATAGGCTATACATTCCCCGCCTGTTGTCATTCCGGTTAGAGCCGAGCCGTCAGCCAAATCACCCTACAAAAAAGTTCTTGACAACACATCTCCTGCGTGGTAAACTTCAAACATGGGATTAACTGAAGAACAGAGAGACGTTATCCTGGTCTCGATGAATGACAAGGTTAAGGTTATAGACAATAGGCTTATAAATGTCGAAGCCGAGATCTCCGGGGTCAAGACAGAGCTATCCGGGGTCAAAAAGAAGGTTGACAGTATCGATTATAGGCTTACTAATGTCGAAGCCGAGCTATCCGGGGTCAAAAAGAAGGTTGACAGTATCGATTATAGGCTTATAAATGTCGAAGCCGAGCTATCCGGGGTCAAGACAGAGCTATCCGAGGTCAAGACAGAGCTATCAACAAAACCTGATCGTGAGGAAGTCCGACATATCCTTCAGGAAGAGATTGAAAAAGCTCTTCCAATAGACACTTATCGCCTCGTTAAGATAAAATAACCCTTTCCAAATTCTCTTTTCCACGATTTTCGAAGCTTTCCGGTTTAAACCCTTTTAGACCATTACCAGACTATATACATCAAAAAAGGAGAGGTTCGGATTCCTCTCCCTTAGATTTAACGGCTTTTCACGTATCTTATTATCTAATAATATAGAAATAACCTTATCTAACGTATCATCTGACTTACTACCTGAATTGGCTCAACTGCGGCTTTAACTTGTTCACCGATGCCTTTTGCCGTTGACCGGAGGTCACCGGAGAGTTTTTTACCACCAGCACCGAGCACATGGAAAGGGCTACGACTCTTTCTGCAACGCTGCCCATAAGCAGGTTGGCAAGCCCAGTACGGCCATGTGTGCCCATTATTACCACGTCGGCACTACACTCCAGCGAGGCGTTGACGATAGCCTTGTACGGCTCGCCGACAAGGGCCAGTGTCTCCGCCTTTATTCCCTTAGCGCTTGCCCTTTTTCGAACGCCATCCAATATCTCCTGCGCCTCTGAAAGCTTGTCCTTGTGCGACGCAACGGAGACGGCCAGAAGGTTTTTCACCACCGGGCAACGTTTAGCCATGTTTATCGCTTCCTCCTCGGCCGACTGACTACATTTGGAACCGTCCGTAGCCAGAAGGATGTTTTCCCCCCGAATGTCCACTTCCCTGGGCACTATGAGCACCTTGGAAGAGGCGCTTGCTATGACTTTAGCGGTAACACTGCCAAGGATGAGTTTTTTTAAGCCCGTCATGCCGTGCCTGCCCATTATTATCAGATCGCTCTTCTTATCCTTCGCCTCCGCTATGATTGCCTCGTGAGCATGATGCGAACGTCTTATGACAATATCGCACTCTACATTATTGTATGCGGCAAGCTCGCGAATCTCATCGAAATCCGATAATGCCGCCTGCCTCATCTCTTCGGTATAGTGAAATCCCATGGACTCGTACGCGGGGTCTATTTCCAACACCCTTAACAGACTTAAAACCGTATGGCAGGCACCCGCAAAATTTATAGCCTCTTTAACCGCACCCATGCTATTGTCCGAGCCGTCGGTAGCCAGCAGTATCGATTTTAACTCTCCCATTAAGTTAACTTTATATCTGTGTGCATTGTTTCCATCGATTACCATATCTATACTTATACCTCCTGATTAAGTTCTATTACTAATAGTTCAATATCCAATCACGGCAATCCGCTCCGGCACTATCTATGCTTTTGCTCCGCGAGTGCTTTATGTTCCATCACGTTTTCGCTTTCTTCAACGTCGTCATGTAATGGAAACACGGACTCTGTAACGTTATCTACGGAAGTTGCTATACGTCTGGCAAAAGATATGGCAAATATTATCAATACCTTTGCGAACGTTATGGAAGGCGTTACCATCAGGCCAGCTATCAGCGCTATCACTATGGACATCAGCCCATATAGGGCCCCGTGCCTCGACGCAAGCTGGGTCATGGCCTTAACTATACCCACGGGCTCCACCAATATGGCATCCGAGGCCGTGTCCGAAACCGCGCCGTTTTTCACTCCGTAAGCTTCTACCTTATACTGTCCGGGCTGCACCTGATAAGAAAGCTTCACTTGCAGAGTATACTCGAACTTACCATCCGCGGCCGGAATAAGGGATATTTTCTCTTTCCCCGTATCATACAACCTGTTTTTCTCCTTCAACTTGATGAACTCACCCAAAAGCCTGGCTTTGTCTCCGGCAGGCACAATAACGGCCCTTTTCTCGACGGCTCCGTAGCCTATTACATACTTGTCCCTATCCGCTTCGGATACCGCGCTTTCGACGTCCTTCGATGAAAAGAGCATGTAAACGCTGCTGATACCGCTTATGGTTATCTTGTTTTTGTTCATCCAAAAGAGGTGTGCCGACTTGCCCTTGGTCATGAAGGTCTCTTTGCCATCATCGGAGGAAAGCTTTACAACAACGTCCTCGCCTTTGTCCACCATGCCTTTCAGGAGCACGGTGTTACCATTGTAAAAGGCGTTTATCGGTATGGTCTTGTGCTCGACGCTCATCGTCAGAGAGGCTTGGGCCCCTGTCGAGCCGAAAAAGCATACCATCGTATATGCAAGAATAAATACAAAAGCCGCTACCGTAATCTTTACAAGCAGCCCGCCGTGTTTCACGTTACGGAATTTCACTTTGTCAACCTCCATATTAAGCTCCATGTTATTACTCTTCACGTTATCAACCTCCACGTTATTACCCTTGTCGTTATTACCCTTGTCGTTATTACCCTTGTCGTTATTACCCCGATTGAACCGTACGTCGCTGTTGCGATTAATTTGCACGTTAGTGTCCTCCTGCGTATGCAAGCAATATGGACGGCCTGGATATAAGCTCTATCAATATTTTCACTCCTACGGACAATATCAGGAGCGCAAGCATAATTTTGAGCTGAGTTGCGTCCAGCTTTTCGCTCAACAGAGTCCCCATGTAGGCGCCTACGCTCGAACCTATCAGCATTATCAACGCTAAGGCGAAGTCTACGGCGTGATTCGTATATGCTTGCAAAAAGGTTACCTCTATGACGGTAAAAAGTATCTGGAACACGCTCGTTCCCACTATGACTTTCATGGGCATGCGCAGTATGTAAAGCATTATGGGCACCATGATAAATCCGCCGCCTACTCCCATTATCGCAGCCAGCACGCCAACGAATATACCGATAATGACGGGCAAAATGGCGGACTGCCTGATTCCGGACTTCAGGAATTCGGTTTGAAAAGGAAGACTGCCAAGAAACCGCGAAAACCCGGATTCCTTAGAGCTTTCTTTTACGGACGATTCCTTACTTCCCTTTTTCATGTTCTTTAAGCTCTCGGCAAGCATAAATCCGCCCACGGTTATCGGCAACAGTACGTAAGTAACTTTAATCAAAAAGTCGGCGTTACCGAGTGCGCTCAACGCCTTTATGACCTGCACCCCTACAATCCCGCCCAGGAAGCTCCCAATCAGTAAGTACATACCCATTTTCACGTCTACGTTACCTATTTTCCAATGGGTGAGCGTAGCCGAAGCCGAGGCTGCCACCATCTGGTTGGCACCGCTGGCGGCGGCCACCATAGGTGATATACCGAACATCATGAGAAGGGGCGTTATCAAAAACCCGCCGCCTACGCCAAAAAGACCCGACAAAAGACCAATCCCTACACCAATCGACAATATTAATATTAAATTGATCGACGTATGGGCTATTGGCAAATAGATGTGCATTTAAATCCTCCTTTAAATTTTCCTTTAAATTTTCCCGTAACCGACTATCGAAACTAAATTCATTCGATATTTATTCGGCCTGACGGACAATATGTACGCTAATTACCATATAAACTTTAGATTCCTCTCTCGCTTTGAACCGGGTGCAACTCCATATATTCCCCTCCGGACTTCTCGCGGCGGGGCTCGCAAGCCGGCTCATTAGCCGATGAAGTTAAATCGATTGGCTGACGGCACTCGTTTAGCAGTTTCTCTCTGGCAATGTCAACCCTCATCTCCGCCATCGATGCAGCTTCCATATACCTGTCGATATTTTTGATTAATCTTTTGATTGCTCCCATTTTTTTTCTCCTTTTGTCCGTACCGCCTTCGCCGGTTTTTATGGGGCCGGAGATTTTAACGATTGGCACGGATATCGTTTTAGATAGCTTTTTAGCGTCAAAGACGCTTCCTTTACTTATACCAGGGCCCAGAAGGACCATGGAAATACCGTATTTTCTTTCGATAATGTCGGAAATTGCGCCAACTGCATCCCCAAAACACACCTCGTAGACAACCCCCTTTAAGGAGTCTTTCCCGAAGGTCACCTTGCACTCCACGCCTCTGGCCACATCCTTAAACTCGCTCCTCAACCCTCCTTCAATGTTGCCGGAACCCTTCGAATTGCCGAAGCCTTTAGAATTTACGAAACCTTTCGAATCAACCGAGCCATCCACTACCAGTATGTCGAGGATAGCATCGATGTTCTTAGCGAGTTCATATGCGTAGGTTATCCCGTTATCGCTACCTGCCTCACTACCGGTAACGAATAAGAGCCGATCTTTCATTGCTCCTTCTTTAGCCGTCTCTGCTTTTTGCTTTATTTCAACTTTCGCGTTCATGCTTATATAAATATCAATAACCATACCAAATGATAATATTCTAATAAATCAAAGGGTTACAATGTTACGGCATTACCCTGTCCCGTTTCAGGTTGAAACAAGGCTGAAACACGGGGTACGGTTGACGGCACAAAAGCACTAAGGGCGATTACGGTCAAGCCGGAATGACGATAAGGGTGGGGTTGACGGCAACGGGTTGGAATTACGAACGGGGTAAGGTTGGCGGAACAAAAGGAATAAGGGCGATTCCGGTCAAGCCGGAGGGGTTAGTGTTATTTTACCGAGGTTAAAATATAATCGAAATCATCCTTCGTTAATATTAAACTATCGACTATGGTTGTTGGATCCATAATTGCGTCATACAGGCGCGATTTCTGTTTCTTCAAGTGCATGATTTTTTCTTCGACCGTATGTTTCATAAGAAGCCTCGTGATTATTACGCTGCTTTTCTGCCCTATGCGATGCGTCCTGTCGGACGCCTGATTTTCGACCGCGGGGTTCCACCAGGGATCCATATGGAATACATACGTGGCCTTCGTGAGATTTAACCCCTGCCCTCCCGCCTTCAGGCTTAGCAGGAATATCGACGGCTCCTTAGAATTCTGAAACTCCTCGACGATTTCCTTTCTTTTTGGCACGGGAGTCGATCCATCCAGCCGGTAAAACTTATATCCACTTTTTGTCAAATTCCCTTCTATCAGGTCCAGAAATTTGGTAAACTGTGAAAATACCAGGCAGCTATGTCCCTCCGTCGTCAATTCGTCCACCTTCTCCTGCAAAAACTCGATCTTTGGCGAAATATCCTTGTGATCCGGTAATAACAGCCTTATAGACAGGCAAACCTGCCTCAATCTCAGCAGAGCCGTTAAAGCTATGATTTTTGCCTGTCCTTCGTTTTTCGTATTATAAGCGTCTTCCACGGTCTTTTTTACCTCGTCCACGGTCTTGTTGTACAACGCCTTCTGCTTTTCCGTCAGAGACAGGTAAACGTCGTTCTCTATTTTAGGTGGAAGTTCCTTCAGTATCTTCTCTTTCGTCCGTCTCAGTAAAAACGGCCTCGTCTTGGGAATAACGGTCTCTAATATCCCGGTATCGGTTATGCGCTTGAACTCTCTATACTCTCCCAACAATCCGGGCAATAATAAATCCATAATCGAATAGTACTCGCCTATATGATTTTCTAACGGCGTCCCAGTAAGGCCTAACTTAAAATACCCGTTGAGTTTTCTCGCCGCTCCGGTCGTATCGGCATATATATTTTTTAACGCCTGTGCCTCGTCGAATACTATGACGTTGAACCGCAGCTCCTTCAGTTTATCTATGTCTATTCTTACCAGTGCGTACGAAGTCAACACGATGTCACAATCTCCAAAATCGAGACTTCGATCTTTACCCCTGTACAGGCAGACCTTTAAGTTCGGATAAAACCGATGCAGTTCATTCTCCCAGTTAAACAGCAGGCTGGGCGGCACTACTACCAGGCTGACGGTGGATGAACTCCCGTTACCAATAATCCCTTCTTTCAATCCCGATAGCAAAACAATGGTTTGTACTGTCTTGCCCAATCCCATGTCGTCCGCCAAACACGCACCGAATCTGTTTTCGTATAGAAAAGCCAGCCAGTCGTATCCTTCCCGTTGATAATGGCGCAACTTCGCTTTTAGTCCGACGGGCAGGAGTTTTTCCTCTATCCCCCGAAAATTCAGCAACCTCTGTATCATTGCCTCATCCTCGTCGGGAAGCACTACCTTAAACTGCAAGTTCCTCAATGCCAGCAAATCGAAAATCTGCAATCGTGGTATCTCGACAATCTTTTTCTTTTGCTCCGCTTTAAAGAAGTTCATCACGGCAGAGAGGTTTTTAATCGTGGTTTCATCTAAAATGTAAGTTACGTCATCCTGCTTAACCATGCCGCTTAACGCTTGCTTCCACAATTTCTTATCTATGCTTTTACCTTCGTATTTAATCTCCGGCTTTATCTCGAACCAGTCTATAGCGCCTCTCGTTACGTTAAATTCGAAGTCCCATATAGTAAGGGATACCGGTTTTCCATCGATAAAGAAGTCTATGCCGTTTTCCTTTAATCGTGCAATCAAAACGGGCAACTTTGAAAGAAAATCATTTCTATCCACGGCCATCAGGTTTTGAAGATCCATATCTTCGAATATTTTCGGCCCAAACAGTTCATATGGAATAGAATACGTCGGCAGTTCTTTCGCCATATCTATAGGAATCGACATCCACGAACCATTATGGCAGTATATCCGGAATTCCTCTAAAGGCATGTTAACGTAACGTTTAAGCATTTTACGCGCTTCTTTCACGTGCTTGTCCTGTCCGAACGCATAATCGGATATAATATCCTTTATCAGGTCATTCTTGCCTTTCTTCGTCTTTTCTTTAAGCACGCCGATAAAAACATCATACAGGATACTCCGCTTTTTCAGTGTAGACAAACCATGCGGCATCTTCATATAAAAAAAATCGAACGGGTATATCGATGGTGCGGTTACAATGTCACCTATCACCACCTCCGTATCCAGGATGTACTCGTCAGCCGTCTCCGTCGCGGATATTCTGTAAGCGGCAGAGGGCGCATCTACAAGCTCCACGGCGCTACCGTTACTTCTGAACAAGTACATCCCAAAATCAGGATCGTCCTTTTGGGTGGAAGCGACTCTGATTTGAAAATTCTGAAATACTTCCAGGGGCATCCGAAACTCGTAATCGTTATAATAGTCCGCTTCGACGCTGCCATCGGGTACACCGTCGAATTCCGCACTATCCGACATACTATAAAAATAATCGGATTCCTCATAAAGATCCATACGATGCGACGCATAATATGTACTCTTTATTTTTCTCCAGTAAACCAGTCCGTCTTTACTTGTGATCCGACCAAATATATTGGTCGCTTTGTTTATCACGTAATCTCTTATGACCACAAGGTCTTTCACTTCGTTTATATCGGTGCTGCAAACCATGTTAATCGATACCACGTTACCGTTAATTTCGAACCCGGTATATGTTTTATATTCAACATTCTTATCGAACGTAATTTTGGTCAATGTCTCTTTATCGTCAGCCGTATTATTAGCCGTATCGTTATCCGTATCGTTAGACGTATTTGCAGCGTAATCGTAATCGTTATCTTTACTTTTAGCCGCGTCTTTGAAATAAATTGGATACGCATTGCCGTGATTTAAAAGATACTCGTACAACGAGCTTATATCGATGGCTCCGAATGGAAAATACTTCCTTAGCAATTTCGGCGTACCTTTAGGCAGAGAATAGCCCTGAACTTTCGCCGCATTCAACGTAAGGTACATTGCCGGGGAATACTTACCGTATTCCAATACTATTGCGTATTCATCGTCTTTTTTCTTTGGCGGGGATTCCTTTGACGGCATTTTGTTTGACGGTACCTTCTCGGGTGAAATTTTCTCCGCCGCCGCTGCCTCCTTATCGATTAATCCAAGGAGTATCTGTAACAACCTGTCTTTTTTTTCACTATCTTTATTCTTGTTGCCCGTACGGCTTTGAAACGATTTGGGGTTCAACAGGTTCTTAATCGTAACTAACGAACATACGACGTGTTCGCAATTGTTATGTTCGTCCCATTTATCACAATCGCATTCGAAGCGCATAATCCCATCGTCTTCATAAATCCCTACCGTTATAGGGGGATAACTCAAAATATCTACGGCAAGAGCCGTTTCTTCTTCGTTCCAGGTAATATCCCGCACTCTGCCGTCTTCATATAGTTTGAATCCTACGATGACTTTCGACTTCGACGAAAGGGAATAAATTATATCCGACGATAAACCGTTTAATAAGTTCAAAAGTGCGTTGTCATATATAATCGAGTTCAATTTATACCGGGTCTCATATTACGTGCCATATCAATTCGAATACTCGGCGGAGTCCGTTCATCCTTTGAGAACGCGCCACAGGCTCGTTCTCGATATGCCCAGGGCGTTTGCCGCCAGGGTCTTGTTGCCGCCAAACATGTCGATAACCTTTTCTATGTAGTTTCTGGTAAGCTCTTCGATGGTCTGAATCTTACCCGGATCAAGCGTTTCAAAGTGGAACATGGTAAGCCCCTGCGGAAGGCTGTCAGGATGAATCACAGGGTCGGACTCGATGATTACGGCTCTTTCGATTATATTTTCCAGTTCTCTTACGTTGCCGGGGAAGTCGTACTCAAGCAGAACCCTCATGGCTTCCCGCGTAAAGCCGGAAATATTCTTCCTGTATTTGGAGGCGTACTTTTCGAGAAAGTACTTGCAAAGCGGTTCGATGTCTTCCCCCCGCTCCCTTAGCGGCGGAATGGATATCTCCATTACGTTAAGCCTGTAGTAGAGGTCTTCTCTGAATTTGCCCGTGGATATGAGGGTTTTTACGTTTTGGTTCGTAGCGGATATAAAGCGCACGTCGACCTTGATAAGTCTCGTACCGCCGACCCTGTAGAATTCTCCGTCCTCGATGGCC
This sequence comes from Nitrospirota bacterium, assembly GCA_015233615.1. Classification (GTDB taxonomy): domain Bacteria; phylum Nitrospirota; class Thermodesulfovibrionia; order Thermodesulfovibrionales; family Magnetobacteriaceae; genus JADFXJ01. The sequence goes on from JADFXJ010000026.1 coordinate 23,797, forward strand.
TTCAGGAGCCTGGCCTGGAGATTGGGAGACATATCGGCTATTTCGTCGAGAAAGAGCGTGCCGTTATGTGCCAGTTCCACGAGTCCCTTTTTCTGGTACGCGGCACCGGTGAAGGCGCCCTTTTCGTGGCCGAAGAGCTCGCTGGCCAGGAGTTCCTCTGTAAAGACGGCACAGTTGACGGCGATGAAAGGCTTTTCCCGCCTGGTACCCGACAGATGAATGAGCTTGGCGCTTAAACCCTTGCCGGTGCCGGTGCCGCCGGTGATGAGGACGTTGCAGTCGGAGTCCCTGAGTTTCTCTATGCTCTCCACCACGAGCCGCATCCTGGAACTTTTGGCTATAAAGGGAAACGGACGGTTGAATCCGGCGGAGACCTTAAAGGCCTCGATCTGCCGTTTAAGCATCTTTCTTTCTTCTATCTTTCTTAACTTCGCCAGGAGGTCTTCGACGTTAAAGGGTTTGGTTATGTAGTCCTCCGCGCCAAGCCTCGTTGCCTCCACCGCGGAGGCTATCGTGCCAAAGCCGGTAACTATTATAACGTCTACGTCGGAATGCTTTTCCTTGACGGCCTTAAAGAGCGACATGCCGTCCATGCCAGGCATTTTCAGGTCGGTTATGAGCACGTCGTAGCCGTTTGTGTCCGCTTCCTTCAGTGCGCTAAGGCCGTTGTCCACGCCGGTAACCTCGTGATTTGCCTCCGTAAGTGCGTAAGTCAGATGCTTTCTCGATATGTTTTCATCCTCTGCTAACAGTATTTTCACGTTTCGGCAGACCTTTCCCTTATTGGTAGAGTGATAGTAAAGGCGGCTCCTTTTCCCTCTTCGCTGCTAACGAATATTGTGCCGCCGTGCTTTTTGATATTGTTATAAACAATAAAAAGCCCCAGTCCCGTGCCTTTGTCCTTTCTCGTGTAGAAAGGCTCGAATACCCTGTCTATTACGCCTGCGGGTATGCCGGGACCCGTGTCCGCAACTTCGATAACCACGTCCATCTCCCCCTGGCTTATCTTTACCCTTATCGCACCCTTACCCGACATGGAGTCCACGGCGTTGGAGATAAGATTTACGAACACCTGTTCGAGGTGTCGGCGGCCGGCCAGTATGAACCCCTCCCCTTCGACCGCAAAATCTATTTCGGTCATGTCCACGGAAACCATCAACTTTTCGTAAACGTCCGTAACGAGGCGGTTGACGTCTAGTTGCTCGTATACGGGGCTCTTGCTCCTGGCGACTTCGAGAAGGTCGCCGACTATCTTTTTTACCCTCATGGTCTCCGAGTAGATGTCGCTTACGGATTCAACGATTATCTCCGGATAGGGTTGTTTGGACACGACCTTCGAGAGAGTCTGGGCCGCAAGGTGAATGTTGTTCAGAGGGTTGTTAAGTTCGTGGGCTATGCCGGAGGCCAGGGTGCCAAGGGCGGCCAATTGTCTGCTCCTGTTGAGTTCCTCGTCCTTGTGCCTGAGTTGCTCCTCCCTGTTTTTAATGTGCTCGGACATGCTGCTCAGGGCCACCTTCAGCCCGTCCACCTCGTCCATATGGCCGGCAACGGGCAACGTGGGAAAATGCCCCATACCTATCTTAGCCAGCACCACTTCAAGCCCTTTCAACTTGTTGATAACCCCTTGGCTTATAAGCAGCAAGAGCACCAAACCGATAAAAAAAGAAGTCGGTATCAAACCCAAAGCGGTAACGCGTGAGACCCTTATAAGTTCTTCTATCCGCATCCTGGCATTTCTGTCCATCTCTTCGGAGGCGACTATAAGCTCCTCGCCCAGTGCGCGCAGAGTCTTTGTATCCGCACCGATAGCGGAAAGAACGTCTACGCTGACGGCGACTTTATTTTCATCGCTATTGGCCGCCCCTTTGCCGGATATGTCTTCATTGGATATAACTTTACCGGATATGTCCGCCGGGGTTGTACCCGTCTTAGCCATACCCGCATTGAGCGTTTGGATATTCCTTATCAAGCCGGCGTTTTCCACCGGATGCTCCCGGAATGAAGCGGCTATGAGGGCCGGCAGATACGAGTTTTCGAAGTTATGTTTCTTCAGGTCATCGAGCGTACCCCGGAATTCCATAGAACGTTTGACTATGTCCTCGTAGGCCGTCCTGTATGAGTCAAGCTTCCGCTCCATCGCCTTAACGGAAACGGCCGAGCTGCCGTTTAACGGGCTCGAGGCAAGGAGGTACTTAAGTTGGCCAGAATATTCCCTGACCATGCCCTCGGCGCTTACGTCTCCGTAGAGGTAGTTTTTCTCGTACCTCCTCATCTCCAGGGTCTTACCCCTTATCCTGTCGGTGGCTTCGAGATTCCTTATTTCCTTCATAATTTCATAGAAGTCCACGTACGCCATTACTCCAAGGAGTATCATAAGAGAAAAGCTCAGCAGGAAGCTGAGTATGATTTTTTTCTTTATCGACACGCCGGCACCATACTCCTTCTTTACGCGTTCGCGGCTATTCAGTCTATTTAATAATATCGGCATTAGCGGAGATTCCCTCACCGCAGCCGCATAAACTACTCATGACAACGATATAATAACAGGTTTATCGGGGAAAAGTAACGTTAAAACCAACCGCAGACGGCGGCCGGTTCCGGTGGAATGCCCGGGATGCCCCGTTAAAGGCGGCGGCGAAGCGTTCGGATTTGAATCCGGATTCGAAATCAGGCAGCGATGCTAAAAAAGTTATAAAAAATAGGCACGAGGGGCATCGAACCCCTGACCTCTACCGTGTCAAGGTAGCGCTCTAACCACTGAGCTACGCGCCTAAGTTTGTATTGTAAAACAATTACAATGCCGTGTCAAGCATCTTTTTTCGAATATTTGTCTACCGGACACGTCGGCAAAATCATCAAACCTTGTTTCCGGACGGGCTTGTAAAAATAGCCGTAAGTTATTTATTATAAACATAATGTATTACATTGCCGGCGTTTATAAGGCGCATTTGAGGAGGTTCGTTTCACATTATGCCCGAAAAAGGTAACGATACGACGTTAGAAACGTCAAAGAGCGATCTCCTGCTAAAGGAAATAAAGAGCAGGCAGGAAAGGACAAGAATCGTCGACGTCGACGAAGAGCAGGTAAAGATGGTCTTCTTTACGGTTGGAGGTACCCTTTTTGCCTTTTACGGCTCTGACGTAAAAGAGATTCTTCCCGTAGAAAAAATTTACTACGTTCCGGGCTGTCCTGCCGTCATTTTGGGAGTTATAAACGTAAGGGGAGACGTAGAATCGGTGATCGGTTTGCACGGCCTGCTTGGACTTCCGGAGAAAGCGCAGACGAAAAACAGCAGGATAGCGCTGGCCCAAAAAAACGGCATACGCTCGGGCATCTTACTCGATTCCGTAGAAGACGTGGACGACATCCCCGTTCGATCTATTGCTCCTCCCATCTCCACTCTGGATAAAAACACTAAGGAGTTCGTGGCCGGCGAAACCACTTATAAAAACAGAAACGTTACCATCCTCGACGTAGGAAAGCTCTTTTCCAGGATCTCGATTTAAATTTTCCGATGTTAAACTTTAACGAAAACCAAACCCTTAAAGAAAGCCGGATCCTTAGCGAAAGCCAGTACCTTCTATTCACTATTGGCAGAGTCACCTTTGCGGTAGATATGGAGCAGGTTGCGGAAATCGCATTAGTCGGCGACATTAAACATGCCCCCGTTTGCTTTCACCGGTTTCACGACCTCGTCGGTTTGCAGGAAAATTCCGGCCATTGTCCGGGAGCAATGCCGGAAGCGATGACATCGCCGGCGGTAATGCCTATGGTCATACCGATGGTAATGATAGTACGGCGCAAAACCCCGCCGACGGCCATCATTATAGAGGAACCATCGGATACGCTATCCATACCCCTGGAATCGATGAGACCTATGCCCCCGCTTATCGCACACTACACGAAAGCTATATGGGCGGCGGCATTCATCTACGACGAACCTGTTTACCTCGTAGACTTGTACAAATTCGGCATCTTCACAGACGGCCACCCGTAATCGGCGAGCCCGTAAATGGGCGGATTAATGAGCTTGTATTATTCTACGCCATTAATTTATAATTTATATTACCCGCAGTTAGACGTATATTTTTATGGGTCTCTGTCTATGGGGAAACCGTTATCATGCGATTCTACGTGTATTGAAAGGAATACCCGGCAGAGCAGGAGGTATTTGTGTCCATAAGGAGATTGCTTTTAATACTGGCCGTTTTCAATCCTCTCGTCTTCGTCGTCATCTTCATTTTTTTCATTTCCCACAATAACTTACTAACCGAACGTACCGAAAACATGATAAACGTAGATCAGGCACTCCTCATAACCTTAAACGACATGTATGCCTACGGTCTGCAAACCGGGCAGGCCACCCGTAACGTCATTTTAAACCCAGGAGACAACATGGGCAAGGCCAACTATCAAAAGGCCAACACGGACTTCATCAAGTCCAACAACGCAGCCATCACTCTGGCTAAAGACGAAACGAGAAAAACTCTCGAGGAGATTAGATCATACTGGTTCGAAGATGACAAGCTAAAAGTGGAGTGTCAGCAAATAGCCATATCGGCAGATATGGCAAAAGCCACCAGGTGCATAATCGACAGGGAGACGCCGAAGTGGAGAGAAATAAGAACCCGCCTTTTAGCACTGATAGACAGGCAACGAAAGATCTTTAAGGCGACCCTTGCCGAAAATGAAAAGGTCAACGCAAGGAGTAACAAAATTTTAGGCGGTGCCATTATTTTATCCCTCATGGTATCGACACTGTTCATTTATTTCGTCAGGATGAATATCGGCAAACCTTTACAAAAAATAATCCGTGTGCTAAGGGATTTTGACAACGACCTCACAATCGAAATACCCGTTAGAGGCAAAACCGAACTGGACGAACTCGCACGATGGATAAATTCGTACAGAAGAAACCTCCATAACGTCATAAGCATGGTTTCCGACACGGTAACCGACGTAAGTTTTTCGGCTAACGAAATTTCCGAGGCTCTCGAAAAACAGGCTTCGGTATCTTCTGAACAAACCGCTTCGCTTTCGGAGATAACGTCTACCATGGAGGAATTGTCGGCCTCTTCGGGCCAGATATCCGAAAACTCAAACTCCGTGCTCGACATTTCCAACCGTGCCTTCGAAAACACGAGGAAAGGTGATAATGCTATAAAGAAATTGGCCGCCAACATGGATGACATCCACAGTGACAGCGAGTCGGGCCTCCATGAAATAATGGAACTCGGCAACAAGTCAAAAGACATTACAAAGGTGATGGCAATGATCAATTCCATAGCGGACAACACAAAGATGATAGCCTTCAACGCCGCCATCGAGGCATTTGGCGCCGGTGAGGCCGGTAAACGTTTCAGCGTCGTCGCCACGGAAATACGCCGTCTGGCGGATAACGTCATGGATTCCACCGGCGAGATCGGAAGCAAACTCGTGGAGATGCAGGGATTGGCCAACAATCTGGCCATCGCATCCGAAAAAAGCGTCACTACCATACAGGATGGGCTTACTTCCACCAACGAAACCACCTCCATACTGGCGGAGATAGTCGGGGGAGCAAGAGCCACCACGGACGCGGCAAAAGAGATCTCCCTTTCCACGCACCAGCAGGTGATCGCTATAGAGCAGGTGGTTCTGGCTCTCAGGGAAATCGAGGAAGGTTCCAGGCATACTTCCACTTCCATAAAGCAAATATACCAGATATGCAAGAATCTTACAATACTTTCGAATAACCTTAAGGACATGGTTAATAAATTTAAATTAGAAAAGGCTTAGGGTGCGTTCAAAAATAAGTGAGCCAGGGAGTTTTTATTTAGATGAAAATATACGCGAAATTGAAAATTTGGCAAAAATTGGTGATTATATACCTGGTCCTGGTCATCCCAGTAGGTGTACTACTATACCTACTGGTAAAAGAGAAACACATAGCGATAGATTTCGCATTGAAAGAGCTTGACGGCACGGCTTACCTGCGGCCTGCAAGAGACTTGTTGCAATGCGCTTACCTCGGTTTGTCACAGTTTGAGACTATCCAAAAAGGAACATCTACACCGGGTACGGCGTGGGAAAGAAATAAGGATCGGTGTGAAAAAGCTTTTAACTCCCTCGAAAAGCTGGATGCCTCCATCGGACAGGGACTCGATACCGGTAAAGGTTTTCCGGCTCTCCGGGAGCAATGGCTCTCCATAAAAGTCAGGGGCACCAACCTGAGCCCTGCCGAAATGGATCGACTACTAAAAGAACTTATAGCACAGGGACTCGTTCTTTATACTCACGTAGGGGATACCTCGAACTTAATTCTTGACCCGGACCTGGACACCTTCTACCTGATGGATGCAATCGTAGTAAAATTACCGGAAATAGCGGATCTATTGGCCACCGTACAGGATTTAGCCGCAAATTCATCGCCCGGCCCGGTCGATGAAGCGATAAAGGGAAATCTTATAATGACGGTAGGGCATATAAAGTCAAACATAGAGACGATGCGCCGCAACCTCGGCGTTGCTATGGATAATAATCCGGCAAGAAACCTGAGGCCCTCGATAGAAAAAACTCTTGGCGAAAAACTTGCCGCCTTAGAAAACTACGCCAACGGTATCGAAGCTTCAATAGTCCGGGAGGGCAGCGGGGTGGCCGCAAAAAGAACCGGCCTGTCCAATCTGACGGGTAGTACTGCCAAAATCCTGGAAGAGGTATCCTCCCTGTGGGACCTGCTCGCGGGAAACCTGGACAACATGCTGCGGTTGCGTATCGACAACCTGAGGAATAAAGAGTATAAAGCCCTTTTATTCGTAATTCTGGTGCTCCTGCTGGCAACATTGCTGGTAGTCCTGGCAATATTAGGAATAAACAAGTCGGTTTCCAGCATAGTCCACACACTGAAAAACCTGAACAATGACCTCACGAAAGAGATACCGGTCATCAGTGGCGACGAAATAGGCGAGCTCGCGTCCATCTTCAACGAGCACCTCTCGAACATGAATAAATTATTAACCATTGTCAAGCGCTCCGTAGACGATATCAATAATTCGTCAGGGGCAATAATGGCCGAGATAGAACAACAATCGGGCATAATTACGCAGCAATCCGCCGCAGCCTCGGAGATTACGGCCACTATGGAAGAGCTAAACAACTCCTCCAGGCAAATAGACGAATACTCCCACAGAGTTGCGGAAACGGCAGACGGTTCCCTGGAAAATACCTTAAACGGAAAGTCGTCCATGGAAAACGTCTTAAAAAACATGGAGCAGATCATAGGCGACAACTCTAATAATATAAAAGAGATCGTGGCACTGGGCAAGGAATCCAAAGAGATTGCCAAGATTATGGAGATAATAAACAACATAGCGGACAACTCTAAATTGATAGCCTTCAACGCGGCACTCGAGGCCTCCGGAGCCGGAGAAGGTGGCCGTAGATTTGGCATTGTAGCCATCGAAGTGAGGCGCCTGGCCGAAAACGTAATGCAGTCCATAGAAGAGATAGACACAAAGACCAACGGCATACAGAAACTCGTAAACAAGCTCGTAATAGCATCCGAGAAGGGCTCAAAAAACATACACAACGGTATGGATACTACGAGGTCAACCTATTCGCTTTTGAGCAGAATAGTCGATGAATCACAATCGGTGGCAAGCTCGTCAAGGCAGATTTCAATCTCCACCAGCCAGCAGCGAACTGCCGTAGAGCAGACTCTGCAATCTATCAGGGAAATAGACGAAGGGATCAAGGTGGCCTCAAAATCGATAGACCATATAACTCAGAGCGTACGGTGCCTGTCAGAGTTTGCCAAAGCCCAGGAATCGGTCGTCGACAGTTTTAAAATTAAGGAGGCATAATAAAAATGGCACGCGGCTCAGACGGGACAATTGCAGGAGAGAGAGCAAAAAGAGACATCAGAGTCCTCATAGTAGACGACAGCGAATTTGCCAGAGAAATGTTGGCGGGCATTCTATCCATGGACGATGAGATACACGTAGCAGGCCAGGCTGTAAACGGACTCGACGCGATAACGAAAGTACGGGAACTCTCCCCCGATATAGTCACCATGGACATCGAGATGCCCGTCATGAACGGCATAGACGCAATAGAAAAGATCATGGCCGCAACCCCCGTGCCAATAGTGGTAATTACGTCGTTAGACGACGTTGACACCGCTTACAGGGCGATATCCAAAGGTGCCCTTGACGTTTTTCACAAACCGGGGTTCGACGAGGAAAAGGCAAAGAGCTTTATACAGAAAATTAAGCTCCTGTCCCGGTATCGCCTGACCTGGAAGAACAATGAGCGCACCAGAGCCGATGCCGCCTTACCCGATGCAAGACGGCCGGGGACAACTGCCGTCTACGGTGAAAACAACAACCGGAGAATCATCGCCATAGCGTCCTCTACCGGCGGCCCAAAGGCCCTGTCCATCATATTACCGTATCTGCCGGCGTCTTTGCCCTGCCCCGTGGTAATAGCCCAGCATATTTCCCACGGCTTTGTTTCCGGCCTGACGGACTGGCTTAAGACCATCTGCAAGATAAACATAAAAGTGGCCGAAAAGGGAGAATCTTTACAGCCTGCAACCGCGTACGTCAGCCCTTCGGAATGGAACATGGGGATTACCTCCGACAAGACCGTCGATCTTAAAGCCGGACAGCAATCGGACATATACCATCCCTCGTGCGACGTGCTTCTGTTTTCAGCCGCCGTTACTTTTCGGGAAAACACCATAGGCATCATATTGAGCGGCATGGGCAGCGACGGTGCCGCCGGCATGAAAAAGATCAGGGACTCCGGCGGAACTACAATCGCCCAGGACGAAGCAACTTCGGTCGTATTCGGTATGAACAAAGTGGCCATAGACGATGGCGCAATAGGCAAGGTAATGCCCGTAACCGGCATCGGCAAAGAAATACTATCTATATTAAAAATGATATAATGGTGGACTTAAACGCCTTTAACGCGTTGATTAGAAACAAGTGCGGCCTGAGATTCGAAAAGAACAGGATGAATTGGCTCAAAGAGAGCATAATAAACAGGATGAAGTTTTGTGGTCTTAGCTCTCCACTCCAGTACTTCAACTTGATACAGGTGGATACCGTTGAATTTACCAACCTCGTAAACCTGCTTACCATAAACGAAACCTACTTTTTCCGTGAGCAAGGACAATTATCCCTTTTTACAGACCGACTGGTGCCAATGATCTCGAAAAAAATAAGCGGCAGGATACGGATACTCAGTGCAGGATGTGCCACCGGCGAAGAGCCTTATTCCATAGCCATAGCTCTGATGGAAAAATATGGCCCCGATTTCGACAAGAGATTTTCTATCGCAGCCACGGACATCGACAGTGACACCATAAAAAAAGCTATCGCCGGGGTTTACAGCGGGAATTCTTTCCGTAAGTTCAGCGAAAGCCTGATGGATAAGTATTTCTCTCCAACAGACCGGGGCCAATACCTGGTAAAGGACTTCATAAGAACGGCCGTTTACTTCGAAAATACGAATATACTCGCCTGCACCGAAAACCCACGTTTCAAGGACATGGACGTCATTTTTTATCGTAACGTATCGATTTACTTCGACTGCGAGACCAGGGAAAAGGCACTCGAAAACCTTAAAAAGCTGATGCGCGAGGGCGGATACCTGATCGTCAGTTCCGTGGAAACGATGTCTAACGACCTCGGTATACTACACCCCATAGAACTTGACGGCTTTTTTTTATACCAGAAAACGTCCGACAACTGGAAATCGCACGATTATAAGACGACTCAATCCATAACGAAGCATCATGACATAACGAGACGCCACGACGTAACCAGAGACCATGCCATCACCAGAGAACAAGATATGTACCGGGAAACTGTAACGGGCAAAGCGGCCTGTACAGCCACTTTGCCTTTAACCGACGTGCGAGTAAAACCGCATGGCACCAGTAGTATGAAGCTCCCCGGACTACCCAACGCTTACCGCATTGACGAGCCAACCGAAATCGTTAAAGAGAAAAAAACGTCCGTTAATGGTCTGAATACCGAAGATATTGAAGATTTAATTGAAAAATCAATGATACTTATAAATGAAAAGCAATACCCGGAGGCCCTGCATACGGTAGATACCGCCATCGCCATGGCCCCCAACAGCGCGAGGGCACACATGCTGAAGGCATTTATCCTGTTTAACACCAAAAGTTTTCGTCAGGCCGGGGAAGTTTGCCTGAAGACGATGGCACTCGACCAGTGGAATTACGACGCTTACATTATTTTGGGCCTTATAGCAAAGCAAGACAACGACGGTAAAGAAGCGTTAAAACGTTTTAAAGAAGCGATTTACATAGACTCCTCTTCGTGGCTGGCCCATTACCACGCAGGAGACACTTACAGTGTTCTGGGAGAAAATGACCACGCAGAAAGAGAGTACTCCATTGTGATAAAACTCCTGGAAAAGGCAGCGGGCGGGCTTGGCCCTACCCTCTTCTATCGTACCTTTAACAGTGAACAGATACTTCACCTGTGCCGCCACAATATTAAACAGCTTAGAAAACTGAGAGGGACTTGAAACTATGGCCTTCGATCTGTCAAAGTTTTTGGCCAAGTTCATAGACGAGGCAAAAGACCATATCAACAAGTTAAATGACGGCTTGTTAGCCCTGGAAAAAAATCCGGGTGACACCGAAACCATTAACGACATATTCCGCTCTGCCCATACCATCAAGGGTGCATCGAAAATGATGAAGCTCACGTCTATTAATGAGCTGTCCCACAAAATCGAGGATACCCTCGACGCACTCAGAAAAAACAACGTGCAATTGACCAAAGAGATGTCCGACGTGCTCTTCAGGGCGATCGACTCGCTAAGTCTTCTCATAGATAAGGCCGACAAGGGTGAACAGGCCCCGTTGGTAGACTCTCGCATCGTCGAAGATCTGGAAAAGGCGGCTACCGGCCAATTGACTGCTAGTTCAACATCCGGTTTGACCGCAGATTTGACCGCAGATTTGACAGAACTGGCGGACACTGATGCGGCTAACCGGGCGATAACCGGGGTGGTAATCCAGGCAGCAACCCATACGACGGCACAGCCCGCACCTGTAGAGCCGGACTTGCAACAAAACGCACTTGTAAGCGAAGTGATGCCCACCGGCGAAACGTCGTCTGCACGCGAAGCGTCTAAAGAAGTGCCGGAAAAGGCGACTCCCCAACCGACATCTCCAATATCGACGCCTGCCCTGCCGTCATCTTCTGTATCGGCATCTTCCATACCAGCATCCCCTGCATCGACACCTCCCCTGCCGGCACCTGCACAACCCGATCACCATGCTCCGGCAGCTAAAGCCCCCCGGGAGCACGTTGGCAAAGCAAAGCCCCAGGAAACCCTTCGCATAAGTGCCGGCAAACTCGACGAGCTTTTCAATCAGATCAACGAAATCGTGTCGAATCAGGTACGCTTAAAGCAGCGCTTGAACGAAGTGAGAAACCTTGTACGTAAGAGTAAGAAGCACCTCGATCTGGTTACCGGCATTACCACCGAACTTCCCGTTGAATCGACCGGCCGCCAGGGAGCCTTTGACGATCTGGCCGAAAGCTCACAAACCATTTATACCTCGCTTAAAGACGTCCTCTTTTCGATGAACGACGACGTCACTTTTCAAGGCATCTTAAACGATATGCTACAGCAGATAGTTTTAAGGCTGCGCATGGTACCCCTTTCCACCGTATTCGATACCTTTGGCCGTACGATCAGGGATATGTCCAGATCGATGGGAAAAGACGTGGACCTGGTAATCGAGGGTGCGGAAACGGAACTGGATAAAAAGCTTGTCGAGCAAATAGGGGACCCGCTAATGCACATACTGAGAAATTCCATTGACCACGGCATAGAGCCGCCACGGGAAAGAAAGGCCGTTGGAAAGCCCGAAATGGGTACCATACGTATGTGCGCCTATACGGAGGCCGGCAACGTGGTCATAGAGGTACACGACGACGGCAACGGCATACCGGTGGCAAAAATCAGGGAAAAGGCCTTACAAAAAAAGTATTTCGACGCAGATACATTAAACAGGATGTCGGACAGCGAAATCACGGATATCATTTTTTACCCCGGTTTCAGCACAAGTCCCATAATCACGGATATTTCCGGCAGGGGCGTCGGCATGGACGTGGTAAGAAAAAACGTCGTAGAGCAGTTGAAAGGCTCAATCACCATCGACACAAATGAAGGCAAGGGAACGTCCATGTTCATCAGAATACCGATGACCCTATCCATAATGAGACTTATGGTCATAAAGGTCTCCGGTAGTCTCTTCGCCATTCCAACAAGCTCCATACGCGAACTGTTAAGAAGAGACGCAGACGAGCTAATCGACGTAGTTGACAAGAAAGCCTTACGATTACGGGAGCAGCTTGTACCGGTGGAGCGTCTGCATTCCATTGTTAACCTCCACTACGAGGAGAGACGGGAACTCCTCATATTGATCGTACATATAGGCAACGAAAGACTCGGCCTCATCATAGACTCGGTCGAGGACGAAGAGGACATGGTTATAAAGCCCCTGCCGGAGCATTTGAAAAAACTCCGCATAGTATCGGGGGTAACCATCTCCGGCAAGAACGAGATTATTAACCTCCTCAACGTTCCCACCATAATAGAGGCGGCAAAAGACGTAAAATACGCCAGGGAGATGGGGGAGAGCAAGGAGGAAATGGCCAGGAGCTATACCATACTGGTCGTGGACGACTCCATCAACACCAGGGAGATAGAAAAGAGCATACTCGAATCCTACGGCTACACGGTCACTTTGGCCGGCGACGGAATCGAAGCCCTCGAAAAGACCAGGGAAGGGCAGTTCGACCTGGTCGTAACCGACGTGGAGATGCCACGGCTCGACGGGTTTTCACTTACAAAGCAGTTAAGAGAAGACGCCAACTATAAGCACACGCCAATCGTCATAGTCACGTCCAGGGAAAAGGAAGAGGACAAGAGAAAAGGCATAGAGGTGGGCGCCAACGCTTACATCGTCAAAGGGGATTTCGACCAGTCAAACCTGATTCAAACCATCGAAAATTTGCTGTAGGCAGGGGGGTAGGTAATAATGAAGACAGTTTGTTCCTCTAACGGATCAGTAGTAATAGTCGCTGACACTAATGAGGCCTCCACGATGTCACTGCGAGCTAAGCGAAGCAATCCCGGCGATGTAATGTAGTCTGTACGCACCTTCAAGATTCATCCAGTACTGCGCACTGGTACCAAAGGCTTCGGCAAGAACTTCAGCCGTCTCTTGAGTAATAGTCCTTTCTCCCGTAATAATTTCATTAATCACATCGGGACGGCAACCCGTAATTGCAGCCAGGTCAGCCCGGCTCCAATTACGCGCTTCTAATTCCTCCTGAATAAACTCACCGGGAGAAAAAACCTCGGCAACCCTTCTGTCAGTCATAATATCACCCCATTAGTGATAATCCTCAATACGGACTATCGTAATAATTTTATGTGGGCTCTTCCCCATAAATTCTATAATAAGCCGCCACTGATCATTTAAACGCATCGCGTTGGTGTCTTCTGCTACCCTTTAGTTTCTCAAACATGAGAGATTTTAAATTATAATAATCCCTCTCGTCCACGGCAGCCCTTATTTGTTGCAAACGTTTACGATACGCCTTGACGACGGCGACTTGATAGCCACCATCAAACGCCGGATCTGTTGCTAATTTATCAAGGTGTTTCTCTTTAAAAACAACCTCCATCAGTTTATTATATGCGATTGCCTTTAAAATATCAATTATGATATGAGCGAATCGGCGTTACCGCCGTCAATTTTTGTCCGTAAAAAAAGGAGCTGCTTTTAACCGAAGGGGGCGTTGCGGGGGTCTCCCCGCAAGAAGGGGTAACGTAGGACGCGCCCTTTGCGTCCGAAGCGAGGGGAAAGCCTTCCCCTCCTAACCCCTTGTATTTCAGTACTTTTATAACTGCAACTTAGGCTTACAGATGGGCTGGCCTGTGCTACCGCAGAAGTTGTACGTGTTTTCTATGAGACATCGATATTTTTTTGAATATTTAAATTAATGACGAATAAGTATTTGATCTGTAACCTGCCATATGTTACTATATGAACATTATTGGACTGGTGAGGATTTTAGATTAATTTATTTGTTGTTACATATACAATATAGCAGCATACAAGGGGATCGCGTTATGGATGAAGCGAAAAAATGGAAAGAATGGGTTATAATGTTTGTTGATATGGTTGATTCGACCAAAATGAAATACAGCCCCGAATACGATTCAAGTACTGTACACGACTTAATCAAGGAACTTTATGATATAATAGAAAATAATACTCCTGCCAGAAAACATTTCAAGTTTACCGGTGATGGAGCAATGATAACATACTCTGAGGGCGGAGCCAAAAAGGCCATCGAAGCGGCTGAAAGTATTATAGAAGGCGTGGACATGTTGAATTTTAAAGATCCTTTGAACCTGAAGGAAAAACGTCCAATAATTCATATAAGGATTGGGATTGCAACCGGAAAATGCGAAAAAATCGGTAATGACAATGATTTAATAGGTAAAAAAGTAGACCTCGCTGCGCGATTATGCGCTGAAGCAGATATTGATACTATTTTAGTCGATTACGATACAAAATTTTTTTCAAAAATACCTGAAAGTAAATTCATACGGTGTAAGCGTCGTCTTATGCTTAAAGGAGTTGAGTCTCCGGATAAAGATGGCGAATATCAAGATAAAGATGGCAAATCTCAAGATAGAGATACCGAATATCAGGATAGAGATGCCGAAACTCAAGATAACTTCTATTTTTATAAAAATAAACGCTTTCTTCAAGCAGTTAACTATGACCATTATTCCAGAGGTTTGTTGTCACTATATCCCGACCGTGATTCTTTATTTAGGGATTTTACACAAAAAAGAATAATTCGCATGGCTGCAAAAGACTCAACAATTCTCGTTGCTGGAAGAACGCTTATTTCGTGGACAAAATTCGCAGACTATATGAAATACTTCGTTAAAAAGAATAATATTGAATTTAACTTCCTTATCAGTAATAAAGACGAAGCGCATTATCTTGACGCTCAGCAAGAAGCAGATATTAATGCTCACATTCATAATGCCATATCAATTTTCTCTCAACTCGAAAAAGAAGATGCCAAGCATTTTCATTTTCGCGAAACAAAACATTTGATTTTAGATGGCCTTACATGTGCCGAAATTAAATTAAGGGCTGAAGAAGATCATCCGGGTAAAGGCAAGCTCATCGTTTTACAGGATATCAATGCCGCTGCCGGCGATTCTAAAGCCGCTCTCCTTTTTACTTGTACATGTAATACCAAAGATAAGAATAATGATGTAAATAAATGTATTGTCTTGGTTCAGCGTGAATTGGACAAACCCGATTCACGATTAAGATAGTTCG
>JADFXJ010000141.1:0-3829 GCA_015233615.1 Nitrospirota bacterium
GCGTTTTGGCCGCCGAAGCCGAAGGAGTTGCTAAGGGCGGCCCTTACCGTTATCTCGCGCATGACGTTGGGTACGTAATCCAGGTCGCACTTAGGATCGGGGTTTTTCAGGTTAATCGTGGGGTGTACCACGTCTCGGGCAACGCTCAGGGTGGTGAATATTAGTTCCGGCCCCCCGGAGGCAGCCAGCAGGTGACCTATAAGCGCTTTTGACGAGCTGACGCACAACCTGTAAGCGTGCTCTCCAAAGACCGTCTTTAAAGCGACGGTCTCGGCCAGATCGTTGAGTTTCGTGCTCGTACCGTGGGCGTTGACGTACGAGACGTCAGCGGGGTTCAAACGTGAATCGGCAAGAGCCCGCCGCATGGCGTCTACTGCACCTGCACCATTGGGTGGCGGGGCGGTCACCTGGTAGGCGTCGAGGGATGAACCATATCCGGCCACCTCTGCGTATATCCTGGCGCCTCTTTTGCGGGCGTGCGATTCGTCTTCGAGTATTACCATGCCGGCCCCCTCGCCCATGACAAGTCCGGAGCGCTTCCTGTCAAAGGGCCGGCAAGCCTCCGCCAAGCCCTCCTTTGCAGTACACGCGGCCCCAAGGAGAACGAAAAACACCAGTCCCACCGGATTTATCATGGAGTCGGCACCGCCGGCTGCCATTACGTCGGCATCGCCGCGCCGTATCATCCTGAAGGCCACACCTATGGCCTGGGTAGCAGAGGCGCAGGCGGTAGTTATCGTACAATTGGGCCCGCCGAAAGAATGTTTTTGGGCGATGAGCGAAGCGGCATGGTGAGAGTTGTTACGCATGATTGACTCGGGATGTACTTGCGCAATCTCCGCCGCAAAACGCTTGTAATCGAAGGTATTGCCGTCTTTTACCCACCCGGCCACGTCCTGGAGCCTGTTGACGGCTAGCCCGGCAGCCATCGAGACGCCAAACCCACTGCCGCCGCCACTAAGGCCCGAGTCCTCTATGGCCTTTTGTGCCGACCACAGGGCAAATAACGTACGCCTTTCGCCCATGGCCTCGGCTGGGAATACCTCCCTGAGACGCCAAAAATCTTCGGCCCGTACCTCGCCGACGGCCTGCACGGGAGACTTAACCTCGCCGCTTATCCTGCCGATGGCGGTTTCACCCCTCAGGGCTTTTTCCCAGCTCTCTTCGACGTCGAGCCCAAGCCCCGTGGCCATGCCAAGGCCTGTTATCACAACGCGACGGCCTCTCAATCCGGCCTCATCTCTTTTGCCCAGGGTAATAGGGTTTCATGTAATCGGATTCCATGTAATTTGGTTTCATTATAACAAGTTGCAGCCATACGAATAACAAAAAACAAAGATGAGGAGGGGAAAGCCTTCCCCTCGCTTCGGCCACCTTCGGTGTCCTCCGCTACCCCTTCTGCGGGGGGAGCCCCCCGCAACGCCCCCCAGGGACTGCAATTCAATTGTCCTATCCATTATGTTTTTGTTCTTTTTTGTCCTTTTTCGTGCTTTTCGTGTTTTTCGTGGTTAAAAAGTCCTTTGTCCTTAATAGGTAATTTGGTTTCATTAATCGGGTTCCATGCCGGAATAGTACCGGAAACGGCTTATGAGGTCTTCCCGGCTCATGCCCTGAAAGTGGCTGAAGATAATCCGGTTGAGGGAGGCCACCTCCTCGCCGTCTACCAGTACGCGGGCCTTGCACAGAGAGTCCCTTTTGGATGTCGATACTATTTCTCCGTGGATTGCAGCGCTGAAGCCGGGCCGAAGCATTGGTGGCACCCTTACGCCCTCGACGAGCGACATGATGGCTGACAGGTTAAAGTCGTGGCTGTATATGACGAGCCAGCCCACAAGCTGGGCCATAGCTTCTATGAACACCACACCGGGCACGATGGCTTTCTTCGTGTAATGATGCCTCAAAAATTCCTCGGAAAGCGAAAAAACCTTAACGCCGGTGATGGACTTACCCTTTTCTATTTCCGTAACCTTGTCGTAAAAAAGCAGTCTCATCTTTTTTCTTAAACCCCCTCAACTATAAATGATACCGATTGCCCTTCGTAACTGAGGGCGTTTATCAATACGCGCCTGGCCCCGACCCTCGCCGCTGAACCCACGACGAGGTCGAAGCGTACCTCGCCGTCGATTGGCAAGACGGTAACGGTGGGCGGCACAAGGCCGTTTTTCAGGATTAACGATGCTATGGCCAGGTCTACGGCCGGTGCCCCGGCAAGCAGGTGTCCGAGGGCTCCCCTCGAAGAGTAAACTTTAACCTTATCGGCAGTTTTACCGAAAAATGCGTTGATAGCTCTTATCTCTTCGGCGTCCCCGTCCACTGTGCCGTCGCCATTGGCGATAATCACATCGATGTCCAGCGGTTTAAGCGAAGCCATGCGCATGGCCTTTTCCATGGAAGAGGCAATGGCATCCGATGCAGGGCCTCCAAAGCTATGATTCGTGCCGTATGATAATCCCCATCCAGAAATCCTGGCAAGCGGCTCGACCGGCCTCGATGAGGCGGTGGAACTTTTCTCGATGGCAAACATGGCAGCGCCCTCGCCAAAGACCGTCCCATTACGTCTTGCCGAAAAAGGCGCGGGTGAGCAGGAGCCCCCGAGGACTCCGAGTAAATGGCCCCTTGCAACGCTCAGGGGATTAACCTTTTCACTGACGCCGCCTGCTATCGCCGCCTTGCCGAAACCCTCGATAATGGCGTTGACGCCCTCTATTATGGCCTGCGCTCCGGAGTCGGCATGGGGGGAAAAAACGGCACTGTCGCCTCTTAAGTTAAGCTTTACCGCCACCTGTGACAGTGCGATATTGTTTAGCATCGAAAGCGGCCACAGTGGGTGTATGCTATGGTAACCCTTCGAGTAAAAGACGTCGGGGTCAATACCAATACCAACATCAACGTTATTATCAACATCAACGTTAATGCCACCCTCTGCTCCACCTTTTTTGTCGAGTGATTTCACGACGGCAGGCAGGAGATCCGGTATTTCGTAATCCACCATGCCGAGGCCCGCGTAAAAAGCGATCTCCGTGCCTTGAAAAAACTCCAGTTTACCGCCTTCGAAAGCATCGAGGGAGCACTTCATGAGCATATACGAATGGTTATTCATGATCCTGGCGTCCTTGGGATTGACGCCAGGAGCTTCCGCCATAAGGCTTATGGCGTGGTAGGCGGACTTACATGCAAAACCATCGCCGTCGAAACCCGCTTTTGAGGCGTCGATGGGGCCTACTGCGGATTTCCCCGACACAAGGGCATCCCACAAGGCCTCGAGACTTACCCCGAATGGGGTAACCAGCCCACAGGCGGTTATAAGAGGTGCATCTTTCAAAGCAGATTAATTTAACCTGTAATTAACCGAAAAATCAAGGGATGGGCAAACCGGAGGGTAGGAAAAACCGCCTCAAGGAAAAACCGCAGGATTACCCTCTTCCTCCTCACGATGCAAACGGGGCCTTGCTTAAGAAAGCAAATCCCCGTTTTATAACACATCTTAACGTGTACCGTTTGCTTATGGGTCATCGGGTGGCGGCGGTAGACAGTCGTAATAAGGCGGACAGTCGTAAAGCGGCGGCGGTGGAGGTGGCGGTGGGTAATAAGGCACTAAGTCCACAGTGTTATAATCATATACAACACCGGAGCCTGCATAGAAAACAACCGGTGGCCCAAAGAAATCTATGCCCCAACCTACGTTCCATGACGGGCCCCATGTATGTGACGGCCACCAGTATGGGCCATGTGGATATAGTGGCGGCCCAAAAGGATGTGGTCCAACAAAAGGCCCCGGCCCTCCAGGATGCGACCAATCATGTCCCGGCCCTCCGGGATGTGGCCCGAT
>JADFXJ010000141.1:3929-9271 GCA_015233615.1 Nitrospirota bacterium
CTCCGGGATGTGGCCCGATCGGTGCTCCCGCAACTGTTCCGGAGGGTGGCGTTGGATTAGATATCGAATGAGACCCCATATTTGCCATCGAGTGAGACCATGGGCCCGATCCATAACGTGGCCCGCTAAATGTCCGTGATCCCGTGGAAAATCCATAACGTGACCCACCAAAGTACCGTGATTCTGTGGAAAATCCATAACGTGGCCCGCCAAATGACCGTGATCCCGTGGAAAATCCGTAACGTGACCCACCAAAGTACCGTGATCCCATGGAAGATCCATAATGTGGCCCGCCAAATGACCGTGATCCCGTGGAAAATCCGTAACGTGATCCACCAAACGACCGTGATCCCATGGATTGTCCCCAATGGCCGCCTCCACCATGTCCTCCACCATGAAAGGCCTCGGCAATCATCGTCGAACCCATAAAAACCACAATCGATACTATCGATACCAGAGTTTTAATCTTCATATTTTATACACCCCCTTTTGAATGAACAATTAACACCGTTCACCTTTAATATTTGGTTAAAACGGCACTAAGCCATATGGAGTTACTTTTATTATATAACGAGGAAAAATAAGTGTCAAGCTATGTTTTACGTACATTCTGCGCACCGAAGTTATCGCAGTAAGCCGACCGAATATTTACGGCAACTTCATATTCAATATTTACATTTAACGTACTTTTGATGTAAAATATGCTATGTACTCGAATGTCGGAGATTTATCGGATAAACATCGTATATTGACGAGCCGGGGTAACTGATTCCTGTGTCGGATGATTTCTTAACCCAATTGAAGTACCAATGGAAATACCATCCTTACGCTCGTGCCTTTAGGTCTTCTCCCATCGTCTCCTGGTTCATACATAACAGGAACCTGATAGCGCAGGTATGCTTTTTGCTATGGGCCGCAGTCATGTGCTACTGGGTTTACAAGTTTGCCGGGTTGAAGGTCAGACCATGTAAGATAGCTGCATTGTTCCATGAAAGCGATGAATTAAGCTCCAGAACCGCACTAGTCTACATTTTCTGGGCATTGACCTCCGGCATTATATTCCTGATGATGGGCCTCTACATTATAAAGTTTGCCATAAACATCGCATGGGGGTTTGTAGAAGGTGTGTTTCCGCTCAGGTGGCACAACCTGATTTCGTCTGTCGTTCTGCTTTTTTCCCTCGTTCCATGTTTCGACCACATGGGGGAGATCAAGTCCGTTTACCTGGCCGTTGTCTCGCAAGCCGGCGATATAGTGCATTCCGCACGACAATTCGACCTCAATCTGAAGGTAAAACCACATTCCGAAGAGGGGAATGACCAAAAGCCGGCAGAATCCGGCTCCAATTAAACCGCAACTCCGTTTAAATTACGTAATCAACTTTCGCGCATAGAAATAGCCAATTTACCTTGAAATACGGGGGTAGAGAAGAGATGCAATTACGCGATGCTCAGCTTTTTTCTGTTCTTGTCCGTCCCTTCCTTTTTTCGTCATTCTGGCTTGACCGGAATCTGTCCTTAAGTTTCGGTGAGCATTTCACGGTTACAACCACTCTCCTAAAAGGGGAAACCGGTTCACTCCCGGTTCCACATTCATCGCCATATTTATCGCCGCCGATTCCGTTATACCGTCCCTACTCTATCACTGCCACGGGGAAATTGACATATCCCTCCGGGGTGTCCGTAATCGGGTGTTGGGCACCGTTTGTAAGTTTGGGCACCTTTTGGGATACATAGACGTCCAGTTCCTTCATCGTGATCGTGTTAGCCTCAACATGGTTGGCATCCCCTTCCATCCCTTTAATGATAGCATAGGTGAAGACGCCATGTTTCCAATGGTCGGATTCCTGAGAGAGTTCTCTTCCCCTGCTTGAGGTAAATATGACCGTACTTGCATTCTGTAGTTCTTTGAGGAATCTATCGTTATCGACACCCCTGACCTTTTTACTACTTATTCCTTCGGAATGGCACGTGTCGGCAAATATGAGTTTTTTTGATGAGGGATTGTCGATAATTCGTTTAAGCTCATGTGATAGAATCGCCTTTGAGCGTTTAATCGAACCATAGTTGTCAAAGGCTGCGTCCGATGGGAGAAAATAGTACTCGCCATGGTCATCGTTCATAGCGTGGCCCGCGATAAAGAGGATAATTATGTCGTACTGACCGGCGTTATCCAGGAATTTCAAATTATCCACAATATTTTCGCGTGACGGCGGCTTGACGTCACCTTGATCGCTGATAATAAGGCTATGGACTTCACGGTACAGCTTACCCTCTTGTTTTTTGAATGC
The DNA here is from genome assembly GCA_015233615.1 of Nitrospirota bacterium. Classification (GTDB taxonomy): domain Bacteria; phylum Nitrospirota; class Thermodesulfovibrionia; order Thermodesulfovibrionales; family Magnetobacteriaceae; genus JADFXJ01. Next base: position 6,220 of record JADFXJ010000141.1, read on the forward strand.
CCTGACGATCGAATCCGCATCATTTGCGGCATATTTAAGGGAACGAAGTTGTTCACTGTCGTAGTGGTTTACTCCGATAGAAAGTATCCAGAGATTTGGCAGGATTTTTTCGGTTAGAGTACCGGAGCCTGCTTTTTGCTTAAATGTGACATGTGCATTATTACGGCCCTCGGAGTAGCCGTTAAAGGCAAACACTTGTATGAGGTTTTCCCCTTTCTCCAGTTTAACGGGAACTTGCAGCTCAATCGCCTTTTTCCCTTCGGGTATTTTAATTCCCGATGAAGAAACTTTTGCATTAGACGAACCTGCCGGTACAACCTGTTTCGCGTCATTTGCGGTTACCTGTCTGCCGTTAATCAGGACTCTCACATTTTTGATGGTCTGGTGTCTATCCTCGATAGAGATTTTGACATTTTGGGATTCAGCATGAACCTCTTCGCCATCGTCTGGAGATTTAATCACGACAAAAGGCGGCTCGATGTTCTGACTGTTGGCAATATCCTGCCTTTCTTTATCGGCACCAAGTACCTGTGCAATGGCTTTTCGGGAATCGCCAAGTTTAAGTGCCGCTTCCACAACTTGAGGTTTGTAATAGGTTGCCCGATACTGGTCAATACCATAGACGTTATTACCGACTCGGACGTTAAGGTGTTTATCCCCGTTTGCGGAAGCGCTGTAGTAACCCTCCGGGGTAATAGCCACCCATTCGCCATCTTTAAAGGAAACGAGCTGAACGAGTTCCCTGCCTCCGGCTATATCCCACAGGCGCGTCGTGTGATCCCAACTTCCGGATAAGGCATACTTGCCGTCGGGAGTTATCGTGATGGAGTGAATCGGAGCCGAATCATCGGTGAACGTTTTAACCTCGTTGCCGGTGGCTATGTCCCACAATTCGAGGGTGTTTTCATGACTTCGAAAGTTACTGCTTCCGGATAAGACATACCTGCCGTCGGGGGTTATAGCTACGGAGGAAATCGTACCCGAATGCCCGGTAAAAGTTCTAATCTCCAGGCCCGTGGCAATATCCCATAGTTTCAGGTTGTTATCCCAACTCCCGGATATGGCATATTTGCCGTCAGGGGTTATCGCTATGGATTGAACACCGGATGAATGTCCGGTGAAGGTTCTAATCTCCCGGCCCGTGGCGATATCCCATAGTTTCAGAGTATCGTCCCAACTTCCGGATAAAGCATACTTGCCGTCGGCGGTTATCGCCACGGATGTAACCTGTTTCGAATGGCCGGTAAAGGTTCTAATCTCCCTGCCTGTGGCGACGTCCCACAGTTTCAGGGTTTTATCCTGACTGCCGGATAAAGCATACTTGCCGTCGGGAGTTATCACCGAGCAGACAACGTGGTTTGAATGCCCGGTGAAAGTCTTAATCTCATTGCCGGTCGCTGCGTCCCATAGCTTCATAGTGTAATCATTACCTCCGGATAAGACGTACTTGCCGTCGGAAGATAGCGCTATGAAGTTAACCCAATATGAATGCCCCGTGAAAGTTCTAATATTACTGCCGGTAGTTATGTCCCACAGTTTTAGGGTGAGATCCCCGTTTCCAACTAAGGCATATTTACCGTCTGGAAATATCGCTACGGAATCAACCAAAACGGAGCGGCCGGTGAAAGTTCTAACCTCTCTGCCCGTGACGATGTCCCACAGTTTCAGGGTGTCATCCTCGCTTGCAGACAAAGCATACTTGCCGTCGGGCGATATTGCTACCGAGCGAACGCCTTTTGAATGCCCGGTGAAGGTTCTAATCTCTCTGCCCGTGGCGACGTCCCACAGTTTCAGGGTGTTATCATTACCTCCGGATAAGACGTACTTGCCGTCAGGGGTTACAGCTACGGAGTAAATTTCTTTTGAATGGCCTTTGAAGGTTCTAATTACCCGTCCGGTGGACATATTCCACAGTTTCATGGTTTTATCACGACTTCCAGATATGGCATATTTGCCGTTGGGAGTTATCGCTACCGAGGAAACGCATTTTGAATGGCCTTTGAAGGTTCTGATTGCCCGGCCGGTAGCTATGTCCCACATTTTCATGGTATTATCCAAACTCCCGGATAAGGCATACCTGCCGCCGGGGGTTATCGCTACCGAGATAACCTGGTCTGAATGCCCGGTGAAAGTTCTAACCTCATTTCCCGTGGCGACGTCCCACAGTTTCAGTGTGTTATCATCACTTCCGGATAAGACGTACTTGCCGTCGGGAGATATCGCCACTGAGCCTACAAGTTCCGAATGGCCGATGAAAGTTCTGATCTCCCTGCCGGTGGCGATGTCCCACAGTATAAGGGTCTTATCGCCGCTTCCGGATAAGGCATACTTGCAGTCCCGGGATATTGCCACGGATAAAACCCAGCTTGAATGGCCGGTAAAGGTTCTAATCTCTCTGCCGGTGGCGATGTCCCATAGTTTCAGGGTTTTATCCTGACTTCCGGATAATGCATATCTGCCGTCGGAGGATATCGCTACGGAGTAAACAACGTTTTCATGCCCCAACGGCACAAACAACTCAGCCTTGTCTGCTCCATAGACATCTCCGGCAGCCATCGATACCAACACGGCTACCGCTATTGCCTTTACCGCTTCCGCAACCGGGTTTCCAACCATACACCCAAATTTATCGAATATACGTTTCATGCATCGTTCTCCTTCATCGTCCTCATTATAATGCAGTTAATGTAATCGCCTCTATTTTACCATTGGGCGTTGTCTTTTGGCAGGCAATATAGTCGGGACGGTATTGCCGATTGTTACCGCCCCTGGCACCGCTTTACCACTAATACCAAGTTGCATTCAAAAGAGTAACAAGACGGCAAGGAGAAAGCGACGCAGGCGTACTAAATACCCCCCTCATACCAGGTTGCGTTCATAAGGGCAAAGAAAGCATTTAACCACGGATAAACACGGATAAACATGAAGACGGCGTATTAGAAGTTGTGGATTGACGGATTTCCTGACTTTTTTTGCGTTCATCCGTGGTTAAAAAAATATTGTAACAGTTCACCCGCGAAATCTGCTATGCCTAAAACCACCCCGCCCTTCG
>JADFXJ010000142.1:0-6005 GCA_015233615.1 Nitrospirota bacterium
TTCAATGGCAATGTCCGGAAACAATCGCAAAACCTTTATATAATCCAGATCCTAATAGTTAGAATAAATTTACCGTGTTTGAGTGGGGTCGCATCTTGACAACCTGTACCTGATGCGACCCCATCAGCCACCTTAAGTACCCCGGTTGAACATTGATACCTGTCGGATATCAGAATAAACGGGATATAAAAGGCGTCGCCGTCTCAGAATAAATCAAACATACCTCAAAATATCCTTCAATTTCGGCCATTGTTTAGCATGCTCCATGTGTATTCCATCACGTTTTCTCTAAAAATTGCTTTAATTTTATGGTAAACATTGCTCCCTTAGTGGTGTTTTCGCAATACAGTTTTCCGCCCATGTTGTTTTCGACGATTACTTTTGACATATACAATCCGAGACCCGTTCCCATGGTATCCGTCTTGGTAGAAAAATAAGGTTCGAATATTTTATCCTTTATCTCGTCGGCAATGCCGCCGGCATCGTCTTTTACCCTGATGTACAGATTATTTTCCAACTTATCGATTTCTATCTCAATTTCATCTTGTGTTTCACTCATAACGTTATTTGCTCTTTTTTCCAAAATAGCGTCCCTTGCGTTACTGATAATATTTATGATGACGTGTATCAACTCGTTCGGGTATCCAAAGATGGTGGCTTCTTTGCAAACTATGGAATCGTCACACTCTTCGAATGACATATCGTGAATCTTGCAAGTCACTTTTAACGATATTGCGTTGTTTACTAATTGTGGTGAGATAATCGATAACATGTTTTTGATCGTCGGTTTTAATTCATATGGAACCTTTTCAATCGCCGGTTTAAAGTAATTCCTGAAATCGTCAATGGTATGGGACATAAACTCGATTTGTTGCATAGCTTTTTTGACACTGTTGTTCAAATATTTTTTGTCTAATTCTCCATATTCGTACGCGTTTTTCAGATCATGAAAAAGCACGCTTATAGCGCTGAGAGGCTGTCTCCATTGATGGGCGATAGATCCCAGCATCTCACCCATGGCGGCGAGTTTCGATTGCTGAACTAGCAACTGTTCCCGTTGTCTGCTTTTTTCAATCTCCTCTTTTACTTTCAATTCGAGAGTTTTGTTTAACTCCTCCAACTGGTTTGACTTTTCACATAAGGCCAACTCCGACCTCTTTATCTCCCCGATAAGAAGCAACACCAAAAAGGTAACGATAAAAGAAACCAGAAAAGAAGTAACCGCACCGGTAATTAGATAGTCGTATGTAATTGCGCCGTTCAATATCATGTCCATTGCGGATGATATGATCATGGCGAGAACTTCCGACGAAATTACGCAAATCCACAACAGGTGGCCCGGCGAAAGGGCCGTAAGCTTTTTTACCGACAGTCTTTCCATATGTCTTAGTGTAACACTTTTAAGCTATTTAGTCACAATGTCATGAACTTAACTTTCGCACATAGAAATTGCCACTTTATCCTTGAAATACGGGGAAGAAGCAGAGATAAAATTGCTATAACCACTTAGGCTACACATTCCGTCATTCCGGATAGTGTCGTGTCAACATCGATATGACGCATTCAGGAAAGAGAGCCGTCAGCCGAGCCGTCAGCATAATTCGCGGGATTTTCGGGTCTTCAGTCTGTTGTTGTCCTGTCCTTGTCGTCATGCCCACCTTTGCTGATATCCCAACCTCGTTGCGTCAACCCCACCCTCATCGTCATTCCGGCTTGACCGGAATCGCCCTTGCTCTTTCTGTCCTTGCCCTTGTTGTTCTTGTCTTTTCCTTTGTCGTCCTTCCTGCAAAGCGTGCTCTCTGGCTTGAATAGAGCATACCCCTGGCCTGAACAAACACGGGGCGACAATGACAACAAAGGAACGGATAAGGACAAGGATAAAGGCGATTCCGGTCAAGCCGGAATGACGACGATGGGGTGGATGACGGTAAGAAGTTGGAATAACAGCAAGGGTGCGGAATTACGATAAGGGCAAGGACGGAAAGGGCAGTGGCAAGGAACGGGCAAGGACAAAGACGGATTCCCCAAGCGACTCCTTTATTCGTCACCTTCCCGTTTGGGTGGTTGCCACGTGGACTTGAGGTGGGTTTTCGACAAGTAGGTGAACGTGGCCTGTATCTTCCATAGCTGGTTGAGCTGATGGTAACCGAAGGGCTCGAGTACTCCTATCGCCATGAGCTTCACCAGGTCTATCCTCCTGGTGTACAATCTCAGGTAATGCGACTCGCTGACTATGGCGCAGAGGTTATTCAACGCTCCTCCTCCGATGATTGTAAATATGAAGACCAGCCAATACTCGAAAGACATCAACTTCGCCATCGACGCAAGGCCTAAAGCCAGGTAGCTCCCCATCTCTATGAACGGGGACAGTGCTTCGAATATCAGGAAATACGGCAGTACCAGTATACCGATCGCTTTGAATTTTCTATTGAAGATCAGGTGCTTGTACACCCTCAAAGTCGATAAAAGGCCGACTTGCCACCTCTTTCTCTGGCCGGCCAATTCCTTGATACTCGATGGCGCTCCGGTGAAAATAACCGGCCGTACGAGCTGGATGATTCGATAAGGCTTATTTGCCCTCAGGTAGTATTCGTGGAGGCGCATGATTATTTCCATGTCCTCGCCCTTCGAAAACTTTTGAAAACCCCCAAGGCGCAGCAACTCAACTCGCCTGAACATTCCGGCGGCCCCCGAGACGAGCGGCACGGAGTTTATGGCGCTCCAACCCAGCCTGAATAATGAAAATGACCTTATATATTCGAGAATCTGCAACAGGTAGATCCACTTTTTCGGGGTAGACAGATATTCGATGGTACCCATGGGGACGCTGCTGCCGTGGTGAATACGCACGTTGCCGCCGGTAACCAGAACGTTTTCACCGGGCTTTTGAACAAACGGCTGCACCATGTACAACATGGCGTGTTTTTCCGGTATAACGTCCGCGTCCAGAATACAGACCAACTCGCTGCCGGCAAGATTGAGCCCCGCGTTAATAGCATCGGCCTTGCCGCCGTTGTCTTTATCGATTACCTGTAGTGACGGCATCGCAGCGGATCTGTAGCAGCCCCGTATGCCTGCCGTCGTTATATACTGCCTGAACCGGACGGTCTCCTGCACGAGCGAGAAGGCTCTTACCAGTTCCCGCAGGGTGCCGTCCCCGGAGCCGTCGTTAACGACGATAATATCCAAAAAAGGATACTTTTGCGCAGCCAGTACCCTGATTGTCGAAACTATGGTATCCTCTTCGTTGTACGCCGGTATTATTACCGTTATCGGTAAAAGCCTGGATGCACTCGTTTCGGGCCTGGTGCCGAGCTCCCCTTTTATGGCTACAATGCCGGCCAGCATCAATAAAACGTTTATAACGTAATAACCGGCGAAGAGAATCGATATGGCTAATGTAAGATGTTCCATTAAGGGTCTCTCTAAGGGATTAAGGGAGTGAGCCACGAAGGATCACGAAAGGAACTAGATTCCGGGACTTGCCCGGAATGACGAATATGGTTTTTTCGTGTCTTTCTTCGTGTTCCTTCTTCGTGGATCGATTCTTTAGACCTTTCCTTGCCGCCCGCCTCCGCCTGTGCTTCTGTAAGTGACCTCTACTTCGCTGAAAGCGATTCTGTCGCCATCCTTCAGCCGTAGGGTTTCATTGTCTTTCATCGCCTTGCCGTTGACCATGGTTGGATTGACACCCGAGACGTTTGCCAGGCTGTATCCTTCCCTTTCGTACACCAGGTCAGCCTGGTGTCTGCTGATGGTTTTGGTCGTCGATGGAAAGGTAATCCATCCCCTGCTCTTGTCTTTTCCCGTCTCTTCCCGTCCTATTTTCGTATAAGAGCCCGTAATGAAGAGTTTCTTCCCCATTGCGCCGCTAAGCCCGCCGGTTACCTCAAAATAGCCGGGCAACTGTTTCTGCCTGGCACCATCGACCGGGGACGCCGTCAGATTTTTATCCGCGGTAATTATCCTGATGGTAACCATGTCATCGTCCAGCGGCGCCACGGGGATTTCCAGGGATAAAGACGATCCCTTGTCAGGCCTTATAAGCACAATGACAATCGCCACTACAAGAGCTATTACGACGGCTATCCCTATTATCGTAAACACGTTATCGTTTGTTTATTCATTTGTTCGTAACTATTCATCAGATGCCTGAACTGTGTTAAATGATTTCCTGACCACAGCCCTCACCCCCCGTGAGGGGGGATTGTCGGGGGGGGTCACTATGATTCATAATCCGGAAAACGTATATTTGTTTTTATCATAGTTTTCATTTAATCATTATTAATCACAGTTCAAGACAATTATGTGCAGTGCCTGCTACCGCTCGGTTACCCTGAGATATTCGAAATCGGCCATAGTCTTAAAGGTTGTCACCCCGAACTTGCCTATCGAAAAAGTAGAGTCCTGAGTATTAATCACGGGGTTGTCATTAATATAACACTTGATCGTATTGCCATGGACTGACACTTTCAGAGAATACCACGTGTTTGTCCTGATTCTGCCGCCTTCAAGAAAATCCACCCGTCTGGGATTTTTGAGATCGGTCCAATTACCGTCAACCATCTTGCCTAACACCACACCCTCTTCTCCGGCTAATCTGAACATGTAGTAGTTATTTTCGTCGACAAGCCTGAACACTATCCCCGTTCCCACATACAGCATGTAATCTTTCTGAGAGACGTACATAGAGGCATCATAACCCATGCGTGCCTTCGTCTCTATGATGCCGTCGGCCATCTGGGGAGTCCTCACATAGGTCAGCGTATTGAGAGCCCTTGGATCGTCGCTGGTCTGCTTTAAACAACCATCCTCTTTGCCATATCCAATGGCCTTTTCCGTTGTTAACCCACAGGTTTCTCAATTCTCCGTCGTCCGGATTGAAAGTGTCGTAATAAATCGTGTGCGAATCCGTAACGACGGGAGCCGCTACCACCGTAGACTCCTTGATGATAGTTGTATTAGTCGTCGCAACCGGAGGAGCAACCTCGTTGCAAGCGGCGGAACTGAGCATCATCAACAACCCGCCTGCCACGCCGGCATAAAAAAAGAATCCTTTCTTCATCGTCATTTACCTCTCTTTTTGCGCTGTTCATGCGCTGTTTGTACGCTGCTTGCGCGCTATTTATTATTAGTTATTCATCCGCCGTTCGTACTCTTTTGCAACGCTATTTGTTCGCGTAATTAAACGTCCACGTATATCTTGTACTCTCGTCAAAAGTCCCAACTCCCGAAAAAGGCGGGAACCCGGGTATCTGAGCCTCGTACTGGTATGTACCGGGTGCAAAGATCATAACGTTTTTGGAATTTGGAGACATTGAAAACGAATACATACTTTTACCGTGCAACTTGATCGCCATGCTTTGGTTCGTGTTGTTGACCACCTCAACCATAGGATTCTGTGTGTCAATCGCCTCTCCTCTTACTATCTGGTCCTTCAACACGGTCAGGTAACGCTGCGAGGGATCCGGTGCCTGATGGGAAGTAGAGCCGGAACTACCATCGCCGCTGCCACCCGGGACGTCTTCGGCAAAAACATTTACCACGCTAACGCCCGAAACCTGAAGTAAAACCAACAATACAATTAATAACGACATCCTGATTCTAAACATAATTTCCACCTCCTTTCCACTGTATATTTACGTTTCAATCCACGCCCCGTGCAGGGGGCGCAAAAACAATCCATATCTATGGAAACACAAACCGCACACTACTGTCAAGATATTTATCTGCCCCCAAACTCCGTTACAGAAAATTACCATAACGAAGTGTAACCGGACAATCCCGCCTTTCCGAAAGATATGCCGCGCACCCTTTCGCAGGCGTTGACTAAATCGGTCTCCCCGATAAACGGCAACCTTAAGTTTCCGTCACAAAACCCGGAGTCGTTCACCACGGTATCAAAGTTCTGATTTTCCGCACGCCCGGGTCCGCCGCAGGCTTTTGTTGATCGGATTTGACAAAAAGAGCATAACTATACCACGATAAAGCGGACAACTCCTCGG
>JADFXJ010000142.1:6410-6821 GCA_015233615.1 Nitrospirota bacterium
CTTGACAAGGTAGAGCACCCCCCACGAAGCACAATCGAGCGCCTTCGCTTCGTCTGCGCCTTTTTCGAACCTGTAGCCCCGGTTGAAGGTGCCGTATGAGTCATCCCACATGTACTTATCGAGACCACGGCCTATTTTTTCGTACATGGCGGAAAATTCCTTGGCATTGTCATCCCTGAAGGTCTTACCCAGCAACACGAGAGATTGAAAAAGGTCTACGTTGTGCTCCGTCGAAGCCCATTGTATGGGAGTCATGGAATTGCCGGAGCCATAACCGTCCCCGCTGCCGCGGTATCCTCCTCTTACAAGACCGGTTGCGGCGTCCTGCAATGGAAGGAAGTACTTCCTGAACAGCGTGATGATGGTATCGTCGTAGTCGCCTTTGTGCGTGGCGACGCGCAGCATTGCCAG
>JADFXJ010000142.1:7039-8435 GCA_015233615.1 Nitrospirota bacterium
TTGCCGAGATGTAACGGTAGTTCTTTACGAAAATCCCGTCTTTTACCTTGAATGACGGATTATCCGAGAGCCCGGCGTCCAGGCTTTGCATCCTGACCCATTCGGCCACGCCGCCCTGCCCCGTGAAAGAGCGCGCGCCTGATGAGCCTGATAAGCTTTCGGCTTTGAAATATTCGACGCCCGTTTTCGATGGATCTTTGACTATATGCCTGGTAATATCCGATACGACAATGTCCCCGTAAACTTTCGCAAGCTTCAGGCCAAAATCCACTCCATAGTCCTTCCCGGCACGCCCAACCGTTATATCCGAGCTAAACGCGCCGTCCTTCCCTAATACCATCGGCTGTTCGTAATCAAGGTCGCCGGGAACCGACACGTAGAATTTATATTCTCCACCGCTGCTTTCCGCCGGGACGTTTATATGTCCATACACGCGGGCCCTGCCGGCACTTAGCCACTCCACCCTGTCGATACTGCCGTCAAGGCGGTTTGGATACCGATCGTAATTTCTGCACAACGAAGCGCCTCCATAAGCGCCTCCATAAGCCCGGGCTGCCCCCCGCGATTCGCGTGTAATGGAAGCCTGCTCCAAACCATGCTCTTTTGCGCCCTCTTTTGCTGTATCTCTTACGGCCTCTTTTTGACGCTCGCGCTCTTTTTTGGCATTCGCGTCCGTTTCAGGCGTAACCACGGGAAACCGTATCACCTGGCCGACTTGTATGTGATCGATGTTCGTTAAAGCCGGGTTGTACTCTTTTATTAATTCCAACTCCCTGCTCTTGCAAGTTGTATAGTGCTTTACGCACAGCTTGTATATGGTATCCCCCTTTACCACCGTATACTGCCGCACGTCGTCGCTTCCTCCCTCCGTTGCGGCGGCGGCAGCGGCGGACTCAGAGCCGTTTGCAGAGTCGTCAGCCGCACCCCCGCTATCCCCCGTGAGGGGGGATTGTCGGGGGGTGAGGGGGGTATTGCCGGAATCCTCGGGCCGCAATTCCTCTCCAATGGAATCTTGCCCGCCGCGTGCCTCATATACTCCGAAATAAAATATAAACGCACACGTTATCGTATACATTATCGTATACGTTATAAATAGCGGGCTAATGCGCCTGAGGCGCTTGATGAGCCTGGGGTATGACTTCGCTTCCATCGGGGTGTCTCCTTATCAAACGTGCCGAAATTATAATATTGCCGCCCAGGCGGCCAGGGCCCCCGGCTTTAGCCATGGGGAGCGTCGATTGTTTACTCCTCTATCTCAAACATTCTTTGTATGTTTGCCAGCAGCAGGGTATCCCTGATAATCCTGTTTGGCCTGCGAATTATGATTTTCGGCAAACCGGCGTCCTTTATCAACTTAACTATCGTCAGCAGCCAGCCAAGGCCCTCCGGCTGGATG
>JADFXJ010000142.1:8786-9253 GCA_015233615.1 Nitrospirota bacterium
AAGTCCTATGCCCGTTCCTTCGATTTCCGATTTGGTGGTGAAGTAAGGCTCGAAGATCTTATCCAATATTTTTTCCGGGATGCCGCCTCCATTGTCACTTATCGATAGTTTCATTGTCTCCTCTTCCTTGTAACAATCGACGCTTATCGTGCCCTCTTCGTTTACGCCAAGCGTTCCTGTACGTCTTCTATGGATAATCGCGTCCCTGGAATTACTTATAATATTAAGTATAACATGGGCTAACTGGTTCTTATAGGTCATTATTAATGTGGCGTCACAGGGTATTGCTTCGTCAATACTTCCGAACGTCACGTTATGGGTATGGCAGGTGACGCCGTAAGATATGGAGTTTGTCTTAAGCTGAGCCGAGAGCATGGAAAAGACCCCAAAGGTGACTCCAACGAGATCGCAGATTTCCTTTTCGATGGAAGGCTTAAAAAAGTTCCTGAACTCCTCTATGGTTCTTG
>JADFXJ010000218.1 GCA_015233615.1 Nitrospirota bacterium
GATTCGAGCATCTCCTTCAGGTTCATCGCAATTATCCACTCGTCCTCTACGACGAGAATCCTTTTCCTATTGTCTACCACTCTATCTCTGTCACTCGATTGTCATTATAATAATGCACTATTTTAACATATCCAATCTTAAAAATTACTCAAAAGTAACTTTTGATTGTTTCTAACCTTTTCCGCCGACAACGATCTCCGGTATCCTTAAAGTCGGCATTGCATCGGCCACGGGTACACCCTGGCCGTCCTTTCCGCACGTTCCGATAGAAAAACCCAGGTCGTCGGCTATCATATCGATAGAACCCAGCACATTAGGACCGTTTCCGCACAACGTGGCACCCCTTACAGGGTCGCCTAATGTACCGTTTTTTATAATGTATGCCTCCTGCACGTCAAATACGAAATCTCCGGTAGCGGTGTTTACCTGTCCGCCTCCCATTTTCCTGACGAACAGGCCATCGGGCGTAACCCTGAGTATCTCCCCGGCGGACGATTTGCCGGGAGCAAGGCACGTGTTGGTCATTCTGGGAATAGGACGGCTGCGATACGACTCCCGTCTTCCGTTTCCGGTAAGTCCGGCACCGTCTTTCATTGCATTGATTCTATCGTACATGTATCCGGTGAGCACCCCCTGGCTGACGAGGACGTTTTTACCCGATGGTGTACCTTCGTCGTCAAACCTGAAGGAACCCCGTTTGCCCCGAATCGTGCCGTCATCGATAACCGTAATGAGTGGAGAGGCCACCGTTTCACCCATTTTACCCGAATAGACCGATAAATGTTCTCCCGCCAGATCCGCTTCCAGACCATGCCCGATAGCTTCGTGAACCATCGTGCCACCGGCTTCCGACGATATCACCACGGCCATGCGCCCGCCTTTGACGTAAGGGGCCGAAAGCATCCTAATCGCCCTGTCGGCTGCTTTTACGGCAAGAGCTTCGACGTTTTCCTCCGACAAAATCTCAAATCCGGCAAGTCCACCTATGGTTTCGTAACCGGTCTGTATGCAACCATTTTCTTCAGCCACAACGTTTACGCTAAATACGGTATAAAGACGCTCGTCCTCGCACAGAGTCCCCGCTGAAAGCGTATCGTTAGTGGCAATGACAACCCGCTGCAAGCTCTCGCTGTATACAACGTTAACCTGCTTTATCCTCGTCCCGAACTTCCTGGCCGCCTTGTCGGCTTTGCGCATAAGGGCAATCTTGTCCTGAGAGGGTACGGCGTCCGGCATTATGGCATACTTGAAATCCATAAGTGCCTCATTGGCCGGCATTTTCTTCGTAAGATTGATTTCTCCGTAAACCCGTGCCCCTTTTGCCGCCGAAAGCGCCTCATTACTCACCGTTCGTGCCGTGCCCAGAAGCGAGACGGCGTCTAAGTCGTTAGTATATCCGTAAGCGGTATTGCCGCCGTAAACGACCCTTATACCGACACCCGAGTCTAAGCCGGTAATGTATTTCTCGACTTTTCCGTCTTCCATCTGAATAGCCAGGGGCATGGTAGTCTCATAAAATACGTCGCCAAAATCCCCTCCCGCAGACAATGCAACACCCAGGCACTCACCCAGTAATTGTTCGCTTATCATCGCGCTGTCTCCTTATTTTATAAGTTACCCTCATTTTATAAGTTATCCTTCGTTAAACGGCTCGTTAAAATATTCTTTATGTTTTCCGGAAGTTTCATCTATTATACATTAGTTGGAGAAAAAGTTTCAGGAGGTTCGATTATGTACACCATCGGAATAATAGGCGGTAGCGGCGTTTACGATATACCGGGGATAGAACTCGTCAAAGAAATCCCTCTGGACACACCTTACGGAACTCCTTCTGACGTATACAGAGTAATACGCGTTATGGACAGGGAGGTGGTTTTTCTACCGCGCCACGGCAGCGGACATTCTATCGCCCCCGCCCAAGTGAACTACAGGGCAAACCTGTGGGGATTCAAACAACTCGGCGTATCCAGGATTCTCTCTACCGGGGCCGTGGGTGGTATCAACAGGCTATTAACCCCCGGCGACGTAGCCGTAGCCGACCAAATTATCGATATGACGCACAACAGGGAGTCCAGCTTTTACGATAAAGACAAGGTGTATCACGTTGACTTTACCTCTCCTTATTGCCCGGAGTTAAGGCAGGCCTTCATAGATGGGGCCG
>JADFXJ010000143.1 GCA_015233615.1 Nitrospirota bacterium
GCCTTGTCCGCGTATACCATGGATAGCGACTCGCCGGTGAAAGCATTTAAGGTGGTATTTATAACTGCGTTAACGGCATTTGATTGGGATGCGTCTTTTTTACCGGGCTGACTGAGGTAGAGGACCGGCACCCTGCCTTTCGTCCACAGAGCTGGAAGTTGGGCGGTGAATTTGTAGTCGTTTGTACCGTATTGTTTTTCGAGCTGGAGTGACATCTCGCCTTTCTTTTCGTTCCAGGAGAGGTTGTAAAAATCGATGCGATTATTTATAGTTGGCGCTATCAATTTCCAGACGATTGTTTCGCCTTCTTTCTGCTTTATGAGAGTGGGGGTAACGCGAACCTCGTGTTTCAAGCGGAAAGTGAGTTTTTCGTATTCGAAATTTTCACCCGTCGAGAGATAGACATCCAGGTACGGAACGTTTTTTTCCGTATGGACGTACATGAAGTCGTAGATGCCGTCGTCGTTAAAATCTTCGACGACCGGGGACGCATACGATACCCCGTTGGTGGGAAAGAGGTGCAGGCTCCCGCTTTTTTCGAAGGCTCCGTCAACTAGTACGAGTCCCCTGGCGGCAACCAGTACGTCCACTTTGCCGTCGCCGTTGAAGTCGGCCAGTGCCGGGGGGGATACTATGCTGCCGTCCAACACGATGTCCGCTTTTTTAGCGAACGTTTCGCCGTCGATGACAAACAGTCTGCTCTTCTTTGCAGGTTCGTCGAGGTCGGCGTCCCGCCCAAAGGCGAGTATATCGGGGTGGCCCTTCCTGTCGAAGTCGATGAGGATGGGGGTAACCTTGACGGATTGGCCTACCCGAATGTGGCGGTAGTGGTTTTCCCCCAATTTGACGGCGAAAATATACCCATTAGAGGTGCCGTAGACAACGTCCGTCTTGCCGTCTCCGTCGATATCTCCGAAGACCAGAGACGTGGAGATCTCGCCGAAAGTGGCGCTAAAGCGTTTGTCCTCACGGGGGAAGACCCATTCGTTATCGGCTTTGGCGTTTTCAGCTTTGGCGTGCTCGGCTTTAGTGTTTCCACCTATGGCAGGCCCCACGAGCACCGCTAAAAGGGTGGTTATGATGAAGAAGTACCTGATCAGCGGCGGCAAGGCTCGGCTTGGAGTGATCTTGTTGTTTCTGGTTTATTCGATAACAATCCACTCATCGTCATTCATTATACCAGATTCCTCCCGAAGTGTGCCCATAATTTATGCCGGATATCGGAATTTATACATTTTGGTCTGATAAAAAGTGGCAATCAAGATTAATGTGAGATTATCGCTTGCAGTCCTTGGGGGGCGTTATGGGGGCACTCCTCCGTAGAAGGGGTAGCGTAAGGACGCGCCCTTTGCGGCCGAAGCGAGGGGAAGGCTTTCCCCTCCTAATCTCTTGTACTTTTATTACGCTCATGACTGCAACTTGTTATGACACCTTTTAGACCGCACCTTGTTTTTTGTGGTTGCATAATCTACCCCCTTTTTATACATTATCGCAGATTATGCTATCGTTTGTCTACCTAAATTGATAATTATGTCGTTGTAGGGTTAATGTCTTGCGTAGTGTAGCCTCCCCAGCCCCACTGGTTTTTCAACTCGTCAAAGCAATTTTCCATGTCGGCACGATCACAATAGAGTTGGGCAATAGTTAATATTTCATCCTGAAGAGATGTCACCAGTACCGCATATTCATAACGCTTAATTGGGAGAAGATGTCAAGGGAGCAACCCCTAAGCTCACGGTAACGTCAAAGTACGGAAGCAGGCTCTGGCTTTTTTCCGGCAACCTGGCCGCTGGTATAGTGCCTGTCAAGAGTTCGACACAAAGCACCCCTTCCCTACCCCGGCGTGGGGGACGCTCCGTACGTTTATCCGTTTCTTCGTTCCGGGCAAGTCTCGGCAGTCTATCCACGGCTTGCGTTTAGTAGAAGTTTAGGAGTTCTTTCTCCATCTTTTCCAACTGAAAAGGCTGCTTCACAAGCGGCGTGTCCTTTATGATCGATATATAATCTTCGAACGCCGGTTTATCGTGCTTGTAGATTACCCCTAAGGCTATCTTTTCGGTAAAGGGTTCGAGAGATAACTTAAAGGCTTCGACCCGGTCGTAGGGATTATAGGCTTTGTCGATGTGGTAGCACCGTTCCTGATACCATTTGTAAGTGTTTACCTTGTTGAAAGTAACGCAGGGCTGGAGTATGTCCACCAGAGCGAAGCCCTTGTGGTTTATGGCCTCTTTCATGACGGATTTCAGCAACTCCGGCTCCGCCGTATAGGCCCGGGCCACGAAGCTGCAATCCAGGGCTATGGCTACGGCTATAGGATTGAACGGGTTCGCGTGTACGCCGAAGGGCTGCGTTTTACTGAGGGTACCTTCCAGGGTGGTGGGGGAGGCCTGGCCCTTGGTCAGGCCGTATATCTGGTTGTCGTGGACGAAAACCTTTATATTTACGTTTCTTCTTATAGCGTGCATGAGGTGGTTGCCGCCCTCTCCGTAACAGTCGCCGTCTCCGGTGGTTACGATAACGTGCAAATTGTGGTTCACCAATTTTATGCCGGTGGCCGGGGGCAGTGCCCTGCCGTGAAGGCCGTTGAAGGTGTTTCCTTTGGCATAATGGGGCAGCTTTGCAGCCTGCCCTATGCCCGAGACCAGGACGACCTCGTGGGGCTCTATATTCATCTCCACCAGCGTGGCCTTTAACGCGTTCAATATGCCGAAGTCACCGCATCCCGGACACCATGCCGGCACCTGTCCTTTATAGTCTGTTAGCGTAGCCATCTAATTCTCCTATAAGTTCGTCTAATATGAACTGTCTGCCATCGTATTTACGAATGGAGACGCCAAATCCGTATCCGGTGCTTGCCTTTACCAGGGTCTCGAACTGTCCGGTTGCGTTGTTTTCCACGCAGATGGTAAGTTTGGCCTCGAAAAGCAGACTCATAAAATCGAATTTTTCGGTGCCCGGAAACGGATACAACTCGCTGAAGTGGAGCATGCCGATCTTATATTTATCTTTCAGAATGCCGACGGCTTCTTTTATTACGCCATACGTCGAGCCCCATCCCGCAACGACGATCTCCGGGTTGGGCGGGCCAACATACTCCGGCGGGGAAATCTCGTTCCTTATGAGGGGGAACTTTTGAAACAGCCTCTTTTCCACCATCCTGTTGCGGGTCTCGCCGTCTTCTATCATGTGGCCTTCCTCGTCGTGCTCGTCGCTATCCACGACGACAAGGTGTTTGGAGAGGCCGGGAACGGCCAGAGGGGATACGCCGTTTTCCGAATATGCGTAGCGTTTATATTCGCCGGTCTTTCCGAGTGCGTCCCCGCTGAGCCTGTAGTCGTTGTACAGGAGCTTTTTGGTGTCGAATCCGACAAAGGTCCACTCGGTGTCTACCAGATATTGGTCGGCGATTATGAATGAGGGTATCTGGTATTTTTCGGCTATGTCGAAGGCCTTGTTGGTCAGGTAAAAGGCTTGTTCGGGCGTTCCCGGGGCAAAGACGGCACGGGGGAACTCGCCGTGGCCCGCGTATAGGGTAAAAAGCAGGTCGCCCTGCTCGGTCCTGGTAGGAAGTCCCGTGGCTGGTCCCGGGCGCTGCATGACGGCTATCACAATCGGCAGCTCGACCATGCCTGCGAGCGAGAGGCCTTCAACCATTAAGGCAAACCCTCCGCCGGCACTGCCCGTCATCGCCCTCACGCCGGCAAAGGACGCACCGAGTGCCATGTTTATGGCGCATATCTCGTCCTCCGTCTGCTCGACCATCACGCCGTATTCGATGGCTTTGGAGCCCATGTAGTTGAGTATACCGGTGGAAGGGGTCATGGGGTAGCCGCAGTAGAACTTGCAGCCGCTCATAAGGGCGCCGAGGCCTATGGCATCCGCACCGTTTATCAGCATGTAGCCGGAGTTGGCGGTTTTTGGCACGACGAAACTGCATCGCCTGCACTCCCTCGTAGCGAAATCATGGCCGGCCCTGGCCGTAGCCAGGTTTTTATCGATTACCTCCTGCCCTTTTTTCCTGAAGGCTTTCCGGACAATGTCCTCAAACACGGTCAACTCCATACCTATCATACCCAGTACCGCGCCTACCGCGGCGGTGTTGGACATTATCTTGCTGCCGCCCGACTCGACCGCTATCTTGTCGAATGGTACGTGAAGGTACTCGGGTGAGTCGAAAGTCTTCTTAATGAAGTCGGCGTCGTAGACTATTATGCCGCTTTCCGTAAGCTCTCCCTTGTGCAGTTCGATGGTCTTAAGGTCAAGGGCTACCAGAATGTCCGCCTTGGACCTGGGTGAGGTTATCTCTCTGTCGGCAAACCTTATCTGGTAAAGATTGTGTCCGCCCCTGACGCGGGACATGTAGTCCTGATGAGAAAATACGTGGTACCCGGCGCGTGACAACAGTTTTGACAGGGCACCGCCTATAGTCTGAAGACCCTGGCCCGCCTCTCCCCCTATTAGGATTGTGTAATCCATGTTCACCTCCATGATTTGCTATACCGCACTATGTGTGATAAGTCTATCGGGTGTCTTCACATAATTCATCTGAATAGAGTCGATAGCAGTTTTTGCCGCTTTTTTTCGCCATGTACATGGCCATGTCCGCCTTTTTTAGAAGCGTTTCGGCATCGGTGCCGTTGGCCGGGTAAAGACTGAGTCCCACGCTGGCGCTGATGCTACAGTTGTACAGGCCGATCAGAAACGGTCTGGATAGGGCATGAACGATCTTTTCTGCGGTATGGACGGCTCCCTGGGCAGAGTGCAAGTTTCTGATAAGGACGGTGAACTCGTCTCCGCCGAGGCGGCTAACCGTGTCGGAACCCCTGATGCAGCCCTTAAGCCTTTCGGCTACCTCCTGAAGGAGCAGGTCTCCCGTGTCGTGCCCCATGGTGTCGTTTATATTTTTAAACCCATCCAGGTCTATGTAGCCAAGGGCGAAGGCGTTGTTACCCCGACTCTGCATAAGAAGCAAGTTATTGAGCCTCTCCATAAACAGGGTGCGATTGGGAAGGCCCGTGAGGGAATCGTTGTGGGCGAGGTCCTTTAGCTTTTTTTCCATCTTGTGCCTGTAGAGGGCCATCTCTATGTTGGACTGCAGCTCACGCGTGCCGAAGGGCTTGACTATATAACCGTATGGTTCGGTAACCTTTGCCCGTTCGAGCGTCTTTTCGTCGGAGTTGGCCGTTATGTAAACAACGGGTATGTTGAGATCCGTTCCTATGACGTGGGCAGCCTCTATGCCGTCGATGTCTCCCTGAAGCGTTATATCCATCAGCACCAGATCCGGCCTCTGCGACTGCGCTCTGTCGATGGCTTCCTTACCGGATAGCTCGACACTGGTCACAAAGTAGCCCAGGTTTTCGAGGTTCATTTCTATGTAAGCGCCAGTCAGGCTTTCGTCTTCGACAACCATTATTCTCGTTTTTTCCATTGTTTACCTCCCGGCTTCTACAGTGCAACCCGTGTTTGCCGTTACTATATGCCTAACTTTCATTACATATGCCGAAGCTTTCATTACTATATGCCGAACCTTATAGTGTAGTGTGTGCCTTTTTTGTTGTCGCACTCTATAGTACCCCTCAACTGCTTAACCAGCAGGTTCACAATGTGCAGGCCCAGGGATTTAGTGCCCGCCACGTCGAGACCGTCTTTAAAACCCGTACCATCGTCGCCTATTAAAATCTCGATATCGCCATTGCCAAGGTTATGTGCCGAAACGTAAAGACTACCGGCTATACCGGCGACATTACCAGTAGCGTCCTTGCCGCAGGCGTCCTTACCGGAATTCTTAAACGCGTGCTTGAGCGAATTGGAGATTATCTCGTTTATAATCAGCCCGCAGGGTATGGCCGTATCTATGGAGAGATAAACGCCGCTTATATCCACGTTCAGGCCAATAGCGCAATCGTATACGCCGAAGGCGGCGAAGAGCTCGCCGGCGAGTCTCGTCACGTAGTCGTGAAAGTCTATCTTGTCGAGGTTCTTCGTGCTATAGAGCTTCTCGTGTACGAGAGACATAGACTTTATGCGGTTCTGACTCTCTTTCAACATGTTTATGAAGGTTGCGTCCTCGTTGAATTTCTCCTGAAGGCCTATCAGACTCAGGATAACCTGCATGTTGTTCTTTACCCTGTGGTGAATTTCCCTGAGGAGAATATCCTTTTCGGCAAGGGAGGCCTTTAGTTCCTCTTCCATCATCTTCCTTACGGTTACGTCATTGGCCATGCTTATGGACAGCCGCCTGCCGTCACCGAGTCTGCCAAGGGGGGATGAACTTACGTGCCATACCAGAGCCACACCTTTGCTGGTCCTCACCATGTATTCCCCTTCGTCGACCTTTCCGTTTATAAAGTATAGTTGTGCCGGGTTTTGCTTAATCGCGGGGAATTTCTCACCGCTGGCTTTTTGCATCCATTCGCTAAGGGTTGGCATCTCTTCAAGAGAATAGCCGGTAAGCTCGGTGAAGGTTTTGCTAATCATTATTACTTCCCCGTCTTCGGCGTATATCATGACCGGGAAGGGAGCCTCCTCGATGGCACTCCTGAAGCGCTCCTCGCTTTCCCTGAGAGACTCTTCGGCAAGCTTCCGTTTCGTAATGTTCTGGCCCACGGATATTACGCCGACAATCTCGCCACGGGCGTTGACGACCCTGTCTGCGTTCCATAGGATCACTTGCTTATCTCCCGATGTAGTAACGACGTCGCTCTCGAAGTTTCTAAGCGGGTTGCCCGACAGCACCGAGGCTATTATACGGTCGAACTCGCGTCTTTTCGCTTTTGGTACGAAAAACTCGCGGTAATCCTTCCCGATGGCATACGTTCTCTTTATGCCGTATATTTGCTCGGCCTCCCTGTTGAACTCGATTATGCCGTTGTCCAGGGAAAGGGTTACGATGACGGAACCGGCGGTCTCTATGTACGAACGAAGAAGTTCCTCTTTTTCTCTGAGATCGAGCGTACGCTCGATGACGGCATCCTCAAGCCGCTCACTCTGCCTCACCAGCTCCTCTTCGAGCTTCTTGCGCGCGGTTACGTCCCGGAAAAAGCCCACTATCGCGGGTGCACCCCTGAAGATGACAGCCTTTGCGACGACGTCGGCGTAAAACACGGTACCGTTTTTGCGAAGGCATGGAACATCGTGTTGCCGGATCTCGTTTCCCGTTGCATCCGGTACAAACCTTTCCATCATCTTGTTGCGCATCTCGGCCAGATAAATGTCGGTGATGGGCAAGGTCATCAGTTCCTCCTCCTCGTATCCGAACATCCGGCATATAGGGGAGTTCATCCGGAGAGGCTTACCGGTTTCCAGACAGGCGATGAGTACGCCATCCGTCATGCCGTCGTATATAATCTGCAACTCTTCCATGGATTCGCCGGAGAGTTCCGGCATTTCCTTTCGATTCGCAGCGTCCCGTTCGATTCTAATCGACATGGACGTAACACGGATGGAAATTATTAAAGGTAATGCAGGTTGAATAAGCCTTTTGGCTTAGCCCACTTAACGGTCCTTCGGGTAAACAATCATAGTTAATTGCCAACATGCCTGTCTCTCCGTTTAGCTATCCGTGCAGTTAACAAAATAAATATAGCTTTAACCATAAACAACGACTCTGTGGCTTTGGGTGGCTTCAGCGTTCCTCTAAATTATTCGCCAATGCCGATAGGTCTATTAATATAACTCATTTACTGCGGAAATTTCAAGGTGCGGCCGAAAACTGTTATACCAAAAAAGAAATGTCCTATTTTAACCAAGATAAGAATGTCCTATTTTGACGTTTGAAAAACGTTTCCGAATTCGGCTTCATTTTAGTGCGGATCGCAAGCTATAACTTGACCGCCTTCAATTCATCGGATCACAGGGGTGCGTTTGAGAAGCAAAAGGCAACGGTCACGGCCTTCGTTCCGCTTCCCTTTGGTGGCCGCCATAAGTTTTTCGATCTCAAGGCCGGTAAGGTGCTTACGCTGGGGCGCATCAAAAACCCATCCGCCAAAAATTTATTTATCCCTTGAACCGCTTTTCGTGCTGTCAAACATCAGCCTCGCATCCCGAAAGTCGAGGCGATGTTTATCGAGGTTCTTTTGCCGTTTTGCTTTATCCCCTCAAACATAACACATTGTAGACAAAATGTCTATACATGTCAAGCCGGCATGGGGTGAAAGCCGTGACCGTTCATCGTTTTGTCTAATGTTGGCCTTGCCTGCCTTCAGGAAAGACGGGGCTTCGCATGCCGTTAGGGTCGTGACATTGGGTAAAATTGCATTTTCAGGGGAAATCTGTTATAGGATTTTTGTACATCCTTGATTTATCAATGTTTAAAGCGATTTTGAACCTCCCATAAGCTTCTAAGTTCTTTCCTGCTTGGTAATCTCCAATCAGTATAGCCATAAGTCCCTGAACCAGTATTTAAGCCTGCTATATAATCAATCGCATGTTGCCAATCAAGCCATGCTATTTTAGTAGGATAATGATGCTTATAAATGTTCGCGTCCTTTGTCCACATCAAGCCTGTAAGATTATCCGTTACCGTGACATCGCCGTTATCATTAAAGCGCATTAACTGTGTTGATAACGGATTATCTATATCCTCCGGTATCATCTCTTTACCTCTTTTTGATTTAATGGCACTATTATACAACTTGACAGGGTACAGATAAGATACATTTACCCGGCATTACAAGAAATATATCGTATACCGACACCCTGGCCCCGGTACATGGCTGCCCGGCGCTCTGTAGAGGCTATGGCAGCCATGACGAAAGAAGGAAGGTTGAGGGTAAGGCTCTTAGGAAGGTTGATCGAAATCAATCGTAAACGTTTTTACGGTGTCCAACATTGTGAACGCTTATGATTTTGTTCTCGTGGTCTATGTTGTAAATGGCTCTGCAAACGCCTATGTATAGCTTATAAAAGCCCGCTAAATCACCGCCTAGGCAATGGGTTTAAGCTTTCTATGTTTTGGGAAAGCCGTTCTAATTTATCGAAAATCCTTTTGGCTATTGACGGGTCAAGCTCGGAAAGCTTCTTTAATGCCTTTGGTAAGATTTCTAACTCATAAGCCAAGTAGCCGTCTTGCCTCTGCTAAAGGTATCCCTTTGATT
>JADFXJ010000027.1 GCA_015233615.1 Nitrospirota bacterium
TTGTCGTCTACCTCGTGGACCTCATAAGCGGCAACGTCATAGACATCGGTTCCACGTATAACTCTCAGACGAGGTACGGTGACGACGTAATAACGAGAATCGTCTACGCCACCGAAGGCGGAGGCCTCGAAGACCTCAGAGAGGCGGCCGTATCCGATATAAACACCATCGTAGACTCCTTTATCGACAGGCACGCCATATCCTCGTGCGAGATAGAGGCGGCATCCATATCGGCCAACACCACCATGTCGCAGATATTCTGGGGCCTCAACCCGGCTTCCATAAGGGAGGCGCCCTATATACCCACCGTGAACACTTACCCGTTGTGGAAGGGTTCCACGGCGCGCCTGTCCATTAATCCCCGATCGCCGGTGTTTACGTCCCCATGCGTGGCCAGCTACGTGGGAGGAGACATAACCTCCGGCATTGTCGCTTCGAAGATGTACAGGAATCCGGAAATCTCGCTCTTTATGGACATCGGCACCAACGCCGAGGTCGCCATCGGAAACGACGAGTGGATAATGGCAGCCGCCTGCTCGGCAGGGCCATGCTTCGAGGGAGGCGGCATAAAGCACGGCATGAGGGCTACTGCCGGTGCCATCGAGTCCATCAAAATAGACCCGCACACCCTCACCCCCGCCATAGGCGTTATCGGCGGCACAACCCCCATGGGAATATGCGGCTCCGGCATGATAGACGCCATAGTGGAGATGTTTAAGACCGGCATACTTAACCAGAAGGGCATCTTTTACACCGGTAAGACAAGCCGGGTAAGGGAAGGCGAGGATGGCCCCGAGTTCCTCGTCTACGCTGACGAGTCCCTGAAAAGGGACATTGTCCTCACGAAGGTAGACATAGAAAACCTCATCAGGGCAAAGGCTGCTATATTTGCCGGCGTATCCCTCCTTATAAACGAGTCAGGCCTGACTCTCGAAGCCATAGAAAAGGTCTACGTGGCGGGAGGTTTCGGCAACTCCCTGCACGTACAAACGGCCATAATGCTCGGCATGATACCGGATCTGCCCCCTGAAAAGTACGTTTTTCTGGGTAACACTTCCATAATCGGAGCATATCTGTCCCTTATGTCCGACAAGCTCAGGGAAGAACTTTCCAGGGTCGCCTCCATGACGACCTACGTGGAACTCTCCGTGGTTGGCGGCTATATGGACGAATACATGTCGGCCATGTTCATCCCCCACACGGACATGTCGAAGTTCCCATCCGTCGGTGCCATACTTGGATATTGACGTGCTCAGTGGCGTGAGATGTCGTGACATGATAGGCAGTGACGCGATATACCGTGGCGTATATGCCGAAGGAGAATAGATAAATGCCGGTAATAGAGCTTCTCAGCGATTCCCTCATAAACAAGATAGCGGCAGGCGAGGTGATAGAGCGTCCGGCCAGCGTAGTGAGAGAGCTTTTGGACAATTCCCTCGACGCAGGGTGCACGGAGGTAACCGTAGAGGCGGTTAACGCAGGCATTAGGCTCATCCGGGTATCGGACGACGGCGGTGGAATGGGCAGGGAAGACGCTCTCAACTGCTTCGCCCGCCATGCAACGAGTAAAATCAGGACGGAGGATGACCTCCTGAACCTGGCCACAATGGGTTTCAGGGGTGAGGCGCTGTCCTCCATAGCCGCAGTATCGCGGCTTACCATCACGACTGCCCCGCGCGTGGAAGACCCCTCCGGCATAAGGCCGGGCACCGTCGTGGAAATCCACGGGGGCGTCCTGAAGTCGGTCAAAGACGGAGTATTCGACGGCACTTCCATGGAGGTGCGCGATCTTTTTTATAACACTCCCGCCCGAAAAAAATTCCTGAAGAGTCCCTCCACCGAGCTCTACCACGTTATGGACGCCGTCACCAGGTGCTCCCTGGCAAATTTCGCAACGGGATTCAGACTCGTCGTAGACGAAAAGGAATCCCTCGTTCTGCCCAGGGCTCAAAGCGTAGAAGAGAGGATAAGCCAGATATTCGGAAACGCCTTCTTAAAAGGTCTCGTTACTTTCGATGAATCCAGAGGCGGCATCTCCGTCTACGGACTTTCGTCGAAAGAAGGCACTTACAGGAAGTCCGGCCAGGAGCAGTACATATTCGTAAATGGAAGGCCCATCAGGGACAACACGCTCAGGCACGCCGTATACCAGGCCTACAAAGAGCTTTTGCCCTCCGGCAGCCACCCCGTGTTTTTTCTCTACCTGACGGTAGACTCCCGGGACGTGGATTTTAACGTGCATCCGGCCAAAATGGAGGTGCGCTTTGCGAATAAGGACACACTGTTCCAGGTCGTACACGGTGCCGTCAAACGTAAGGTCGTCTCCTCGCACGTCCCCTTGCCGCTAAACACGACGGTCCCCTCAGGCGGCGGCGAAGCCCCTGCGATACCAGGCCAACCCGGCCAGATATCTCAAACAGCCCGGTCTACTCAAACGGACTGGCCTCTGTCAGCCCCATTTGGCCAGGGGGCGCCGGCCCCATCCGGGCAGGATTTGGAATATGGCGGCCCGGCACCCGTACCTCAACCCCGGTACGAACCCGGGCAATTGTCAACGGAGGTGCCCGGCCTGCCACACAAACTGGCAGAGGCCATACCCATGCCATACCTGCAATCCCACGACTTCATCTACGTTGGCGACGTCTTCGCCGTCTATGCGACACTCGACGGTATGGCCATAATCGATCACCATGCTGCCCACGAGAGGGTTCTTTACGAGAAGCTGAGGGAGGGTTTTGGCCTGGCAGAGTACAGGCTCCTCTTTCCTCTTCAGGTGAGGCTTCCCCAAAAGGAGTTTTCGCTTCTTGCCACCAACGTCGAAGAACTACGGCACATGGGCATAGACGTAGAGGAGTTCGGCTCCGGCACACTCATCGTAAAGGCGCTGCCGGCAGCACTAAAGGACGCAGACCTGATCGCCATCCTTTCCGACGTAGCGGCGGCCCTTATAGAAACCGGAGGCACCTCTCCCATCGAAGAAACGAAAAACGTGGTAGCCGGGCGCATCGCTTGCCATGCCTCCGTGAGGGGGAAAAACTTACTGGCAAAGGACGAACTAAACAGGCTTATTGCAGACCTGGACTCCACCAAAGACCCCCATCATTGCCCCCACGGACGCCCCACCAGGATATACCTCACCCAGGACGACCTTAGAAAGATGTTCAAACGCAAGTAGTTACAACCGGAGTTACGGCCGCAGAGGACTTTATGGGTACGGGAACCAGAGAATTAACGTACGGCTTTTGTGGACGGCTTATGGTGCGGCTTTTGGCACAACACGAGGTTCTTCCCGGTGAGCCTCGATGAGGGCCTTCACCTTTTCGTGGTATGTGATGAGTGCCTCTTTGGTTTCATTGGAAACGCTTTCGTCTTTTTCGACAAGAGCCACTATATCGTACCCCTCCGTGTGAATCTGCCTGGAGAGTTCGTCCCTCTGGATATGCATATTCTGAAGCCTGTCCAGAATCGTGTTTACGTTTTCGACGAAACATCTGATGAGGTATACGTCCTGATCCCGCAGGTAGAGTCTCTTGCTGACGTCGCCTGAAAGTATGTTCTCCATCTCTTTCAGTAAGCGTCCAAAAGGACTAAGTATCCTGTAAGCGAAAAAAATCACAAGCAACAAGGCGACAAAACCGTAGCACAAAAATACTACGACAAAGGCAAAGGAACTCTGCTGGGTAAACGCGACGGTCTGTATCTCGCCGGGACGCTTTAAATACAGAGCAACACCTACAATGAAAATTACGGCAAGACCTATAATTACGGCTATCAGCAAGTTAAACCGATGTGCTATTAAAGATCTTTCTATCGACTTTGGTTCATCCATTATCTATTCTACCATATATTCCACAATAAAAAATGGAGGATATTTATTTTTTCTTTAATTTTTTTCTTGACAATGAAGCCGGCCATATGGATAATAAGGAGCATGAAATTAACCAGGTGCATAATTACGTTAATGATATTCCTGTTAGTTTCCATCTGGCCGGTAAGCGGGAATGCCCTTCTGTATCCAGTAGATAAGACTCAAGGCCCGGAGACCACCGATTCTCATCTCCAGCAGCAGGTGCCGCATAAGCCGGGAGACGAGCAGGGAGCCTTAAGCATGGGCAAAGCCAGTACGCCACCGGATTATTCCATCTTAGTGTCTCCTTTACAAAAGCAGGGAGAGGGAGAAAACAGCCTGATTGGCCTCGACTACTTCAGTCTTGACGGAGGTACCCCCCAGGATGGCAAGGACGGTGTAAGCGATGGCACCGGCGTAGCGGACAATAAACCATCCTTTTCGCAATCGGGTACGGAGGATACAACCGGGAAAAAATTCAACGGCAGGGCCCGGGCTGCTATAGAGTCGTATCTTACGTTTTTTTCCGAAACCGTAAAGAACAGGTTCTCGAGATGGCTGGCCCATGGTTCCAGATACATGCCTCTTATGAAGAAAATACTGGCGGAACACGACTTGCCTGGTGATCTTGTCTATCTGTCCTTAATCGAAAGCGGCTTTAACCTTTTCGCACGCTCCCCTGCCCAGGCCGTTGGACCATGGCAACTCATGATAGGCACAGCGAGGCATTTCAACCTTAAGGTTAACTACTGGGTAGACGAACGCCGCGACCCCGTGAAATCGACGAGGGCGGCCTCTACTTACCTGCGGTTCCTTATCGACAAGTTCGGCTCCTGGGATCTCGCTTTAGCCGCTTACAACGCCGGTGAAGGCACTATCGAAAACGCACTCAGAAGAAGCAACGTCAGCACCTATTGGAATCTTTTGAACATACCCCACGAAACCAGGGATTTCGTACCAAAATTCATAGCCGCCAGAGAAATAGCCAGGGAACCCGAAAAGTTTGGTATTGATGACATCGACTATAACCAACCCATAGATTATGACGTAGTGGAAATAGAACCACCTGCTACGTTAAAATTCATAGCAAAAGCTGCCGACACGACCATAGAAAAGATTAAAGAACTTAACCCGGAGCTAAAGCAGTGGTGTATACCTCCTGACGTCCACAAGTATCGTATCAGGATTCCAGCCGGGAAGAAAGATTCTTTCCTGGAGGCCTATAACTCGGCTTCCCCGTCCAACCGCCAGGAAACCAGAACCTACAAAGTCAGAAAAGGCGATACTATCAGAAAAATCGCTGCAAAAACAGGAGTGTCGGCAGAGACACTATGCAGCTTAAATAACCTGACGCCGTCAAAAAGAGTTCCTAAAGGTACCGTACTGCAACTTCCGGTGACAATGACGTCCGCCGGTAAATCTTCACCGAGCTCTTCTTCGGAGGACTCCGTAATCTCCCACAAAAGCTCCCGCAAAAACGCCCGAGAAAGCACTGCAGGCTCTGCCGAAGACAATTCGGGAACCTCTGTGGATGCAGCGAAAAACGAACGCGCGGCAGTAGCAACAAACGAACAAGCGGCAAAGGAAACTGCCGTCGATACGTCCAACGACGAGCAAAACGATAGCAACGTCGTGAAATCGGGCAGCATACATAGAAAACATATCCGCACTTGCAGCCATGCCGGTTCCACCTGCGCCAAATGCACCCATTCATCCGCCCATTTAGTCAAGTCTTCCCATTCCGTGGGCAAAGGAAAGCATTCCGGTACGGCCAGGGTTTCTAAAGTTGTAAAGACACGCTCTGCATCTTCTCATACGCCAGCTACGTCTTCTCGTAAATTGACAGCCTCTTCACATAAACTTAACAAACCACACACATCCTCTCACGAAGGACGCTTACACGAGAAGAACTCAGGCGTGAAGGTCTCCAGGCACTTGTCGAAGCATAAGTCCAGGGCGTAAGACTTTTGATTAAAGGCTCTCGAAGCTTAAAATCACACTCTCCGACTTTCATAACCAGGCTGTATGGCTGCACATGTGTAAGATAAAGTATATAGAGTTAGTATCCTCCTTAAATTTCATGGTAAAAGAAGCTATCGACTAAAAATAATTGTGGAAAATTATTTTCGAAAATGGTAGACTATCTCAAAACGATAAATGAGCAAGAAAGTTATTTCATACGGGAAAAAGTGGAAAATCGTTAAGAAGGGGAAGAAGGTAAAAGATGTGAGTTATTATTAACGTTTGCCATGGAATTTGAAAAGATGCATATAAATGCGTAAAGTGAAAACAATGGCTTTATTTTTTCGATAAAAGGAGATATATGAACAATTTAAGCGAATATCAAAATACCCCAAAAGATACAGAACATCAACAGGAAGATCCCGATGTCATAAGTTTCATAGTTCCAATGGTAAAGATTTTATTTATGTACCGCCAGGTTATTATCGTGATGTTTTTGTTAGTATTTTCAGTTTTATCTTTTCAGTTTTTGAGCGTTTATTATACTGGTAGTATGCCACAAGAAATCAACTCGTATATTGGTTTTATTTTAACTTTCGAAGGTTCGGATAAAGGTTTTTATCCTAATGGAACCAAATTTAGCGAGAACGATATTTTATCGGAACCCGTAGTTTCCGAAGTGTATAACGCCAACAAATTAAACGACTATATTACTCTGACGGATTTCCAGAGTTCTCTGAGCGTGTCCCAAATAAGCCCGGAAAAAGAATTGATAGAAGCCAAATATAACGCTGTGGTTGCCACTAAAGAGTTTCCTCCGGCGGAAAAAGAGCGATTACTGAAAGAGTATATAGAGCTATTAAAGTCAAAGTCGCCGTCTTCTTATAGATTAACTTTCGATAAGAGGTTTTGTAAACGTAAAATCACCGCTCCTCTTATGTCTAAGATTTTGACCAATATCCTTGAGGTATGGTCAAAATCATCTATTACAAAAAGAGGAGTT
Source organism: Nitrospirota bacterium (assembly GCA_015233615.1). Taxonomy (GTDB): domain Bacteria; phylum Nitrospirota; class Thermodesulfovibrionia; order Thermodesulfovibrionales; family Magnetobacteriaceae; genus JADFXJ01. The sequence goes on from JADFXJ010000027.1 coordinate 6,813, forward strand.
GCTTCATATACTATTTCAATCATGTCAACAAATCTCCTGGATAAAAATCTGATATTTAACGAAAACTATTTAGTTTCGGTTGAAATGCTCAAGAGCAGAATAAATAATATTATAGATACGATTAACCAAATGCTCTCGATTCCGGGAATATCATTTATCCGCTCAAATCAGGACAACCTCAACATTGTTGATATAAAATTGCAAATTATGGATAGGTTAAGTTATAAGGTCATTCCGCTTTATAGTAGAATATTATCGAGTAATTCTCTTGGCGATCCGGAGCGTGCGATAAGTTATTTTCAGAGTATACGGCGAGAGTATTTATCAAAGATAGATATCTCAAGAAACAAAATGAAGGTCTATGACGACACCTTAAACGTTTATAACAAGGTAAAAACGCAACTTCAAACGCAATCCCAGGCAAATTCACCTTCTTCAGATAAATATCAAATGTTTGCGCCGCAGTTAAGCGACGCTTTCTTAGATAAAATGATGAACCTTACCTCACAGAAAGAAGACCTTAGCTACAAGCAAAAACTTGTCAATGCATCTATGGATGAAGGCCTAAAGTTAGCGACACTTTTAGAAGGCGAAAAGGAATACTCCGAAATTTTAGACAGTTTAATGAAGTCTCTACAAAAAAATAAAACCAACGGGCCCTTCGATATAAACCTGAAAAACGTACAAGTAAAAAACGAAATTAGCGAAATTATAGATTTTATGATATCGAAGCTCAAACAAATAGACGATATTTACAAAAGAGCGTCTTATCTCAATCTGGACCCCAAAACCGAACTAGCCAAAATAGTTACGCCCGTTATTAACATTAATGAAAATAATATTAATCCAATTAACGTTAAGCAAATGATTATAAGAAAAGTATCTTTACTATTTGTCGCCATGTTTTTTACAATGATCGCCTGCCTTATACATCATAAGAAAAACGAGATACTCAAGTTAACTAAAAGAGCATTACAATGAGATTGTCAGGAAAGAAGTTTTCAAGGCATAGTTTCCTAAGCTATCCTTAATATAGAATCAAACAACCAATGTTAATAATTTGGATGCGCAAATATATAACGTAAATACAACTATCAGGAATTTAAATCTCCGGGTATCCGATGAGAGAATGTTATATAATCTCACCGGCAAAGAATTAACGGAGGTTTAAACGTGCCATCCATCCCTCTGATTCCCAATACCGGTGAACGTTTACTATTTGCAAAACAACCGGGTAACTGAGGTTACCCGGTTGTTTTGCAAATTCGATCGACTACCAATCTGTTTGGAATGAAAGGAGCCCGGTATTTATTGTGGAGGAATGAATTAGTGTTACGAGAGATATCAAAGATTTCTGCATATTCGAACTCGATAGAAGAAATATTGGACGGGGTCTGCGATTTGTGCAAAAAAGATATTGGAACATTTCAAACCCTGAATGTTTTTGTTGACAGGGGATTTCCCACGTTTTGCTACATGAATAACGATAAAAAGGTACTTCTGAATCTCTCGATTCCATGGGACAGCATTGCCGGGGAGTGCATAAGAGAGAGAAAACAGATCATAACCTATGCACCCGATCATCCAAATTTCGATAGTAATCTGCCGGATGCAGTGGGTATGAAGATATTACACATTATGGCAAAGCCGCTGGTTTTTTTAAATAATACGTTTGGCTGCATGGAGTTTTTAACGGAAAGGGCACTGGAACAACATGAAGTGGAGCTGCTTGGAACTATAGGCGACTATTTCGCACCGATAATTTACCTTCAGGAATGGTATGCAATCGAAAAACGCATATCGCATGCTATAAAGAATAAGGCATTCATCGGCATTCTGACGCTTTATGATAAGGACGTGGACGAGAAGGAAAAACAATCGACGTTAAACGAATCGTTTAACGAAATATGCACGTTAAGCGAAGACTTTTTAAAGCTGACGGGAATTAAATGTGAAGTGCACAAAAAAAACGTTAACGATATTATTAACACGGTTATCGAAAAAATAACCAAACTTGCAAAACTTAATAAAACACAGGTAAAAATCGTACACGAGTTAACTCCCGGCCTGCAGATATATTGCGATGAGTTTTCTATCAGGGAGGAGGTATTATTTAATATTGTAAAAAACATATGGGAGGAATGGCAGAAGAGAAAGCAGGAGGAGAGAATAATAGAATTCAGAACGTACCAGGAGGACAATTACGCAACTATAGAAATAAAGGACAATGCCGGAGGTATACCTGAAAAAATTGCATCACGGTTTTTTTTACCCTTCGAGAGTTCAAAAGGTTCTGGCAGAGGCGTAGGGATGAACATAGCTTATCAGGTCATAAAGCAGCACAATGGTGAAATTACTTTTAAGACAAAAGAGGGCGATGGCACCGTATTTTACATTAAGCTTTCCATGCTTAAGATGGACAGGAGAGATTTTTCGCGGTATAAGACGGAAGAAAACAGGGAAGTGGTAACTCTTGAATTCGACTCGCACAAAAACAGCGGATATATGATCGATTTAAGTATGGGTGGTCTTTTGGGTTTATTTAAGATAAGCCCTCCTTATCCGCAGATTTCGAACTATGTCATGTTAAACCTCGATTTTGGAAACGGTAATAACGTTTCGGGTCTTTATGGATTGGTTGCAAGACTAGAGGTGATTGAACAATACAGGGATGCGGAATATATAAAAGTTGCCATCAGGTTCGACGATAAACTGGATTTACTGAAAAAAGAGAAACTGATGCGAGTTCTGTCGGTATTGTAGTCCTGACGGCAAATTTATCGAATTTGTAGATCGTAAATGTAGCTCATAAGATAGAATTCACCTCTATACGCACGTAAAAAAGACTTCTTCAAAGGACAATATATCCAATCTCACTTCCCTTAACTCCACATTAATGTCATTTGGCAATCATAAGAGTAATATTTTATCAGCGAATGGTATTCCCTGGGGGGCGTTGCGGGGGCGCTCCCCCGCAAGAAGGGGTAGCGTAAGGACGCGCCCTTTTGTCGAGATTTGTGACGCTTTCATAATTTATGTTATAATCAAGCATGAGAAGCTTATTTATACTCCTATTCTTGCTGTTTTTTATATCAACCGTCCCTGCCGCGGCAGGTTCATCGTTCACGCAGTCGGACAGGGACCGCATGATCAGACTCGAAACCAGGGTTGAAGACGGTTTCAAGGCAACTAACCAAAGGATTGACGATATGATGGCTGATATGAATAGAAGGTTCGAGCAGGTCGATAAGCGATTCGATCAGGTTGATAAGCATTTCGATCAGGTGACGACTTTCATGTTCTGGTGCTTTGGGATACTTTTTGGCGGCATGGGACTTTTAATAACGCTTGTGATATGGGATAGACGTACCGCAATTGCCCCCGCCGTACACAAAACCAAAGAAATCGGGGAACGCACCGAATTAGTCGAAAAAGCTCTCCGGGAAGTAGCCTTGAAAAACCCCGACGTTAAAGAAGCGCTCAAGCACTTCGGGCTGATGCAGTAATATATTCCCCTTTCTCTCCGATCAATTGAAACGTGTTTGCCATGACCTGAGTAATTACAAAAATTACGCTATAACGTTTTCCGGAAAAACCCTTTTGTATATGAAGTCCACGTGTTTGAGGTAATCCTTCAGGTCGAAAATCTCATCGAGTTCCTCGTCGGTTATAAATTTCCCCATGACATCGTCTTTTTTGATAAGGGATTTAAAATCTTTTTTATTTTCCCAGCTCTCCATAGCCAGTCGCTGAACTATATCGTAAGCCTCCTCTCTCAGTAACCCGTGTTTAACGAGGGCCAGAAGTACTTTCTGGGAGTTGTACAGGCCAAAGCTCCGTCCGAGGTTGTCCATCATCGCTTGGGGGTAGACGTGCATTCCGGCTATAATGCCCTTCATACGGTTTAGCATGTAGTCTACGAGTATCGTGGAATCCGGTATAATTACCCTTTCTACTGAGGAGTGGCTGATGTCCCGCTCGTGCCAGAGTGCGACGTTTTCGAGTGCCGCTATGGCGTTGGAACGTACGACTCTGGCAAGACCTGTGAGGTTTTCGCATCCGATGGGGTTTCGCTTATGCGGCATTGCGGAGGAACCTTTCTGTCCCCGGGCGAAGGGCTCTTCGGCCTCACGTACCTCAGTGCGCTGCAGATGACGGATTTCGACGGCCATCTTCTCTATGGTAGAGGCGGTTATGGCCAGTGCCGACATGTACTCGGCGTGCCTGTCCCGCTGTACTATTTGCGTGGCTATTGGTTCGGGCTTCAAGCCAAGTTTTTGGAGTACACGCTCTTCGAGTTCGGGCTCCACGGAGGAAAACGTCCCCACGGCACCGGAAAGCTTACCCACGCTTATAGCATCTTTCGCGCGTTTCACCCGCTCTATGTTACGCTTTATCTCCTCGTACCAGAGTGCGAACTTCAAACCAAAAGACATCGGTTCGGCGTGTATCCCGTGAGATCGGCCTATACAGGGGATGTCCTTATATTTCAGGGCCTGCTCCTTAAGTGCGATTAACAGTGCATCCATGTCGCCGAGTATTATATCGGCGGCGTCTGCCATAAGCAGTGCCAGCGAGGTGTCAAGGATATCCGATGAGGTAAGGCCCATGTGAATGTACCTGGAGGACTCCCCTACGTTCTCGGCTACGTTGGTGAGAAAGGCTATTACGTCGTGCCTGACCGTCTCTTCGATCCCGGCAATCCTTTGGACGTCGAATCCGGCTTTCTCCTTTATGGTATGCAGCGCATCCGCGGGGATTTGGCCCGATTCGGCCCGGTACTGGCATACCGCGATTTCCACGTCGAGCCACTTCCGGTACTTTGCTTCAAGCTCCCACAGTTGCCCCATCTCCTTGCGGGTGTATCTCTCTATCATTTGCTTTAATCTCCGGATCGATACAGGCCCTCCGGCCTATGCCGATCAAATATTATATCAGGAATTCTTACCTTATTGCGCAAGACGGTTCAATATCCGTAGCTCAGGCGTTCGATGAGCCGCGAGGGCAATCCCACGACTTCCATCTCCTTTTGCGTCTTCCTTACTTCATACCCGACGCGTACTATCTCTATCTTATGGCTGTTCATAACGCAGTAGGATGCCCTGGGGTCACCGTCGCGGGGCTGGCCTACGCTGCCGTCGTTTACCATATACCTGCTGCCGGGGTTTATCTCTGCAGCGTTTTTGTGTATAAGCATTTCGCCGGAGCTTTTCTGCTCGATTATGACAGGAGTATGGCTATGTCCTATGAAGCAAATCTTTTGCCTGAAAACCTCGAAGTTTACGGCAGCGTCTTTCAGAGAAAAAAGGTAGTCCCAGTTTTCGGGGTTAAGCGGTGTGGCGTGGACGAAAAAAGCGTCCCTCTCCACGCATGACTTAACCAGCTTGAAAGATTCGAGAAATTCCAGGTGCTCGTCTGACATAACCTCTTTAGTATAATTAACTGCGGCAACGGCATTTTCGTTGAAATACTCGATACTCGTAAATCCCAGCACGGCCCAGTCGTGGTTGCCGGCTATTAGTACGGTGCAGTTATCTCTCAGGAGGTCAAGACACCTGTCGGGCAGGGGGCCGTATCCTACGGCATCGCCAACAAAATAGACCTCGTCTATACCTCGGTCCCCGATGTCTTTAAGTACACTCTCGAGAGCGTGCAAATTGGAATGCACGTCGGAAATAACTGCATATGCCATTGGTGCTACCCCCTGCGATAGTATTATGGTTTATTATGGACGGCCGTGGGCTATCCTGTCAAGAACCCCGTTTATGAACGAATAGGATTCTATGGTGGAAAATTTCTTGGCTATGTCCACCGCCTCGTTAATGGTAACGGCAGCGGGAATATCGGTTCTGTACCTTAGCTCGTAGACGGCAAAGCGCATAATGTTGCGATCTACAGCAGCTATTCTGTCGAACTCCCAATGCTTCGACGCCGACTGTATTATCTCGTCTATCTCTTTCAGGTGCCTTATGGTACCCCCGATAATATCTTCGACGAAGGCTATGGTCTCCACGGAGGCTCCCCGCTGGGATAACTCCGATGCCCGGTCTGTGCCACCCCGGGTTGTTCCGGTAAACTCGAACTCAAAGAGTACCTGAAGTATGAATTCTCTTGCCTGCCTTCTCGTCAAGTGGGGGGACCGTTAAAAACGTCTCATAAGATCCGCCATTTCGATGGCAGTCAAACTCGCGTCCCAGCCCTTGTTGCCGCTCTTTGTACCGGCGCGCTCGACGGCCTGCTCTATGTTGTCCGACGTGATGACACCGTAAGCTATGGGTACTCCCGTTTCCATGGAAGCCATGGCTATGCCCTTGGATGCCTCCGCCGCCACGAAGTCAAAGTGGGGGGTGGCACCCCTTATTATGGCCGCCAGTGTTATTACTGCGTTAAAGGCATGTGTGGCGGCCGCCTTTTTTGCCATCAGCGGTACCTCGAAAGAACCGGGCACCTTTACCACGGTAATGTCGTCGGTGTGTGCTCCGTGCCTCAGAAGGGCGTCTAAGGCCCCTTCAAGGAGACGCTCCGTTATGAAAGTGTTAAACCTGCTCACGACGATGCAGAATTTGAGGCCTGCGGCGTTTAAGTTTCCTTCGACGAGTTTCATTCCCTTCTCCTTTTGATATATTCAATCCGGCCTTATACTTCGTCGAGCATATGGCCCATCTTTTTCTTTTTCGTTTTAAGGTAAACAAGGTTCTTGTCACACGGGGTTATCTCGATGGCAACCCTTTCGGCTACTTTCAGTCCGTAGCCCTCCAGTCCGACTATCTTCCTGGGATTGTTCGTCATAAGACGCAGATTCTTTATACCCAGGTCAACGAGTATCTGGGCCCCTATGCCGTAGTCCCTGAGGTCGGCCTCGAAACCAAGTTCTATGTTGGCCTCCACGGTATCCAGTCCCTTGTCCTGAAGCTCGTAGGCTTTCAGCTTATTGGCAAGTCCTATGCCCCTGCCCTCCTGCCTCATGTAGAGAATAGCCCCTCTGCCCTCCTGGTCAATCAACTCCATGGCCCGCCTGAGCTGTTCACCACAATCGCAGCGCCTGGAGCCAAAGACGTCTCCCGTGAGACATTCCGAGTGAACCCTTACGAAGACGGGCTCGCCGCTGCCCACGTCCCCCTTTATGAGGGCCATGTGGATGTTGTCGTCGACTGCGTTTTCGTAGGCGATGGCCTGGAAGTCTCCGCCATACCTGGTGGGAAACTTCACATTTGCTATCCTGTGTACCAGACGCTCGTTTTTCAGCCTGTACTCTATGAGGTCCTTGATCGTTACCACCTTCAGACCATGAGTCTTAGACACTTCCATAAGCTCGGGTACACGGGCCATGGTACCGTCCTCGTTCATTATCTCGCATATTACCCCGGAGGGGTTCATTCCGGCCAGTTTCGACAGATCTACGGAGCCCTCCGTCTGGCCTGCACGTTGAAGGACGCCACCGGGCTTGGCTCTCAGGGGAAAGACATGGCCGGGCCGAACCAGATCTTCGGGACGGGTTTTCGTGTCTATCGCCGTTAGTATGGTTCTGGCTCTGTCCTGGGCCGAAATGCCGGTGGTTACACCGCGCCGTGCCTCTACCGATACGGTGAACGCGGTGCCGAAGGGTGAGTTGTTTTCGTTGGTCATCATGGGCAATTCCAGGTATTTGACCCTCTCCGGAGTGAGGCTCAGGCATATAAGACCACGTCCGTAGCGAGCCATGAAGTTTATGGCCTCCGCTGAAATCTTCTCCGCGGCCATACAGAAATCTCCCTCGTTTTCCCTGTCCTCGTCGTCTATCAGGATGACCATCTTGCCCTGCCTGACGTCATCGATAGCCTCTTCTATTGTATTGAAAATATATTTAGACTTCATTTCATGTATCCTTCCTCTTTTAGTTTCGTAATGAGGCCCTCTTGTGTGCCATATGAGCCCCTGGCATCCACGCCCCGGCCGACGCCCGGATTTATACCCGTTTGCCGGACGACAAATTTTTCGACGTATTTGCCGATTATATCGGCTTCGAGGTTTACTCTGTCGCCCCTGCCTTTGCGGCCCAACGTAGTAACCGAGGCCGTGTGAGGTATGAGACCTACCGTAAAGCCCCCGTTACAGAGGTCCACTACGGTCAGGCTGACGCCATCTATGGTGATAGAGCCCTTCCTGACAACGTAGCGGGTAACGTCGTCGCCTGCCTCCACGACTATAGCCGTATAATCCCCATCCCGCCGCTTTTCCTTTATTGTCCCTACGCCATCGACGTGTCCGGTAACGAAGTGGCCTCCAAAGAGACTACTGCCGCTCATGGCAGGCTCGAGGTTCACTCGTTTGCCTGCGGTGACCGAGGCCATATCCGTAGTTTTCATCGTTTCCTGCGAGACGTCGAAGAAGACTACGTCTCCGGTAATTCGTACCACCGTCAGGCAGACACCGCTGACGGCTATGCTGTCACCTATAGTGGTCGCAGTGGCCACAGAGGCATCCCTCACGGCGAGTTCGGTTACGCCATAGTTTTTTTTGAGGCCCACCACCTCGCCCATGGACTTTACTATGCCTGTAAACATCTCTGAAGTATGCGGCTTTCGGGTAAACATTTCCCGGTTAAACGGCTCTCAAGTAAACGTATCATAGGTATTAACTCAGTCGCGGCCATAACTCACTGGGTTACGTTTATGTTAAAATCGAGGGTTTTCTGGTAAACACCCAGGTAGTCGGCTTTAACATGCCAGGAGATTTTTACGTTCACTTTCTTTTCCTTCTCGTCTACGTTTACGGTTATATCTTCTTTCGGTATCGGCAACTTTAACTCCTGCACCTTTTCGTAGACCAGGTCAAGGGTCTTTGGCTTGTCCTGGCCAAGTCTCGCTATTTCGACGCATTCGGACTCAAGGGAGCTATACCTGTAATAGGGCATTCCAAAGACGTATCCCGCGTAAAATATCATGATAGTTACGATAATGGAGATAACGGGCATTATGGAAGAGCCGCTTTCGTCTTTCAATCGCTTCATTTCACTAACCCTCCTATTCTATCAAATCTGGGCCAACCCTGGCCGTTAAAAAACGGCCACATTTTTTCATTATCCCACGACCAGTAAATCAACATAGCCTTACCACGTACGAGAGAAAGATCTACGAAACCCCAGTACCTGCTGTCATAGCTCTGGTCCCTGTTGTCTCCCATTACGAAGACGTCGCCCTCCGGCACCGTAAGCGGAGGAAGAATGTCCCGCTTGGGCACGTCTTTTTTACCGGAATTGTCAACGTGGCGTATGTAAGGTTCATTTAATATTTTACCATTTACGTAAATTTTCTGGTTTACGATTTCCACGGTATCACCCGATGTGGCTATTACCCGCTTGATGAAGTCCCTGGTCTGGTCCTGGGGAAACTTAAATACTATGATGTCTCCTTTTTTTGGCGAGGAAAAGGTTAATACCTTTTTGTCCAGCAAGGGGATTTCTACGCCGTAGACGAACTTGTTAACCAGGAGATGGTCGCCTATCAGGAGTGTCGGTATCATGGATCCGGATGGTATCTTGAAAGCCTGCACCACGAACGACCTGATCAGCAGGGCTAATATAAGGGCCGTTACTATGGCCTCGATGTACTCCCTGGCCATACTTTTAGGTCTGCCGTTTACGATTTTGATTCCTGAATCTTTTTCTTGTGTGTTATTCACTTATACACCCTCGTTACTTGTCTACTCTCATCACCGCCAGGAAGGCCTCCTGGGGCAGTTCCACTTTGCCGAATTGCTTCATCCGTTTCTTGCCCTCCTTTTGCTTTTCCAGTAGTTTTCTTTTTCTCGTAATGTCGCCGCCATAGCACTTGGCGATGACGTCTTTTCTCATAGCCTTAACGGTTTCCCTGGCTATGATCTTTCTCCCTATGGCCGCCTGTATGGCCACCTCGTAAAGTTGCCTTGGTACGACACTCCTCAGGTTTTCCACTATCTGCCTGCCCTTGTAATAGGCCTTTTCCGTGTGAATTATGAGGGATAGGGCGTCCACCGAAATGCCGTTTATGAGTATGTCCAGTTTGGTAAGGTCCGCCTCTTTGTAGCCGATAAAGTCGTAATCCATCGATGCGTATCCTTTCGATATGGATTTTAGCTTGTCGTAGAAATCCCAGAGTATCTCGTTCATTGGCAGATCGTAGACTACCATGACCCTTTCGGTGCCGAAAAAGGTAAAGTCCTTTTGTATGCCACGCTTTTCCTGGCAGAGGTCCAGGATGTTTCCCACAAACCTCTCGGGTACGAAGATGGTGGCCTTTATGTAGGGCTCCTCGATGAGTTCGTAGTTTTCGGGCAATTGCGTGGGGTTATCCAGGTATATGACGGAGCCTCCTTTTTGAGTCACCCTGTAGATGACGGTGGGGGCCGTGTTAATGAGGGAGAGGTTAAATTCCCTCTCGAGCCGCTCCTTTATGATGTCCATGTGCAGAAGTCCCAGAAAGCCGCACCTGAAGCCAAATCCAAGAGCCGTAGAGGTCTCCGGCTCGAAGCTGAAAGAAGAATCGTTGAGCTTGAGCTTCAGAAGAGCCTCCTTGAGTTCCTCGTACTGGATTGTTTCGGAGGGGTAAATGCCGCAAAAGACCATGGGCTTTACCTCCTTGTACCCGGGCAGCGGTTCGGACGCCGGCATCATCGAGTTCGTTATGGTGTCGCCTATCTTGGTTTCGCTGACGTTTTTGATATTGGCCGAGACAAACCCCACCTCCCCGCTTACGAGTTCCGCCATGTACTTTATCTTTGGCGTAAACGCTCCCACGTCGGTGACCTCGAAATCCCTTCCGGTGGACATCATCCTTATGGACATTCCGGGCCTGATGCTGCCGTCAAAAACCCGGACCATCATTATAACCCCCTTGTAGTTGTCGAACCAGGAGTCGAACAGCAGTGCCCTGAGGGGGCCGTTGCAATCTCCCTCCGGGGGAGGAATCTTTTTTACGATGGCTTCCAGCACGTCGGTTACACCCGTACCGATTTTTGCAGATACAAAAATGGCCTCGGAGCAGTCTATGCCGATTATGTCCTCAATTTGATCGATAACTTTATCGGGTTCCGCCTGCGGCAGGTCTATCTTATTTATTACCGGTATTATTTCCAGGTTATGTTCGAGAGCCAGGTAGGTGTTGGCCAGGGTTTGGGCTTCCACCCCCTGTGTGGCGTCCACAACGAGAAGAGCTCCCTCGCAGGAGGCCAGGCTTCTGGACACCTCGTAGGAGAAATCCACGTGCCCCGGTGTGTCTATGAGGTTCAGCACGTACTCGTCGCCCTCAACAGACCTGTAATTTATCCGAACGGCGTGGGCCTTTATCGTTATCCCCCGTTCTTTTTCCAGGTCCATGGAGTCAAGCACCTGCTTTGTCATCTCCTTGTGGCTAAGTGACCCGGTAATTTCCAGAAACCTGTCGGCAAGCGTGGACTTGCCATGGTCTATGTGGGCTATAATCGAAAAATTTCTTAATTTGTTATTTTCCATCTCGTACTTTCTATGGTGAATTATAAGTATACAACACTTTGGGCTATATTGTCTAAGGTATGGCTAAAAAGGTTATGGCTAAAAAAGGTCGTCACGATTCGACACTGCCTTGTAAAAATGCCATGGATGCCGCCCCGATTACCCCGGCGTTATCCCCGTGTATGCCGCGGATTATCCCGGCCTTTTGGAAAAGAGTTTTGAAAGCCCTCTCAGAGGCCGACCGGATGGCTTCCTTCACGTACACGTCCCAGGCCCCCGTGAGACCGCCGGTCAGAACTACGGCTTCGGGGCTGAACACGTTTATATAGTTGGCTATACCTATGCCAAGGTACCAGCCGGCCTGCTTTAAAACCTCCGTGGCAAGGGTGTCCCCTCTTAACGAGTGTTCGTGGATTATTTTGGGCGTGATGGCCTGAAGCGAATGACAACCCCCCGTGGCACCGGCGAGTTCCACCGGTGACCCCAGTAACCCTAATGAGGTAGGTCTGCCGGAGTCCATGGCCTCCCTGGTTATCTCCACGATAGCCCTCGAAGAGCAGTACGCTTCGAGGCAACCCCGGGCGCCGCAACCACATTGTCTTCCATTGGCCTCGACAACGATGTGGCCCAGTTCCCCGGCTACGTCCAGGAGTTTTCTTTTGTATATGACCGCTCCGCCTATTCCCGTTCCAAGGGTGAGAAGGACAAACGTGTCCAGTTCCTTGCCCGCCCCCGAATACATCTCCCCGAGGGCTGCCGAGTTGGCGTCGTTTTCGAGAAAGACCGGAACCCCGAAACGCGCCGTCAATTTGGACGACACGTCTATGGTTTCGAGAATCGACAGGTTTGGAGCCCTCAGTATCCGCTGCCTCTTTGCATCTACGAGGCCGGGTACGGCCAGCCCTATGCCGCCTGCGCCGGAGTTGAAAAGGCTCTGTATAGCCGAGGTGAGGCTTGCCATCAGATCTCCCGAAGACGATACCTTTGTCCTGTCCACTACGAGCCCATCCCTCGATACCAGTGCCACCCTCAGGTTAGTACCCCCCAGGTCAATGCCTATGGAATAATCTTTTCCCATTGCGATTCCTTTTTCAGTAATTCCGGGCAAACCCCGGAATCCGTCTCTTAATGTCCGAAGTCAGACACATTAGCGAAATATCGGGCATCCGCAGGACAAGCATCCGCCCCATGGGTATCCCACCCGACGAAACTCCGTCAAGCCTCTTTCCAGGTTTTTGGTCTCTTGTTGGCCTGAAGTATCTTCTTTCTCAGCCGAATTGACGCCGGGGTGACCTCTACGAGCTCGTCCTCCTTGATGAACTCCAGAGCGCTGTCAAGGCTCATTATCCTGGGAGGAATGAGCAACAACGCGTCATCGGCACCGGAGGCCCTCATGTTGGTGAGTTTCTTTTCCTTTGTAACGTTTATATCTATGTCGCTTTCCTTGGCGTTTTCCCCGACGACCATGCCCTCGTATACGTTGGTGCCCTCGGCTATAAAAAGCGTGCCCCGTGGCTGAAGGTGCCAAAGCGCATATCCGGTAGAGCGGCCTGCTCTGTCGGCCACGAGTGCTCCCGTCTGCCGCTTGGTAATGGTGCCCTGCCACGGCTCGTAACCGTCAAAGAGATGGTTGGCCAGGCCCGTTCCCCGGGTGTCCGTTAAAAACTGAGAGCGAAAACCGATGAGTCCGCGTGAGGGTATCCTGAAGTCGAGCCTTACGCGGCCGTAGCCGTTGTTGTTCATCTTGTGCATGCGTCCCTTTCTCATGCCTATCTGGTTGGTGACTACTCCCACGTAATCCTCCGGCACATCTACAAAGAGCATCTCCATAGGCTCGTGTATAACGCCGTCTATTTCTCTGGTAACGGTAGTCGGCATGCCTACGGAGAGTTCGTAACCCTCACGGCGCATCATCTCGATGAGTATCGCCAGTTGCAGCTCTCCCCTGCCCAGTACCTCGAAAGATTCCGCCTGGGATAAATCCACGCGGATAGAGACGTTGTAGAGGAGTTCCTTTTCGAGGCGCTCCCGGAGGTTTCTGCTGGTTACGTACTTGCCGTCCCTGCCCGCGAAGGGGGACGTGTTGATAGAAAATACCATCGATATTGTTGGCTCATCCACCTTTATGGTGGGCATAGCCCTTGGGTTTTCGTAATCGGCTATGGTGTCGCCTATGTTTATACCTTCGATGCCCGACATTGCAACGATCTCCCCGGCACCTGCCGAGCGGGTCTCCTTCCTTTCGAGACCCTCGAAGACGAAAAGGCTCGTGACCTTGGTCTTGACGGCCGTCCTGTTGGCCCCTACCATGGACACTGCGTCGCCTACCTTAACCGTGCCCGAAAAGATGCGGCCTATGGCGAGTCTGCCTACGTAGTCGTTGTAGTCGATGTTGGTTACCAGCAGTTGGAGGTCCGCCTCACTGTTGTCTTCGGGGGCCGGGATGGTCCCGATAATGGTATCGAACAGGGGCATGAGGCTGTCCGAGACGTCCTCCATGGTTAGTTTCGCTATGCCAAGTCTTGCGTTGGTATATACGATGGGAAATTCGAGCTGGGACTCCTCCGCGTCAAGATCGATGAAAAGATCGTAGACCTCGTTGACGACGGCACCTATGCGGGCATCCGGGCGGTCTATCTTGTTAATGACGACGATGGGGGGAAGGTTGAGGTCGAGCGCCTTTTTGAGGACGAACCTCGTCTGGGGCAATGGTCCCTCGGAGGCGTCTACCAGCAGAAGCACGCCGTCCACCATCTTCAGCGTACGCTCCACCTCTCCGCCAAAGTCGGCGTGTCCCGGCGTGTCCACTATATTTATCTTCACTCCCTGGTAATTTACGGCCGTGTTTTTCGCCATTATGGTAATGCCCCGCTCACGCTCCAGGTCTATGCTGTCCATTACCCTGTCGGTCAATTTCTCCGAATCCCTGAATATCCCGGACTGCCTGAACATGGCGTCTACAAGGGTGGTCTTGCCATGGTCTACGTGGGCTATAATTGCGATGTTTCTTAAATCTACGCGTTTCATATCTTTGCTTTTTGCCTTTCGTTTATTTATTTATTCGAATAATTATTTAAACAACTATTCAATAATTATTCAATCGATTAAAATCGATTGAATAATCGTGGTTTATCTATGGACTAACGATCAATCGATATAATAACACAAATTGCGTAAAAAACGATCTATATTATTTTGTCTTACCACCTTTTGCCTTACTACCTTATTTTTTCATGCGTTGCGGGTGAGAGGGGGTCACCAATGACTCCTTAGCACCCAATCAGAAGGGGTAGCGAAAGGACGCGCCCTTTGCGGCCGAAGCGAGGGGAAGGCTTTCCCCTCCTCATCTTTAGTACTTTTATGCGTGCAACCTGGTTTTACCGTCTGCCAGGAGAATTTTCTTCTCTCTACTGACAAGAGCTATCGCAGCGTTTGATAACAATAAGCGATTGCCGCAGGAGCATAGACGGGGTTAACGATGCTTAATTTTTGGTTTCCCCTTTCGTTTCACCCGATTTTTCGTCCGGGCCCGGAGCGATTGTAGAAAAATGTGTCTGAACAAAGCGCCACTTTTTACCGGTGCGCTTCAGAACAAAGGTCTCTCTGGCGTTATTTATGTTACGTGTCTCCCCTTTTATTACCAATCCTACTTTAGCGGACGCAGACAACCATGCAATATTTCCCGAACATGAAATCGCCTTTATCTCCTGGTCGAAATATTTTACCTCTTTAATATCTTCGGAATCCTTAAGATACGCTTTCTTAATTTCCTCTATTCCGATTGCTTGCCCGATAGAGTACGCGCCGATTGCGGTAGTGTCAGAAGCCGGGTAGTAATAAGATACGATGTCATCTACGCTCCTGTCTACGTATGCTTTGCTGAAATCGGTAAGCGTTTTATCTATCTGCCGGTAGACTTTTTCGGAGCAGGAAGCTTGTTTTGCACCGTTATTATAAGCATGGACGGTTTCACTGTTGAAGCACACGGCTAACATAAATGCAAAATACACCAGAATTCTGCCGCTGCAACCCGGTTTCAAAATGCCCGATACATTAGGTACCATAGGTAACTCCTTGTGGTAAGATATTTGGGGGACAATTAACTTTAGCTATCATAGCTTCGGATATTATAGCAGATATTCAGAGAATATGTCTTGAAATATTACTTTTTATGAATCCAGTACCTGACCACTCCTCTAACCACTAAGAACTTGTTATTCTCTGGCCATACCCGCGGTGCCGGAGCAAGCGTCGCTCTTTACTATCTGACAGGAGTTTTAGGAGCTAAAAATACGCCTAATCCTTAAACTCCTGTTAGATCTTTTGAAAAAAACGAACCTTTTGCCAAAGTTTTAAGCAAAGCGTTGGTCCGATTCCTCCAATTTCCGATTAAAATAGTAGCAACATCCTAAAATTCCTTTATCTTATGATAATTCAGATGCTCGCTTTTATAAATATCGATGATTTTCTCGATGTTATTGCGTCTGATTATAAAATCACTATAAGGTTTTAACATGGAAGTTAATTGCCTGACTATAAAATACTGAGTCACGTTACGCTGCGATATATCGGGATTTAAATTTTTCATGCAATGCTCCGCGCTAAAACGCATCCAGTATAATTTCTCATCCCTGTAAATAACCTCCAAAGGAAACAACCTGCACCCAATCGGCCTGTATTCATAGATCGAGCATCCGTTCTTACTTAAATAAGGACACCAGCTTGATTTTTTTCTAAAAAAATCCATACCATCGATTTCTACAGTTCTTATTCCCTGATTTTCGTAAAAGTCTTTTTCGAAAGGAAAAAGGTAAATATTATCCAGATCGCAACAACGGCTACACGAATTGCATTTAATATAATGACTGATACCTGTCAGGGCATCCCAAAAAGCTTTTAGTTCAGAACTTGCCGTCTTGTATGTATTCATAGATTGCATTTCCTATATCCTTCCTTTTAGTTTCAAACTTTTTACCTTCAAGCCCAGGTCCATAAAAGACATTAAAATAACTAGGCCTTCCAATCGATTTCTTTTTATGATAATCAATTTCCATAGTTTTGGTCGTTTCTCCGAAAGAATTTCCTTTGTCATCAAGGAGTTCATCCAGGTTAAGCCACTCGTCAAAACTTTTTCTCTTATCTATTCCAAAAGATTTGGGGATCCTGAATATAAGAAAATCTTTTTGCTCACCGCTTAGTTTAAATCGAGTAGCAATTGTTTCCTTGAGTTGATTTATCCTGCGTCTCGACTTGGCAAGAACGTTTGTGCATTTAAAAGGTGATTGATGGAGTTGTTCAAGAGGCTTCCTGTTTTTTAATCTATAAATCAGATGCTTCACAGAATCCTCACCCTTTTTTTCAAGTAGGCTCAACAATTCCTCGTCAGTTAAAAATATTATTTTATATATAACTTCCAAATATTTATTTTGATCGAACCCTGATTCTTTTTTTACATATATCTCTATCGCATTATTTAACATGGCTTCGTATGCAATGTTATTAACGTCCTCAAATACACCGTCGACAAGAATTTCCTTGCTTTGCAACAATGACAGAACGTGATTAAAACCGTCACCTTTGATTATTACGCCGTGATATGTCAATACAATGTCGTTTAAAAGACCTAACACATTGAAATTCGAAAGCTTAACACCCATAAACAAAGAATCTCTCCTGTAGTGATCCATCCTGTCAAGATCTATGAGGCCGCTTGTAAAATTTTTTAACGTTTTTATATCCTTGGTCGTTCTTGTATTATTTGTAATTTTGACTTTTCCCAAATATTCATCTTTTCCACTAATCAGGTATTTTATTATGTTCTTATCGATAATACCATTATTTCCATTTACATATTTATCGAGTTTCTTAGAAAGATGCTGATTCTCATCACAAAACGTACCATATCTTTCGCTTATCATGTTTCTGAAAGCCGCGAAATAAGGGTTGGTGGGCTCAGCCGGGTCAATGAGATTACATGCTACGTCTTCATGGGTAAAGCGTATCATCTGGTCTTTTTCATCAGAGATGTTGTATAAACAATTGTTGTTTTCAAGTATATGGCTAAAAGGGAAATGTCCGACATCATGAAGCAAGAGAGCAATTAAAAAATCATCGAGAAGTTTTTTTTCTGTCAGCCAGGTTCGTAAGGACTGAATTCTTCTTTCATCGTCCTGGAACCAAGCTCTTGCGGTAGTCTGGTCCCCCAGGTAGTAAGTACCAAGACTGTGCGCAAATCTCGTATGGGTTGCTGAAGGCAAAAACAGAAAAGAGAGACCAGATTGTTTAAGAAAATTAAGTCTGCTCATTTCATAGGTATCCAACAGTTCATAAACAATATTTTCATAATCTTCAGGCTTTACAGGCCTTGTAGTTTCAAGAATCCAACTTTTTCTACCGGTATTTTTTTTACCGGTATTTGAAGGCTCTTTCCCTCTCAAGGTTATAACGTCGTACAAAGGATCGTAGAACTTCTTTGACAAATAAGATAAAGAATCATTCCCCAATTTGAATCCCTCCTATTATATTTTCTGCCATTTTGTTAAAAAGATCAGATATAGCGCCACATTCATTATTGTTTAAAAGCAGCTTTTCCCCAACTGCAAAATCATTATCGAAAGGTAGGACATAGTCTAACTGTTGTTGAAATAATGTGCTCGACTCAACGAGAAAATCATTTGCCGCAGTAGAATCAGGCACCTGTGAGGCAATAATATTTATTTTTACGCCCTGGTCCTTGAAAATTTTTAAGGCCCTTGCAATACCGCTTCTATGCTGAATATTAGGACGAAAAAATAACATGACGTGTCCTACAAACTGAATAGCAATTGCGCTCATTGCGGAAAATCCCGAACGTGCGTCAATTATTAAATAATCGAGGTCATAAATTGTAGTCACCTTATTAAACAAGTCTTGAATAAATGTAATTATGTCATTACCAGTCCAGTCAATTTCGTCCAACGCTGCGGGATGATCCATGTTTGGCAGTAGAAAAAGGGACCGATCTTTTCCATCTTTTTCTTTCAATAGATCGCCAATGTTCCAAACACTGCTATGAATATCAGTCAATGATCTTTTTTGAAAATAATCAGCTAAAAATCCTCTTGAGGCGACTTCTTCCTCAGGCAAACCAAATATAGTATGAAGCCCAGGCGCCTCAAAGTCAAAGTCAAGCATACCAACATTTTTTTTCTCGGATAGTCTTATAGCTAAGTTCGCTGCACAGATAGATCTGCCAGAACCGCCCTTATACGACCAAAATACAATGTTCATCATTCCTCCTTCTTGAATTCTTTAATTCGTTTTTTTACCTGGAGATTTGCAAGCTCCTTAAGAAACATGTTGCGTAACTCCGGTCTTTTTAAAGTGTTATCCAGAGCCTCCAACACTTCGGATTCGGAAAAGCTATATTCTATAGGCACCCCGTAGAGTTCGTAGTCAATTAGGCCAATAATACACCTACAGGTATAATATATGAAATAATCATTCTGTGGCCAATAGCCTTCCTCTGCGTTCGCTTCCTCGCTTATAGTTCTGGCGTAGTTATTAATAACGATTAGCAACAAACGATCATCCTTAAGATTTCCCTTTAAAATATCCCTTCCGCGGCATAGAACCGAAAGAATGTCGCCAGTACTTAATGGGTCTTCATAATACAAAGGTTTTTTCGCATTTGGCAGCAAAATTTCCATGAATGTTTGAGTGCGTCTATCTTCAATGTTCTTATCAAGCTGTATTACCACTTGAGGGAAAATATTTTTAGCTCTAACCTGTTGATAAATATCAAGGTGTTTCCAAGCGTCGAAAATCCCAAGGAAGGCATAAACAGAGTGATTGATTTCAGATTTTGTTTTTGACTCATCCGAAGTTATTATTCCGTCTTTTTCACAACCCAGTATCCATTCTGTACCTAGTTGTATTAAGTCTTTACATCTGTCGTTCTCGTTGCTATTCAGAGTAACAATTGAAGAATCAAGGATCTTTGCAAGAGCCTTTACCACTGATGACGTAAAATACACATTCGGATATGCCGGTTTAGTCCTTGTGGAATCATGCACTCCTTCCCATCGCACACCGTTCTTGTCCCTGTAAGCAGAAGTCTCTATCAAATTGAAAGCTTTTTTAATAATCTCCTGTGCTTGATCAACAATCGTAGTTCTCTGTTCTTTTTCTATACCATAAGAGTCTATATTAATCAATCTTGAAACATCTATCGATACTCGCGCACAATCGGTGGCAAAGTCCATATAGTCAAAAATTTCCCGTGAATAGGAATAAGGACTTGGGAAGAAACCTTCCTTTTTCACACAGTCATATATGTTTGAGAATTCCTCAACGATAAAATTACCATCAAACTTGAAATTGCCTAACAACTGAGAGAAATACTTTTTTATGTATAGCAATGTATTAAGGACATCTACCGCCTTATAGACCATTGTTTCCTGGGGAGCTTCCCTTTCTGAATCGACCCAGTAACCAGGTTTCTGACGACTTAATATAAGTCTGTCAATCGCTTTTCTTAATTTGACATCATAAAACATATCCTTCCTTCCTCTTCTTTAATGACCTCGCAAAAGTCATGCTCGGTATACTGAAAAAATTATATAGCAACAATTCAATTTAAGTCAAGGAAATATTTACCTATGTGGTTAATGAAAATAGTAACCTTTTACCCGCTAAAGTGCTTGATTTATAACGGATATTCCCTCTAAAAAATAAAATAGTGTGATATCAAGCACTTACAATTGATGTTCCTGAGTAAAACCAGTACAAATCTTTATAACTATTGGATATATCACAATATTATTAAATCAAAATAAATAGAATATTAACACTAATTACAAACTAAATTGTTTTAATGGGGTATTTACTCCCCTCAACCTCTATTGATATATATAGTATTATACCCCCACCTTAAACATCTAATATCAGAGATGATAGTCTATACAGCCCACGGGCAGAAAATATGCTGAATTTCTCATCCCTCATTTTAGCAACAGGTTAAAGGAAGTGAATACCCCTCTAAATGATATTGAATGTAGCTACTAAAATTTTAAAATATCCCATAATTTCAAGCAGATACATTGTATTATCAAGGGAACATACGATACAATAGAAGGAGGTATTCCCCTCATAAACCCTTATTTCCTCTTGCTCTATCCATGTTTTCCTACCGCGAAAGTTGAGTTATCAATGTGTTATTTCCATCCAGCCGGCCCACTCACCGATTCAGAGTTCATCTCTATAGTGATTGGATGTATCTGCTCAACGTCTTCCAACATCCTACTATTTAAGTCTTTTCCGACACGGCGAATCTTGTCTTTGATACGTTTTATGATCTTTTCAGGAATGAGTGAATGACCGATGGCCATACCCATAGTATTATATCCTTCCTTAGTGCCAAGGCACAATTTATCGTTGAGATCTTGCAATGAGAATAGGTCGAAAACAACTTCACCGGACTTATAAAGTGTATTACAGAATTCCCTTGTGTAACTACTAATGATATTTCGCATTCTGATACGATCTTCCTCGTCTCTTACGATTTGTGGAATGTGAACCCGCAAGTGCTTAGGACAGAAAACAAATGCAAGTCTGTAAAAATAGTTCTGGTTAAAAAATGTAAAATACCCGGTTTCTTCCAGCATTTTAGTAATTTTATGATTTAGTTTCTGACGGGCTTCTACTACATGACGAAGACCGTTCAATCCAAGATGTTTAATTAACAACCAAAGTTTTAATGATTGGAAGCCACGTGAACCGAAAAATGGTGTAATCAAACCAATATCTAAACAGGAGGAATCAAGTACTTTCTCAGGATATCGGCATAATTTACCTAGACATTTCGGATCACGAAACAAAACGTAACTTGAGGGATAGGTTAAGAAGAGTCCTTTATGAGGATCAAGCGAGACTGAATCGGCTTGTTCGATCCCATCAAGAAATTGCTTCCGAAGTTCCGGAGAAAACAACAAATTCCCTCCATGACATGCATCAACATGAAGCCAGAGACCATGAGAATCACAGATTTCACGCATCTTCTTAATATTGTCGAAGCATGCCGTGCGGCAGTTGCCAGCCACACAAACTACCATGAAGGGCTTCTTATCATCAGGGCAGTTGCGTAAAGCCTCTAATACAGATTCCGTGTCGGTGCTGTAATCAGGATTAGCTTTGACCCACATGATGCTCTCAGACCCGAGTCCAAGGGCTGTAGCAGCCCCAGCAAATGAGAAATGAGCTATTTCCTTGGCCTGAATAATTACAGGACGACGATCGAGCGATTGCAGTCCAGCTTGCATAATCTCTGGAAATCTTTGGTGTAACGCCACAAGGACAGCAACGTAATTCGACATGTTGCCACCGGACGTCCACATGCCCCCAACCTCGTTAAGGTTTGGAAGATCTCGAAGTGAATGTGTTGAATAGCCAATCAATTCCCTCAACCAAAGGATCAACTGCAATTCAACAAACGTTGCTGAAGGGGCGCTACGATCTACTGCGATGAGATTCTGATTCAAGAAAGCTGCTAAGATGTCCGCTGAAAGTGTTGCTAAGCTGTTTCCTGAATCAGGAAAGGCTAAATATCTTGGATCGGACTGCGCGATGGAAAACTTCACAACCTTATCACGCAAGATAGTATAAATTTCATCAAGATTGCCCCCAGACATAGGCAGAGGCTCAGAAAAATATGTCTTTAGCATATCATTATCTATGTATCGAAGCACAAGGTTATCCCGGGTTGCTCCACTCATGAAGCTTAAACCTAGATCCATAATTTTTTTTAAAAATTCCCGTTGCTGTGAACTGGCTTCGCCACAAATAAAATATTCCTCAAAATTAATCATTTTCTACTCCTTTATACATCCAAATTCCATACGATATACACAGCCTACACTTATTGACAATCCACACTCATAAAAGAAACTCTTATGCAGTTCTCGTAAACCTGTCCCTCCTATATCTCTAAGACTGACATGGAATTACTATTTCCAAAATTATAATATTTTGCTTCCAAGTTCATACAACAAAGAGCAAAGTCTCTTTCTAATGACAATCTCTTGTCCGAGTGGACCGCGAAGAAGTTCCAGTTTTTCTATGAGAATTTTAATTTTTCTCCTGCTGATTCTACTGAAGTTTATAATTATACAAAAATTTATCAGGAATAATAAAGCCCTCTGTGTCAATATACAAGAGATACTTTCCTTATGTCAAGCTAGGCGGCCTATCGGCTATAGTCACCAGGTTTTATCATGCAAGGTTCCAGTGGTATGCCATGATCAAAGATGCCTATACCTGTGCTATTTAACAGGAGTTTAATAGTCAGAAGGTTAAAAACCTCATAGAGCGCGTAAAGACAAGACTTTAGAGTGATTTATGCTGTACCCCCCCACTTAGAGAACATTATGCCCTTGTATCTTACCCAAACCCTACAATCCATCCCTCTTTGAAATCCTATGCATAGATAATAATTTGTTTACAAACGCGTGACATGTGTTAAAATATCGATACATAAGAGGGTGAGGCCATGAAAGGGAGATACTATGAAAGAACCGTCGATAACCGAATCGCTTATTAAAGATCACGGGCTTAAAGCAGACGAGTACCGCACTATAGTTTCCATATTGGGCCGTGAACCCACGTTCACAGAGCTCGGCATCTTCTCCGTCATGTGGTCCGAGCACTGTTCGTACAAGAGTTCCCGCCTTCACCTTCGCCAATTCCCCACGAAGGGTGATGCCGTTATACAGGGTCCCGGGGAAAACGCCGGAGTAATCGATATAGGCGACGGCATGGCCGCCGTCTTCAAGATGGAATCCCACAACCACCCCTCATTCATAGAGCCTTATCAGGGGGCCGCAACCGGCGTAGGCGGCATATTGAGAGACGTCTTCACCATGGGGGCTAGACCCGTAGCGTCGTTGAACTCACTTCGGTTTGGCCCGCTCTCCGACTCCTACCAAAAACACCTCTTCCACGGCGTAGTGGGCGGCATTGCCGGCTATGGCAACTGCATGGGAGTACCCACTGTCGGGGGCGAAATTTACTGTCATCCATGCTATGGCGGCAATATTCTGGTGAACGTCTTTAACCTGGGTACGGTTAAAAAGGATAAAATCTTCTACGGCCGGGCCACTGGTCTTGGCAACGTAGTCATATACGTGGGGTCGGCAACCGGCAAAGACGGCATTCACGGCGTTACCATGGCCAGCGAAGAGTTCACCGACGACGCCCACCAGAAAAGGCCCAACGTACAGATAGGCGATCCCTTTACCGAAAAGCTCCTTCTGGAGTCGTGCCTGGAGGCGATGCAAAAAGATCTCATCGTAGGCATACAGGACATGGGCGGAGCCGGGCTTACCTCCTCGTCGTCGGAGATGGCCGGACGGGCCGGCACCGGCATAGAGCTTGAGCTGAGCCTCGTGCCCCTCAGGGAAAGGGACATGATACCTTACGAGATAATGCTCTCCGAAAGCCAGGAGCGCATGCTAATCGTGGCAGAGGAATCGAAAAAAGACGAATTGATAGACATATTCAGGAAATGGGATCTTGAGGCGGCCGTTATAGGCCGCGTAACCGGCGACGGGTATCTGACAATATTGTGGCACGGCGATACCGTAGCCAGGATACCTGCCGGGAAGATCTCCGAGGATGCCCCCATTTACGATCGCCCGTCGGAGAAACCACCGTGCCAGGACGGCCTGGCAGAGCTGGATCTCTCGCAAATTCCAGACGTTGCCGACGCTCCCAGTGCCGGCGAGTGCCTGCTGAAACTGCTGTCCAGCCCCTGCATTGCGTCAAAAGCCCTCGTGTGGGAGCAGTACGACCACATGGTACGAACGGACACGGTAACGTTGCCCGGACGTGCCGACGCCGCGGTTATACGGGTAAAGGACACGTCGCACGGCATAGCCATGAGTGTGGACTGCAACAGCCGCTACTGCTACCTCGACCCCTACTTAGGTGGAGTACACGCGGTATGCGAGTCAGCGCGAAACGTAGCCTGCACGGGGGCAAAACCCGTTGCCATCACCGATTGCCTGAACTTCGGCAATCCGGAAAAACCGGGCGTCATGTGGCAGTTCATAACGGCGGTAAAGGGCATAAGCGACGCCTGCACCGCTCTGGGAACACCCGTAGTCAGCGGCAATGTGAGTTTCTACAACGAAACAAAAGGTTCTGCCATATACCCGACGCCCACGGTAGCCATGGTAGGCATTATAGACGATCCGTCAAAGGCCGTTACCATGGGTTTTAAAGGGGAGGCAGAGGTGATTGTCCTCCTTGGCGACACGAGGGAAGAGCTCGGAGGCAGCGAGTACCTTTACCTCGTCCACGGCCTGGAGAGAGGACTTCCCCCCGCCATAGATCCCCGGAAAGAGGCAGACCTCTGCGGCCTGCTCACGGAACTCAACGGCAGGGGACTCATCAGGTCAGCCCACGACTGCTCCGAGGGAGGTCTGGCCGTAGCCCTGGCCGAATGCTCCATCGAAGGCGGAGTGGGGGCCGAGGTGGATTTATCCACTCTCAGCGTCATATGCGGCAGCCCGGGTAACAGCCCGGCCGGCAATTTGGCTGGCAATCCAGTGACGGGCGGCATCAGGCGTGACGCCTTGCTTTTTGGCGAATCGTCGGGGCGCGTCGTCGTCAGCACCAGGGAAGAGGACGTAACCGGAGTGTTGAGAATAGCCGCAGAGTCGGGAATTTCCGCTTCGGTAATAGGAATGACCGGCGGCAAAAGGTTCATAATCAAGATTGAGGATTCGCCTCTCGTAGATATTCCCCTCGTAGATATTTCCAACAAAGAGATTAACCACGGGGATATTCGCCAAGGGAATATTAGATCGGGCGGACTTATATCAACCTATGAAAGTTCATTGGAGAGAAGCCTTGAGTAGACTATTTCACAATATAAGGGAAGAGTGTGGTGTCTTTGGCATATACGGCCACGCGGAGGCCGCCAACCATGCTTATCTCGGCCTCTATGCCCTGCAGCACAGGGGACAGGAGGGGGCCGGCATATGCTCCTCCGACGGTAACAGTCTCTACCTGGAAAAGGCCATGGGACACGTATCCGAAGTGTTCAGCGAAAAACGCCTCAAACGTCTTCCCGGCATGGCTGCCATCGGCCATAACCGTTATTCCACCGCAGGTGGAAGCCATCTTAAAAACGTACAGCCTCTCATGGTAAATTTCTCCCTCGGCTCTCTTGCTATAGCCCACAACGGTAACCTAACCAACGCCTTCGCCCTGAAAACACAGTTGGAAAAGGAAGGGGCCATATTCCAGTCGAACTCCGACAGCGAGGTAATCGTCCATCTCATCGCCCACTCCAGGGAAGAGACTGCACAGGATAAGATCATCGATGCCGTAAATCAGATAAAGGGCGCCTTCAGCCTCCTCATACTGCGGGAAAAGGAACTGTACGCAGTCCGTGACCCCCACGGCGTGAGGCCCTTAAGCATTGGCCTCTTAGGAGACGCCTTCGTGGCGGCCTCCGAGACTTGCGCCTTAGACCTCATTGGAGCCACTTATATACGGGACGTAGAGCCCGGCGAGATGGTCAGGATATGCGACAACGGCATAGACTCCATAAAGATAAACCCGGCAAAGAAAAAGGCACATTGCGTATTCGAGTTCATATACTTCTCCAGGCCGGACAGCAACATCTTTGGCGGCGTCAACGTACACACGGTAAGGAAGGAACTGGGCAGGCAGCTTGCCCTCGAGTCTTACCAGGACGCCGACGTGGTCATCCCCGTGCCGGACTCCGGTGTGCCGGCAACCCTTGGATATGCCAACGAAAGCGGCATTCCCCTGGACTTTGGGCTTGTGAGAAACCACTACATAGGCCGTACCTTCATCGAGCCCAAGCAAAGCATCAGGCACTTCGGCGTTAAGATAAAGCTCAATCCCGTCAGGCAAATCCTCCAGGGCAAGAGGGTCGTAGTCGTAGACGACTCGATAGTGCGCGGAACGACAAGCAAAAAGATCATAAAGATGATTCGCGAAACCGGCCAGGCCAAAGAGATTCACATGCGTATCAGCTCACCCTCCACCATAGGGCCGTGTTTTTACGGCATAGACACCCCTACCCGTGGAGAACTGATAGCATCTACCCATATGACGGACGAGATCAGAAAGTTCATAACCGCCGACTCCCTGGCGTATCTCTCCATGGAAGGCCTTCGGTCGGTTATACCAAACCCGGACGACTATTGCTACGCCTGTTTCACAAAACATTACCCCATCACTTTCCCGCAGGAGGAGCAGTACTCACAACTGGAACTATCCTTCGTTTAACGGGCATATGACCGCAAATTGCCGCAAAAGCAGCTTAACCGGAGTATAGCGAAACGCGCAAAACCGCCCTGGACTGAGCCTCTGGCTCTGTCCAGGGCGTATGGCACATTACCTTACCGAACAACTACACCATGGCTACACCGCGCAGGCGCACCAACGGTCCCCACTGAATCATCTGTAAAACGCTGCACCGGGAAACATTGCGCCAGCCAGGGGCAACCGTTAAGAGGGAGCCTTCTCAGGCTTCCCTGTTACCGGCTACCTTGGTCTCGAAAACATACTCTTCGTTAGCCTGGTACTCTTCCTTACCACCCTTGCGGTCGGGCCTGATCAACTTCTTGCGTCCCCGCTGCAGGGAAAACCCAATCTGGTGGAGCCAGTTGTTAACCTGGCTTCTGCCAATAGAGACACTGTGTTTTTCCTTGAGGAAGTCCCTGACCAGGTGGCCATCCCATCTGGACTGGTCGTATCCAAGGTCGGCAGGCGGCCTCAACAGTGCGTTCTTTAAGCTATCCCTTATATCCTGGGTAAACTTGGTAGGCCGTCCGCTTCGTTTACCCTCCTCGAGAGCCTGTAAGCCGTACTTGTTAATCCTGTCCACGATGTCGTAAATTCCCTGGCGGGAAATTCCATGCCTTCTGCTCAGTTCGTTGACCGGTGCGTTGTCGATTATTCCCTGCAGTATCGCCACTCGTAAGCCGATCCTGGCCGGCCCGTGTCCCGAAACGAAGTCCCTTAAAGCGTCAGAGGTTACCCCCTGGTTAGTCACCCTGAGACGTGTCTTTCTCATAGTTTTTTCTCCTATCAACCACTTATTGATAGAAATAGGTTACTTTAATCCATCGATTACCCACGGGCATCCATAACCCGGAGTGTATCTTTGGCGTTACAGTACTATTTCACGTTTTTATAAACAGTTAAACTGTCTCCTCTACCTGAAGGCAGTAAAGACTTCCATCTGGTAATGTCCTTACATAACGGCTGCCACCAAACCGTAACCGTTAATCCTGCCATTTATACTCTCCTTTCTTTGACCCCTCCTTCTTTGACTCCACGGCTCCGGCGGTTTCTTTCAAAACACAAACCGTAGTTCAGCTATTCCGGGTTGCTTTCCGAATTTCTAAAATGTCTAATGTAATAACAACCCATACACTTATTATAACATATATTAAAAAAAAGCGTGATATGATATAACTAGTTATTTAACAAAGGAAAGATTAACGGTTTACAGGGCACGGAGCATGGGCCTGCATATAAACATAAATCCCGATAATTCGATATGTATCTTGTAAGAACCGCACTATAAGCCGTGGAATCTATGGCTGCGGCCTGGTAGATTATGGAATTGTCTTCGGTGTGGGTTTCACTATAGCCTGGTACGAAAGGTCGCCTGCGGCAAGAGTGGCCGTGAAAAAAGAATTGACAACCATGGATGAAGTAACTTAATATTGGCAAGAGGGTTTCCAAAGCGGCTACCGGTAATGGTTGTCACCAATACTTATCAGGTTAGACGGCAGGCTAATTTTCGAATTTATAAGCAGGTTTATCCGGCAGGTTTATTATGAAATCAGCTTTCACGGTATCGGCAATACAAAGCGGAGCGGGCAAGACAACGGTGTCTCTGGCCCTTATGGCCTCATTAAAGAGGCTCGGTTTCGACGTACAGCCCTTTAAAGCGGGGCCGGACTTTATCGACCCGGGTCTGCACAGGGCAATAACCGGCAAGACGTCCTGGAACCTCGACAGGTGGATGTGTTCGGATGACTACGTCAGGCAGACGTTTATCACACATGCTTCGGCGTCGGACGTTGCCGTAGTGGAAGGGGTAATGGGTCTGTTCGACGGCGGGGAAACCTCTACCGCTGCACTGGCAAAACTCGTCGGCCTGCCCATTGTCCTCGTACTGGACGTACGGGGTATGGCGGAGAGTGCCGCGGCAGTCGTAGCCGGCATACTGTCGATGGACAACGGATTAACCCTCGCCGGGGTCATATTGAACAGGGTAGGAAGTCCAAAA
The DNA here is from genome assembly GCA_015233615.1 of Nitrospirota bacterium. Taxonomy (GTDB): domain Bacteria; phylum Nitrospirota; class Thermodesulfovibrionia; order Thermodesulfovibrionales; family Magnetobacteriaceae; genus JADFXJ01. The sequence continues at coordinate 35,576 of JADFXJ010000027.1, forward strand.
CACCTCCAACGCGTCAGGGCCGCCATCGACTTATACACGGGCGTGGAAGTGATCGGAGCAATTCCAACCGAGGCCAAAATACACGTACAAGAGCGTCACCTGGGACTATTTACCGCCGAAGACGGCCCCGTTAACGAAGAATTCACAGGTAGTGCGGCAACTCTCGCCAGGGAAAACATAAACCTGCACCGGCTACTGTCTCTTACCACAGTGCCCTCTGATTCAGTCTATCGGAAAGATGACAGCCCATACCTGCTTAACCGGTATTGCCATATCTCTGGGGTCTCACGCGGCGTTTCCCATACCGGAGGCACTCTGGCAGTAGCCAGGGACAAGGCCTTTTGCTTTTACTACGAGGATAATTTCGAACTGCTTGTCCATTACGGCGTAAAAATCGTTTTTTTCAGCCCACTCGACGACGAGGCACTTCCCGGCGGCATCGATGGCCTCTACCTGGGAGGCGGCTACCCGGAACTCTACGCAGTCAGGCTTTCCGGTAATATCTCCATGCGGGAGTCGATTCGCCGGTTTGTCTCCTCCGGCAGGGTTGTCTATGCCGAGTGCGGAGGCTTTATGTACCTCACCAATGGAATTAACGACTTCGACGGCCACTACTATCCCATGGTAGGTACATTTCCAGTCAGCGCGACGATGAAGCGGGGGAGAGTACACCTGGGCTACAGGGAGGTGACTTTAGCGCAAGACACGATCATCGGCAAAAAGGGAGACAGACTCAGAGGACACGAGTTCCACTACTCCGTCATAGACGAGATGCCCTCCGTAGTTAAAAGGGTCTACACACCGGAGGAAAACGCCGGGGGATATCAGTTGGGAAACTGCCTGGCCAGTTACGTACACCTGCACTTTGCCGGCGGCTCGGGTACCGCGGCAGTGGCACTGGCCAACTCTTTGGCCGGCTCTGCGGTTAACTTTACCGGCTAACCTAATGACTAACCTAATGACTAACCTAATGACTACAATGTTATAATATTCATCGGATGATATTCATCATATAATATTAGATGTATATACGCTCAATAAGGGGGGTGTGGTTATGAGATACCAAACGGGTAAACAGGGCAGAGTATTCGTATGCAGGCTCGAAGACGGCGAGGACCTGTTGAAAGTACTCGTCGGACTCTGCAGGAAGGAAGACGTGAAGGCCGCATTCTTTCACGTCGTTGGCGGTATGAAGAGCGCCTCCATTGTGGTAGGCCCGGAGACGGAGGATATGCCACCTAAGCCGCTTTACAGAAAGATATCCGAAAGCCATGAGGTAACCGGCACGGGCACGATCTTTTACGCAGCAGACGAACCTCGTGTCCATTTCCACGGTGCCTTTGGCAAAAAGGATACGGTGAAGATGGGATGCCTCAGGGATTTTTCGGAGACATTTCTCGTGCTGGAAGCCGTGGTTATCGAGCTTACGGGAATAGACGCAAAGAGGGAGCTTGACCCTGCGTCTGGGATGTACCTTCTCAAGGTATGAACGTCTTCTAAGGACATGGACGATTGTATATCTTCTTAGTTATAACAATCCTGATTCCGCGTCGCTGCCGCTATAGAATCAGTTGCAGATTCATATGAAAGCCAAATGAAAATCAAAAGACGCATTGCCATCGGCGACATTCACGGCTGCTATGCCCTCATGGTAGAATTGATCGAAAACGTGATAAAATTCGATGCCAGCGGCGACGAGCTAGTATTTATAGGAGATTATATAGACAGGGGACCGGATAATGTGAAAGTGGTAGGTTACGCTGACTATCTTAAAAAAAACAATCCGGAACGCGTGGTACTGCTCATAGGCAACCACGAGTTGCTCGCCCTCAACGCGCTTAAGACGAGAATGTCTAACGAAATCCAGTTGTGGTTTATAAATGGAGGCAATACGACCCTCATTAACTACGGCAGTTTCGACAATGCACTGAGACAACTCATCCCCTTCATAGGCAACCTTCAGTACTATTATGAGACCACGGAGTGCATATTCGTCCACGGCGGTATCCCCGCAGGCGAAACCCTGGAGAGTGCCCCGCTGAAATCACTCCTGTGGGACCGCAGCTATGACCGCTACACCGGTAAGCTCATCGTGGTGGGGCACACACCGCATAAAAAAGTAACGAAGTATAAAAACGCCGTCGTTATAGACACGGGAGCGGTTTACTATGGAAAGCTCTCCGCCTACGACGTCCTTAACGATAAGGTGTACGAGGCTTATTCTCCCGGTTTCGGGAAATCGGTCTTCGAGGGAAGGTAAAGACACAGGGGGCCATAGCCTAATGAAAGAAGCACCAATGCTATTCAGACCCCACTAACAAAAAAAGGGGCCCGAAGACCCCTCCTCTCTTTAAGTCGAACCTCAGCAATTCTCAGTGAAATTGTATATAAGTTAATGATATATAAGCATTACAGCATGAAAAGATCGCGAAAAATTTTGGCTCTATAACTTGCGTTTTGGGCGAATAGGCATATAGGGGGCTGAAGATGTAGTATTTATGCG
>JADFXJ010000219.1 GCA_015233615.1 Nitrospirota bacterium
TGGCCGGCACTCTCTTAAAAAGGCAGGAAATTCGGCAGCTTCATCCCTTTTTTACCCTTAAACATCTTCATCATCTTCTTCATGTCTTTGTACTGCTTAAGAAGCCTGTTTACGTCGGACACCTGCGTGCCACTACCGCTGGCTATGCGGACTTTCCTGCTTCCGTTAAGAACCTGGGGGTTATTCCTCTCCTTTTTCGTCATCGAGCTAATGATCGCCTCAATCTTTACGAATTGCTTCTCGTCAACATCGACACCCTTAAGCTTGTTGCCAAAGCCGGGAATCATCGACAGTAAGTTCTCTATCGGGCCCATGGAGCGAATCTTCTTCAACTGGTCTCTAAGGTCATCGAGGCTGAAACCGTCACCGAGGATCTTGTCTTTAAGGACGTCGGCCTCTTTTTCGTCAAAAGTCTGCTGGGCCTTCTCGATAAAGCTGAGCACGTCGCCCATGCCGAGAATCCTCGATGCCACTCTCTCAGGGTGAAAAGGTTCGAGCATGTCTATCTTTTCACCGATACCTATGAACTTAATCGGCCTGCCCGTTACCTCTCGTATGGACAGAGCCGCTCCACCCCTGGCATCGCCATCCATCTTCGTGAGTATGATCGAATCTATGCCTATCTTTTCGTTAAACGTCCTGGCTATATTAACCGCGTCCTGTCCGGTCATGGCGTCCGCTATGAAGATGGTCTCTTTGGGCGACAAAGCGTCCTTCACCCGCTTTAGCTCATCCATAAGTTCTTCGTCGATGTGCAAGCGTCCGGCGGTATCCAAAAGCAGTATGTCCCTGGCCTCCTTTTTAGCTTCGCCTAATGCTCCCTTGCAAACCTTAACCGGATCCTTTTCGTCCCGCAATGAGAAAACCGGCACGTCTATGAACTTTCCCAGCGTAATCAACTGGTCGATGGCCGCAGGCCTCTGAAGATCGGCGGCAGCCATCATGGGCCTCCTGCCCTGTGTTTTAAAATATCTCGCAAGCTTCGCGGCAGTGGTCGTCTTACCGGAACCGTGCAAACCTATCATCATAATAACGGTTGGAGGATTTGGAGAGAGGTAAATTTTTTCGTTTGCCGTGCCAAGAAGTCCTATTATCTCCTCGTTTACAATCTTGACAACCTGCTGCCCGGGTGTCAGGCTCTCCAGCACGGAGCCACCGAGAGACTTCTCCCTTACCCTATCCACAAACCCCTTGACTACGCGGAAATTGACGTCCGCCTCGAGCAAGGCGATACGAATCTCCTTCATGGCAACGTCAATGTCTTCCGCTTTCAGTACTCCCTTGCCTTTAAGCTTCCTGAGTACCGATTCGAGCTTTTCGCTTAACGAGTTAAACATCTCTCTACAACTCCCCTATGTACGATATCGACGCAAATTTTGTCAATTTCATATTCAAGTTAACATTCAACTAATAAATCCGGCGTATAAATCCGACATATAAAACAGCATAAAAATTCGGCATAAAATAATATGAGAGAGACAATTCATGCCCTCAGGCCCAGTCATTACACGTGTTCGCATATTGTACGTGCGTAGTGGCACATATGGCGAACTGACCGAGTGAACTGGCCGGCAACGGATCTATTACCCTTCGCCATTTATTATTTATTTTTTCCCCTACCGCCCCGGATAGCGCCCACTTCCCGTCAAAAAGATGGCGGCTTTAAACTAATCCGGGTAAATAATCCAGGTTAACAGTCCAGGTTAAATACTAAGTTAAATGGTTTTCTATCTTATCTTTTAACTGACTCTTCGGCACCGCGCCGACTAACTGGTCTACCTTTTGGCCGCCTTTGAAAAACATGAGCGTAGGAATACCCATTATCTTATATTTGCTTGCAATGTCCGGATTTTCATCCGTGTTAAGCTTGACCACCTTCATTTTTCCGGTGTATTCCCTGGCAAGGTCTTCGACTATCGGTGCAACCATCCTGCAGGGACCGCACCAAACCGCCCAAAAATCCACCAGCACCAACCCCTGCGCTCCTAAAACTTCAGTATCCCACGTAGCTGTCGTTGCATTTATTACCCCTTCTGCCATAATACCTCCATAGATAATTGTTAGTCTTA
>JADFXJ010000144.1 GCA_015233615.1 Nitrospirota bacterium
CCGCTTCTATGGAAACGTATGTAATACTCGGCATAACGGGAAGTATTGCGGCTTACAAGACACCTGAGTTAGCCAGGCTCTTCGTAGCGGATGGTCTGAAGGTAAGGACCGTGTTGACGAAATCGGCGATGAAGTTCGTAACCCCAATGGTTATGGAGACTCTCACCGGCTATCCTGCACTGTCGGATATCTTTAGCGCTCCCCTTGCGCACATATCCATTCCGAAGGGTGGAGACGCTTTCGTTATAGCTCCCGCTTCGCTCAACACGCTGTCGAAATTCGCCGCCGGTTTAGCCGATAACTTGCTAACCACTATGTTAATGGCATTCAGAGGGAATGTTCTGGTAGCCCCGGCCATGAACTGGCGCATGTACGAAAATCCGATTTTTCAGGATAAATTGAACTACCTCAAGTCTAAAGGGATTATCGAGATTCCTCCCGTAAAGGGTAACCTTGCCTGTGGTGAGGAAGGGATAGGTAAAATGGCGTCTCCCGAAACAATTTTACATTATGTTAAGAGGGCTCTTTCCAAACAGGATCTGTACGGAAAGAAGATAATCGTTACGGCCGGCCCTACCAGGGAATATATAGACCCTGTGAGATTCATATCGAACAGGTCCAGTGGCAAGATGGGATATGCCATTGCGAGAGCCGCTTTTGAGCGTGGTGCCACGGTTACCCTGATAAGCGGGCCAACCAGCCTACCCACTTCGGACTGCTTTGAACTGATTAGGGTGGAGACTTCGGAAGAGATGGAAAAAGAGGTTTACAACCATACCGGAGATGCCGACATTCTGGTAATGTCCGCCGCAATAGCCGACTTTAAACCGGAAGAGATAAGAAGCGAAAAATACAGCCGTAGTGACGGCCTGTCCCTTAATTTAGTGAAAACCAACGACATCGTTGCCGGTATAGCGTCAAGACGCCCTCGGCCGTTTATAGTTGGATTTTCCGCCGAAACGGGCAACCGTTTAGACAGGGCCAGGGAAAAGATGGCCTTAAAGGGTATCGACATGATGGTCTTCAACGACGTGACTGCCGAGGGGGCCGGTTTCGATGTTGACACCAATATTATAACCATTATCACCGGCAATGAGGCGCTTGAGGCGCTTGAGGCGCTTAATGATCCGCTTAAGTATACGTTCCCTATGCCAAAAATGACAAAAGACAAGGCGGCGCACGCCATTTTCGATAAAATCCACGAAGTCATCAAACGTAAAACTTCCCATGGCAAGCTATGAGGCGCTTAATGAGGCGCTTGAGGCGCTTGAGGCGCTTAGAGTATCTTTATGATTACCGCAATTATCGGCAATGAACATTAAAAAGATAGAAAAACTAAGAGACAGAGTCTTTAAAGACTCGGACCTCAACCTGTATATACCTTTAGCTGAAGAGTATAAAAAGATAGATATGATGGACGAAGCGGTCAAGGTGCTCAAATACTGCCTGAAAAAACACCCCAGTTATATGAGTGCCAGAGTTGCCCTCGGAAAAATCTATATGGAAAACGGTTATCTCGATAATGCCGTGGAAGAGTTCGAGATGGTTGCTTCAGCAATACCCGACAACCTTCTGGCACATAAAAAACTCTCCGAGCTTTATCTGGTGCTGGGAGATACACTCAAAGCCGTCAACTCCTTAAAGATCATACTGCAAATTAACCCCGGCAACATCGAAGCCATGGCACTTCTGGAAGAGTTATCATCAAGCGCCTCCTCAAGCGCCTCATCAAGCGCCTCCTCAAGCGCCCCGCCTCCCTCGAATCAGGCATTACTGACACACTCACCCGACGATTTGGATACCGAAGAATTATCTTTTATACTATCCGAGGACACCGATGCTTTATCCGAGGACACCGATGCTTTAAATGAAACCGATTTAGATACAACATTTTTGAATGAAGATTTCTCTTTTATGGATTCCCAGAGCACCTCATTAAGAGACTCCTTTGGAGAGGGGGAACAAATATCCGACGGCGAGGTTGTCCCGGAAGACCAATTCCTTCATGAAACCCTTTTAAGAAGCGATTCCATAACCGACATAAGGGAAATTACTTTAGGCGATACGGCAACCGTTGAATTCGAGCTGCCTGTAAATGACGGAGCTTTTTCAGAAATCGCCTCATCTACGCCCCAGGACCCAAATATCGCCGATCCGGATATGACGTTTTATTCCGACAAACTAACTGCGGCGGACAATGCTCCGGAACCGGACGATTCATATGAAGCCGGCTATACTCCGGCGATGGACTATGCTCCTGAAGCGGTTGATAATGAGAGACTCGATGAGGCGCTTGATGAGGCGCGAAATGAGGCGCGAAATGAGGCGCTTACGGAAACTCCAAGTTTTTCATTCGGGTCAATTACCGGTAACGTTTTCGGTGATAACGAGGCGCTTAACGAGTCACTTAAAGAGGCGCTTAACGAAGCTCTTAACGATTCCGATTCCTCCGTCGAAGACTCATTCATAATGGATCTAACCGACTCCCATATTATAGAAGAAACCCCGCCTCCTTCCATCGAAACCGATATGAAAAACATACAAGCCCGTACGGATAACTTTACGGCGATCCCGGCGCTTACGGCGCTTACGGCGCTTGATAAGTCGCTTGATGAGGTGCTCGATGAAGCGCTTAAAGATTCGTTTAATAAGGCGCGTAATGAGGCGCGAAATGAGGCGATTACAGTACCATCCATGGATTCCGAAAGCGCCTCGAGAAGATCCTGGCTCAGGCAGGAGATGGAAATGGTGGATAATTACATAATTTCCGAACAGTTTCTTGCGGCTATAAGAGCCTACAAGCAACTCATGGAACAATACCCCGACGACAACGATATCAGGCAGCGGCTCGAAGAGGTCAAAATCTTTGCAAGGCTGCTCGATAGGGATGAAAATTCCCTCGTAAGAAAACTCGAGTTCCTCTCATCGGGGCTAAGAGAAAGATCAGAAGAATTCTTTTACAAAAGACAGGAAGGAAACAATTCATGGTAAACAGGGTAATGAAAATCAAAGATTATTTCGGCAATAAAAAAAACATAGCCTTCTTTGTTACCAACCTGCAAAACATAAGATATCTGACAGGGTTTACAGGTTCAAACGCGGCACTTCTCGTTTCAACCCGGGGGGACTTCTTTTTCACCGACTTCAGGTATAAAGAACAGGCCGCTCTGGAGGTAAAGTCCTGTGAAGTGGTAATAACCAGAAAAGATTTTGTGGGATTTATAATAAAGTTCATTAAAAAACTCAATGTCAGGAAAATACTCATTGAAGATACCGTTCAGTACAGAGAATACGCCAAAATGGCAAAACACTTCACCCTGGGGACAACCAGGGACGTAATAGAAAGCTTACGGACGATAAAAGAACACGAAGAATTGGCTCTTATAAAGGAAGCGGTAAGACGGGCTGAAAGAGCGTTCGCTCACATTCTGGGGTTCATAAAGCCGGGCATGGCCGAACGTGCTATCGCCAACAGGCTTGAAGAAAAGTTAAAGGAAGGAGGTGCCGAAAAAATTCCCTTCGATCCAATCGTTGCCTCCGGCCCGAGATCGGCAATGCCCCACGCCAGGCCCACCGAAAAGAAACTCGAAAGAGGAGACCTGGTTATAGTTGACTGGGGTTCGGAGTGTGGCGGATACTTCTCGGATATGACAAGGACTTTTTTGATTGACGGTGACGGGTTGGATAAAAAAAGAGAGATTTATGATATAGTATTGAAGGCTAACTCCATGGCAGCCGGAAGAGCCAGAAGGGGAATTACCGGAGCGGATGTAGATCTGGCGGCCAGAAGCTTGATAAACGAGGCCGGATATGGTGAGTATTTCGGCCATGGCACCGGACACGGAGTAGGCATTGACGTACATGAAAAACCATATATTTCGGCAGCTTCTAACAGAGGACACCTCGAACCGGGCATGGTATTCACCATTGAACCGGGTATTTACATTCCCGGCATGGGAGGGGTGAGAATCGAGGATATGGTCGTATTGCTGGACGACAACGGCTGTGAGGAAATGACGACACTTCCAAAGAACCTTGAAACGATTTCTTAATTTTAAACTTTAACGATACTTTAAAATATATTTTTTAGGAGGATTTGTGATAGCAACCAACGACTTCAGGAGAGGGACTAAAATAGAGTTCAAGGGTGAGCCTTATGAAATTATCGAATTCCAACACGTAAAAATGGGTAGAGGAGCAGCTTTTGTCAGGGCAAAGATGAGGGGTCTGAAAAGTGGCAAGGTCATTGAAGAGACGTTTACCTCAGGGGATAAATTCCCGAAGGCAAACCTTGAATCCAGGGAGATGCAATACCTCTACGCACAAGATAATCTCTACTATTTCATGGACCTGGAAACTTACGAACAAACTGCACTAAATGCAGAACAGCTTGGAACCGTCCGGCTCCTCCTTAAGGAAAACATGAACGTTACCATCCTGAACCACAAAGGTAATCCCCTTGCCGTTGAGTTGCCCACCTTCGTCGAACTGAAGGTATCGGAAACCGAACCGGGTTTTAAAGGCGATACCGCTTCCGGAGGAAGCAAGCCGGCAAAACTCGAGACAGGTGCAGGCATTAAGGTGCCCTTCCATATAAACGAGGGGGATATTATCAAGGTCGACACAAGGACGGTAGAATACATTGAAAGGGTGAAGTAATGGAAACCGAAACAATCAAAGAACTTCTGGAACTTATAAGCGGCACGGACATCACGGAAATATGTTACGAAAAAGATGGCTTGAAAATCAGTTTAAAACGCGGTACCGAGGCGCCTAAGAACCAACAAATGCAGGGCCCGCCCCCCCCCTGCTCCGCCTGAACCACACACGGCGGACGGTGACTCATCTAAAATGATACCGATAAAATCTCCCATCGTTGGGACGTTCTACCGCTCCCCTTCTCCGGATTCCAGTCCCTTCGTAAACGTGGGAGACAGTGTAAAAAAAGGACAGGTACTCTGCGTCATAGAAGCCATGAAACTCATGAACGAAATAGAGAGCGAAACCGAAGGAACGGTTGCCAGGATTTTAGTCGAAAACAGTACCGCCGTCGAATACGGTGAGATACTTTTTTATATAGAAGCTATTTAAAAATTACATATGAAAGGTGAAACGATGCCTCTTTTCAGAAAGGTACTGATAGCCAACAGGGGAGAGATAGCGGTCCGCGTCATACGTGCCTGCAGGGAGTTGGGCATTAAGACGGTATCTATATACTCCGATGTAGACAGGGAATCCATGCACGTCAAACTGGCCGACGAGGCAATCTGTATAGGGCCTGCCCGTATATCCGACAGCTATCTCAATATTCCATCCATACTAAGCGCAGCGGAGGTTACGGATTCCGACGCTATACATCCGGGCTATGGTTTCCTGTCAGAAAACCCGCAATTCGCCGAAGCCTGTATAAAGTCGAGAATTGCCTTCATCGGTCCCACGACGGAAAACATTCGGCTGGGCGGGAATAAGGCAAAAGCCAAACAGTTGATGAAAAGACACGGTATACCGGTAATTCCGGGAAGCGACGGACAATTGAGCGATAAGAAAACCGCCATCGGTATAGCAAAAAAGATTGGGTTCCCCATAATACTAAAGGCCTCCGCAGGCGGCGGCGGCAGGGGTATGAGAGTCGTTCACGACGAAATGCAGCTCTCTCAAGCCCTTTTGGCTGCAGAAACCGAAGCCCTGGCGTCTTTTGGCAACGGCGACCTCTACGTTGAAAAGTACATTCCCAACATAAGACACATCGAGGTTCAAATAGCCGTAGACAAGGAAGGCAACGCCGTTCATTTCGGAGAAAGAGACTGCTCCGTACAAAGGCGGCACCAAAAACTAATCGAAGAGTCCCCCTCCCCCACGTTAACCGACAAACTCAGGGAAAAACTTGGAAAATACGCATTGAAGGCCGCAGAAGCCCTCCGCTATAAAAACATCGGTACAATCGAGTTTATTTTCGATAAGGACGAGAACATATTTTTTATGGAGATTAATACTCGTATACAGGTTGAACATCCGGTAACCGAGATGGTTACGGGAATAGACCTCGTAAAGGAACAAATCCGTATAGCATCGGGACTTCCGTTAAGTATAAAGCAAAAGAACATGCGAACAAAAGGGCATTCCATCGAGTGCCGCATAAATGCAGAGGACCCCTTCACTTTCGTGCCCTCACCCGGTAAAATCGGATTTTATTACCAGCCCGGCGGCCCGGGTGTCCGCGTAGATACCTGCATCTACAGCGGTTATACAATACTGTCACACTACGACTCTCTCATAGCGAAACTGATAACCCACGGCTGCAACAGAAAAGAGGCCATAGACAGAATGCTCCGGGCACTCAACGAATACAAAATAGAAGGAATAAAGACAACCATACCCTTCCATAAGACCGTACTGTCGAATCCGGACTTTATATCCGGTAATTTCGATACGGGATATTTGGAGAGAGTCAATGTTTAAAAAACGCAGGAAATTATATTTAGGCGGCCTCTGTCTTATTCTTGACAGGGGAATAGACGGCAAATCCGTATTCGACACGGTGATAAGCGTAATCCCCAGGGGAGTCAAATGGATACAACTGAGAGACAAGGAAAGCACGCCCCTTCAGATCTACAAGAGCGCGCGTATCGTCAAAACCGTAACGGCCGCAAACGGTGTCAAGTTTATTATCAACGACAGATCCGACATAGCCAGGGCTGTTGAGGCGGACGGCGTCCATCTCGGCCAGGAAGATCTTCCACTTTCCGAGGCTAAAAAGATTATGGACGGCAAATTAATCGGCATCTCGACCCACTCCCTTGCGCAGGCGGTCGAAGCCCAAAGCATGGGTGCCGATTACATAGGATTCGGCCCAATATTCGGGACGAAAACCAAGAATGCAGGCCCTTCCCTCGGTCCTGATGCCATCAGGGAGTTGTTACCACACATCACTATACCGATAGTAGCCATAGGCGGTATAAATCTCGGTAATCTCGAAAGCGTCCTTGACTCCGGAGCAAATGCCGTAGCCGTGGCTTCGGCCATAACTTACGAAGACGACGTTCCGGAAGCGGTAGAAAGGTTCATGAAAGTCCTCGGCCGTTGAACGCGCAAAGCCGAACTCTCCCGTTTCGGTATAGATTTAACCCCGCCACACCTGCCACCGTGATTATCCACATATCGAAAGAGATATAAAACGTTTACGTTGCTTTTTTGATTTACATAACCGCAATAATAATGATATATTATCCCGTCATAGGTATATGCCGATGGTCAAAGAATCTTTATGGATTCTACCATCTTCACGACCTCGGAATCCTAAAGGTGTCAGCGACACCCTGCGAAAAGGTGTCAGCGACACCCTGCGAAAAGGATATGGCTTTCCCAATCAGGGTGAAGTTATGGGCTGGCAATATCCTGTGAATGGTATAACGGCAGTGTTCCGCTGCCGAATATTGTAAGTTTCAATCGGTGAAGCCAGACAATAAGCGCCAAATGGAGGAGACATATGTTCGGTAACATGAAGACTGGTGCCAGGTTGGGGTTAGCTTTCGGGATAGTTGTTCTGCTGCTAATAATCGTAAGCGCCGTAAGCATCACGAAACTCTCTCAAATCAACACTATCGTATCGAAAACAATTAACGAAGAGTACCCAAAGATCGCTTTTGCCGTCGACGTGCGAAATAATGTGAACGTCATAGCCAGGGCAATGAGGAATACCCTCCTGGTTGACAAGAAGGAGGACATTCAAAAAGAACTTGACCGTATAAGCGAAGCCAGAAAGAAGATCGTCGAGGATCTCGACAAACTCAATGCTCTGGTAAAGTCCGAAACGGGAAAGGCACTCTATAAAGCCATTACGGACGCCAGAGCAAATTACGTGCCGGCTCAGGACGAATTCATGAAGTTGGCGTCCGAGGGCAAGCAGGCCGAAGCAAAGGAATTTCTTTTGGGCAAGGTGAGGGAATTACAAAACAAGTATTTCGCCGCCATAGGAGAACTCGTCAAGCACCAGAACGATCATATGTTAAAAGACGGAGAGACCGCCGCAAAGACATATGCCGACACCAGGATGCTAATTATAGCGTTATCCATAATAGCCATCGTGTTCGCAATAGTTATAGCCCTATGGATAACCATGACACTACTGGGCCAGCTTGGCGGCGAGCCCCATCACATAGCCTCCATCGCCGAGTCTATCGCCGAGGGTGATTTAACGGTTAACCTCATCTCCGGACGCAGCAAGGACACGGGAATATTTGCGGCAATCAAAGAGATGGTGGACAAATTGAAAGCTGTGGTGGTAGACGTCCGCTCGGCGTCGAACAACGTGGCCTCCGGAAGCCAGGAACTCAGTTCCGGTGCCCAGCAGTTGAGCGAGGGAGCCACGGAACAGGCTGCCTCGGTAGAGGAAGCGTCCTCGTCGATGGAACAGATGTCATCAAACATCAGGCAGACCTCCGACAACGCCAACCAGACGGCGAAACTCGCTACAAAATCGGCCCAGGACGCTAGGGAAAGCGGTAAGTCCGTATCCGAGGCGGTAAGCGCCATGAAAGAGATAGCCTCGAAAATTTCCATCATAGAAGAGATAGCCAGACAGACCAATCTCTTAGCCCTCAACGCGGCCATCGAGGCGGCCCGTGCCGGAGAGCACGGCAAGGGGTTCGCCGTAGTGGCATCTGAGGTAAGGAAGCTTGCGGAGCGTTCGCAAAAAGCGGCGGGAGAGATAACGCAGTTGTCTGCGTCGAGTGTAAAGGTTGCCGAACAGGCGGGAGACATGCTGTCCAGACTCGTTCCCGATATTCAGAAGACTGCGGAACTCGTACAGGAGATAACCGCGGCCTCTAACGAGCAAAACACGGGAGCCG
>JADFXJ010000220.1 GCA_015233615.1 Nitrospirota bacterium
GGGCAAGAAACAGATAAAGACCTCCCATACCCTCAATCCCGTACCCTTCATCATCGTGGATTATGGCTACAAGGGCGAGTATAAGATTGCGAATGTCAATCGGCCGGGGTTGAGTAACGCGGCTGCCACAATATGTAATTTACTCGGTTTCAAGGAACCGGCAGACTACGACCCGTCTTTGGTTACGTTCGTAAAGTAAGGTAGATTAAGATTATTATTTAATTTAAGGGAAAGGGCTCCGCCCTTTCCCTTAACAACCTATTCCCGCAAGGGGTCCAGACCCCTTGACCCCTTGTTTTGCCTGGTATCATACCAAATTGCAGTCAGAAGAATAACAAGGCGGCATGGAAGACCGCTTCCAACACAATCGGATACAATTAAAGGCAATATTTTAATAGATACCTTATCTGCGGATTATATTTGATTTTTTGGTCAAAGAATTTTGCCAGCAGACCGTTTACAACATATGAAGTACAACGTGCCTACGAATATATTGATGAGGAAGATTTGCATACACTCTGTGTTGACATGCGGTAGCACAAGACTGTCGAAACACCCGTCCTGTGGGCTAACTGCCCCATAGGCATATGTATATTGCTGTGTCACCATAGTTCTGACAACCGGCCTCAATGGACGGCGGCACCAACAATATCGTGTGTCGCTGATAAGCCCCAGGCGCGCTTCATCCTGAAACATCAATCTTAACGGAAGATTGTTTTCAAATTCCATTAAAATCTGCGCCAATGTCCCTTGTAGTTTTTTTTCCAGTCATCCTGTATAGCCGCATCCCCCTTATGATGAACGGTGTCGGGAGCCAGTTTCCGCCAACCGTTACGTGCCAGCATCCGATAGAGTGTTGATAATGCTATCGTTTTACCCAACTTCTCCTCAACCACTTTTTTCAAAGGTGGCACTATTACCACACCGCCTTGCATCGCCCCAGTCAGCACCTCGTCAAGAATTTGCGCCTCGCGCTCCAGCGACGCATTCGCCCGATTTCTCAGTGAGCGCTTCGTTCGCGCCGCCTCGCGTTGGCCACAAAGCACACGACAATATCTCATGCGAAGATTACAGGTCACCCCCACGGACCGACCAATCGCCTTTGATGTTTGCTCTAGCGAAAGTCCCAATTCCAAGGGCAATACGACCGCCTGTGCCACTCGTAATTCGTCTGCCGTCTTCGCCGTCCGTAATGCCTCCTTTGCCAACTCAAGTTGCTCTGCTCCGCTTGCACTTCGCGCCATAATTACCTCCCTTATTTTGATATTTGTTATGGCGCTTATTATAACTGTTTCTATTGCGAATTGGATATTAGTCGGTCTGAAGATGGAACATCGTATGCCGGTGATCTCCGACATAGATATGAACGCAGAGCCTGCTCTTGCCCCGGTAGATATCCTGTAAAATCGGAAGTGCCAGGTTCCGCTTCAGCTTTTCAGTTCTTCGTAGATTTCCTCGAATTTCGATACGTTCCGTTTGAAAGCGTCCAAAACCCGGGGGTCAAAGTGTGACGGCATGACGCGGCCGTCTCCTTCAATGATTATCCCGGACGTTGTTTCGCTGTCGAAGGCGGGTTTGTAAACCCTGGCGTTTCTGAGTGCGTCGTAGACGTCGGACAGGGCGATTATTCTTCCCTCCAGGGGGATGTTTTCACCCTTTAACCGATTAGGGTAACCGCTGCCGTCCCACTTTTCGTGGTGCGTAAGGGCTATGTTTGCGGCCATGGAAAGCCTGAAATGGTCTCCAATTATTTTAGCGCCATAGATGGTGTGTTTTTTCATTTCAATCCATTCGTCATCGGTGAGCTTGCCGGGTTTTTTAAGTATTTGGGCGGGAGTGTGGATTTTACCTACGTCGTGGAGGGTAGCCTGAATCCTTATAGCCTGTATGAATTTCTCATCCAGACCCAGGTAACGGGCAATTACGGCACAGTAACGCCCGACTCTGATAATGTGGTTACCGGTGTCCTCATCGTTTGCCTCGGCAGCCCTGGCAAGACTGTATACCAGATAATCGAAGGCATCCTCGGTTTCCTGAACCTGGGAAGAAAGGT
>JADFXJ010000145.1 GCA_015233615.1 Nitrospirota bacterium
TTAAGGCAGACACTGCCGCGGGGGAAAGCGTGCTTCAAAACGTTTGTAAAAAGCTCGTTGATTATCAACCCGCATGGGATAGCCACGTCTATTCCTATGGGGATATGCTCGATATCGATATTGAGAATTACGTTATTTTTATCTATCGTGAAATTCGTGAAAAGATCGCTCGCCAAATCCGTAACGTATTCTTTTAAATCGATGTTGGTGAACCCTCTCGAGCGGTAAAGCTTCTCGTGGACCATGGCTATCGAGTGTATCCTGTTCTGGCTTTCCATAAACATTTCCCGGTAAGTCTCATCCAGTACGTACTCCATCTGAAGGCCGATAAGCCCGGAAACCACCTGAAGATTGTTCTTGACTCGGTGGTGGATTTCCTGCAAAAGTACCTCCTTCTCCCTAAGCAAAACCTCAGCCGTCTGGCGGGAGGCAATCTCGGTGCGGAGAGAATCTTCCATCTTCTTACGCTCCAGGGCGATGGCGTATATGGAGGCAAGGCGGGTTACCGTCTCCAGGTCACTATCGACGTAATCCCGTACGGGATTGGCAAGAACTATCTGCCCGATGAGTCTGCCGCTGAACATGACCGGCACGGACAGGAACCGCTCAATCGGGAAGTGTCCCGCCGGAGGCGCCTCCGGTATGCGGTTTTTAAAGGCGGTGTGGCCGGAGGGGTCAGCGACCCATGCGGAGGGGTCAGCGACCCTGGCAGAGGGGTCAGCGACCCTGGCAGAGGGGTCAGCGACCCTGGCAAAAGGGTTGTTTGTGTAAAACCCCTCTCTGGTGTTCAGTGAGTGTCCACATAATGCGTTGTAGCCGTCCGGAACTTTTGGAAAACACACCGGCTTATCGTTTGAAATACTGCACTCAATCTCCGGCATATACGTCGGGTTGACGACGCCGCTTTCGTTCGTTTCGTCTTCTATGACCGAGGCGTAACCGTATTTGCTTCCGGTAAGTATCAGTGCCTCTTCATACACAACCTTAGATATGTCGTAACTGTCTAATTCCGGATTCAGCAGGGCCCCGGTAACCTTGGCAATGGAAGATTTCAGGGCCAGCTCCGTCCTGATTATATCCTCGTTCCTTTTAAGCTCCGTTATGTCGGTGGCAATACCGCATACGCCATAGGCATGAGCGCTTGCATCAAAGAGCGGAAACTTTATTGCTAGGTAGACACGCATTGCGTCGTTATCGGGGACGTTTTCGATATACCGCGTTGGTTTTAATGAGAGCAATACCTCGTTATCGTTTTGTCTCAGACTGTCGGCCACTTCCCTGGGAAACAGTTCGTAGTCAGTCTTTCCGATAATTTCAGATCTCGATATGTTATTGAGTTTCTCATATTGGCTGTTTATGAGCAGATACTTTCCTTCCGTATCCTTTAAAAATATCACTGCCGTAGAATTATCGATTATCGCCCGGAGCTGTTCTCCCGTCTCCCATGCCTTCTTCTCCGCCTCCTTTCTCTTTGTAATATCCTGATGAGTCGAAACCCACACCGTCCCGTAGGTGTTGTGTTCGAATCTCGATACGATGGCGTGGCACCAAAACCGTGTGCCGTCTTTCTTAATATTGAATACTTCCCCTTCCCAACTGCCGGTTTGTTTAAGCGACGCTTGTATTTGCTCCGCTACCTCTTCGGGCGATATATCGGTTGGGGCATTGACAACGGAGATGTTTCTGCCCGTCAACTCGCCATCCTCGTAGCCGAATATCCTGTTAAACTTCGGGTTGGCGTAGACAATCGTACCGTCACCGGCTTTTATAAGGACGGCACCTTCTTCCATGTTTGTAATTATTGCGCCTTGCAGACGAAGCTCCTGTTCCATCTTCTTGCGCCCGGTTACGTCCTGGACCATGGCGTTGTAGTAATCGACGGTGCCGTCGTCGCGGCGTTTACAATTAATCCAGACTGTTGCGTATAGAACCGTGCCGTCTTTGCGGATATAGCGTTTGTCCAGACTGAAACCGTCGATCTCACCGTTAAGCATGCGGTTAACCTGCACCACGCTCGATTGGTAGTCGTCGGGGTGCGTGATGTCGGGCCACCTCAAACGCATCAGTTCCTCCCGTGTATATCCCATCATTCTGCATAGCTCGTCATTTACACGGAGCCACCCCTTTTCCGGCGAGGATATCGCTATGCCTATGGTGCTGAATTCAAACGCGGTATGTAACTGCTGCTCTTTCTCGGATAATTCAGCCGATAACTTGTTACGCTCATATATCCCGCCAATCAGCTCCGCGGATAATAATATATTCCTTTTTACGGCTTCGACTATATACTCCGGTCTCTCCCTGTATTGCTTAGCGGCCTGAAGCAAGCTCTTTTTATCGACTTTATATTTCCCGGCTAATTCGTCGATAGTCTTATCGTCCGATGGAGGAGAACCGTACCCGCAATTTATAGAGCCAACGATCTTCCCCGATGCTTTTATTGGAGCCGCATATATATTGATACCCCCCTCACACGGCTTCAAATCATATGGTTCACCGGTCTCCATTGTAATCCGTGATGCGTTTGTCCAGCATGATTCATGGCACAGCCACTTACCTGAATCGAGCGCATAAGTATTATCGGCGGAAATACATAGCTTTCTCGAATAAGCGTCCATCAATTTACAATAACTGGAGGAAAAGAGAGCCGTGGCATAACTACCATCGGTTTCATAGATCGCAGCAGAAGTTTCAAGCAAATCGAGATAACTTTTAGCTATTCTTTCTAACGTTTCTTTCCCAACCGTATCGAGAAGGTCTCTGCGCTTGTTCAGTTCAGTCAGATCCCCATACGGTTTATATTCTTCTAACTCCTTCATAATCCGGAGGTGTTTAAATGCGATTACGAAGCCGGTCCAATCAGCCTGGATACTGCGTGGGCAAATTCATCAGGTTCGACGGGCTTATCCAAAAAGACGTCCGGCAACACCGGTATACCCGTTAATTTTAACTCTCCCGTACGAAATTGCTCGATTATACCGTCCCTGTCAACGAGTAACATTTTACGAAAAGAATGGAAACGTAAAAAGAATTTCCCTATCTTGCTATCGGGTTCATCTAATAATGTCTCCATCTGCTTCAAAATTTCCACGTTGTCGAGTTCTTTATATGCCTGTTCGATGAAGCTCCTTACCGCGCTTAACATAATGACGGGAATGTTTCTTAAATCATTATCCGTTCTTAATTCTTCCAATACGCCAATGCCGGTCTTCTTCGGCATCATTACATCGAGAGTTATAAGAGCCGGCTTTTCTTCTCTGGCTTTTTTCAACCCCTCTTCACCGTCTTTGGCAACTATAACCTTATACCCATTATTTTGCAAATGAGTAGACAGATAGTCCCTTATTACTTCCTCATCGTCAACAACCAACACAAGCTTACTCATATAAGATTCTCCTTTATCTGAATTCTGAATATAGTATGTAATTTACCGGTAAATCAGCGTTTCACCACCGGAAGCTTAATTCGAAATGTCGTTCCTTTTCCAACCTCGGAACTTACGTCGATTTTGCCGCCATGCTCCTCGACGGCTTTCCTGGTAACGGGCAACCCAAGACCGTTGCCCTTCGAAAGCTTGGTAGAGTAAAACAGGTTAAATATCTTGTCCATATCTTCCTGCTTAATGCCTGAACCGTTATCCTCCACCTCTATCGTTACAAAATTGTTCTCCCTGTCAAAACAAGTCCGGATAACCACCCTTCCCTCTTGTCCATCGGCGTATTGCCTGTCCCTGCATGAGTCAATCGCATTGGATACGAGATTCATCACCGCGTCGTGGATAGCCTTGTAATTGAACATTGTTTTCGGTAAGGACTCATCCAGGTCTCCCAGCACCGTAATCACCGTATCGTTACAATATGTCCCGCTGCCGGAATCCTGGTACATATCGATAATCTCCGTAGCGAGCGAGTTTACGGATCCATAGGTCAGCTCGGTTTTACTGAACTCGATATTATTGAATCGGGCAATGTTCAACAAATCATACGTAAGGTTAGACAGGCGGGCGATGCACAGGCGGGTGGAATGCCAGCCTTTTTTGAGCAGATCGATGTCGTTTTTCTCCAGGGCGTTTTCAACCAGGTATTCGCTGCCCTTTAGAGAGCTCAATATGTTTTTTGTTCCGTGGATAATTTGCGTGATCGCTATGCCTATAGCCGCATGGTATTGTTTTTCGGCCAGTTCTCTCTTATTATCCTCGACGGTATCCTTCAAATTAGCCTTCGCTATGGCGATGGAAGCATGGTTTGCCAGGGACGCTATGAGTTTCACGTCATAACCGTCAAAGGTACCGCAGTCTTTCTTGTTGATAACCTGAAGCACGCCAAACAGCTTCCCTTCATAATTTATTATGGGACAGCAGAGAACAGATTGCGTACGGTAACCCGCCTTAACGTCTAATTCACTATTAAATCTCGCATCGTTGTAAGCATCGGCAATATTGGTTATCATACGCGTTTTTGCCACGTCCCGGGCTATGCCGTTATCCATGGGAAACGGAATGTCCCTGGCGTCGGCACTCGTTGCCATATAACACCATATATCGTTAGCCGAATCATCGAAAAGAAAAACGATGCCCCGCTCTGCATCCATCAGATCCGCGGCGTTGGAGCTTATTATCCGCAGCATGTCGTCAAGCTGGATTCCCATGCCTACTGCATTTGAGACTTCGATAATCGACTGCAGGTTATAAGATTGGCAATAACCGTAAATCCCGCACTCTGCGGGCACTTTTTCTTCTGACACGGTCTTCCTCCAAAAAAAGAATCAAAAAGACGCTTAAACCGGAAATCTTACTTACTAAACCAGAACAATTATATTATACACCACTCTACATGCTTATCACAAACACCCGTGGCGGTATTTTTTTATTCCGGGCGTACGGGATTAATTGTCGCAGGACAAGCAGAGTCTGAAGCCCGGACGACAAAGTAACCCGTTAATCTTGAACCGTGAGGTAAGACAGACAAGCAGATAGCATCGATCGGCAGGGTGCCAGACTCTTAATGGGTGCTTAACAGGCTTGAGACGAATGAGGGGAAACCCGCACGTTCCGTCATTATGGGGGAAAGGGTTCGTAAGAACCCTGGCCTACCCCCCCCCACAATAACGTGGAATTACGCCGTATTCATTGATTTTTAACTGCCGTTTTCAGGTTTAATCGCCGGCGTTACGCCGCCTTATCTGTGGTACTCTGTGTAGTATCCTGGTAGTATCCTGCTCAACCGTCAACTCATCTTCGGAAAAGACATTGTCGGTATTGAGGATAATGATAAAATTGTCTTTATGCTTACCCATTCCTTTAATAAAGTCGATCCTTATATGGGTGCCAACGTGAGGGGCAGGTTCAATTTTATCAGCCCCGATTTCCAAAACCTCTTGCACGGAGTCAACCATTGCGCCTAAAATCGCAGAGTTTTCCCCAACGTTCACCTCCGTGATTATTATACACGTACTGATGGTTTTTTCGATCATGGGCAACCCGAATTTCAGCCTGAGATCGAATACAGGCACAACGCTGCCCCGAAGGTTGATGACTCCTCTGACGTAATCGGGCATACGCGGTACCTTAGTCAAAGTAGTATACTCCAGTACCTCACGTACCCGGGCGATATCTATGGCAAACACCTCTTTGTCTAATCCGAACGTTAAACACTGTGTACTTTCGGTCATCGGCGCAATAGCCATAAGTTTCTCTCCTTTACGGTTGATTCGAAGGTTGATTTGTTATCCACTCCTCCGGGAAGAAGAGGAGTGGATTCATGTTCTTAATCAAGAGCATCAAACTCAAGAGCATCCATCAGGTTACTATTTGCCTGCCGAGATCAATATGATTGTTCCTGATATCTTTCAAAGGCTTTGTCTGTATCATCGCCATTGTGTTTAATCTCCAGTGTTACGCCGCCTTTTTTCCCGTTATGACCTTTGAGGTTAACGTGATGGGCCGTTTTATCTACTTCTCCAAGAGGCATATGGAAAACTTTATTTTTTTGTTGAAGCGCCACAGGTTTTCTCTGCACGACAGCGGTCGAAGCTCTCTCCCTGCCATCGTCGCTTATTTTGAAAAACGAGATAGTGTTTTGAAGCTGTTCGGCCTGGGAGGAGAGTTCTTCGGATGTGGACGCCATCTCCTCGGAGGCTGAGGCGTTTTGCTGGATAACCTGATCCAACTGCTGTAGGGCCTTGTTGATCTGTTCCGCACCCGTGTTTTGTTCGTTGCTTGCAGCGTTAATTTCTTGTACCAGCTCAGCGGTCTTCTGAATTTCCGGCAGCATTGCGGCAAGCATCGAGCCGGCTTTTTCCGCGACCTCAACGCTTGTCGTGGCAAGGCTGGTTATTTCGCCGGCCGCTATTTGGCTACGTTCTGCCAATTGCCTCACCTCCGATGCAACCACGGCAAAACCCTTGCCATGTTCACCCGCGCGGGCTGCCTCAATGGCGGCGTTAAGGGCTAAAAGGTTTGTCTGGCGGGCTATTTCCTCGATTACAGAAATCTTGCTGGCTATTTCCTTCATGGCTGCTACGGTTTTTTCTACAGCTTTGCCGCCTTCTCTGGCGTTAATCGCAGATTTGTCGGCTATTTTTTGGGTCTGCTGGGCATTATCGGCATTCTGCCTGATGTTGGAAGCCATCTCCTCCATGGAAGAAGAGACCTCCTCCGCTGAGCCCGCCTGCTCGGTAGCGCCTTGAGACATCTCTTGAGCACTGGAGCTAAGTTCCATGCTTCCTGAGGCAACGTTACCTGCCGCTGCTCTTATTTCCGATACAACATCGGTAAGCTTGGTTACCATGGTGTTGAGGTTGTTCTTGATAGCGTTAAAATCACCGTTGTATGTATCTGTAATCACCGGTGGTATATCTCCCTTGCTGATTTTATCCACGTAGTTGGCCGCTACGTTTAACGGGCCAATTACCGCGTCGAGAGTTTTGTTTACGCCTTCGACTATCTTGCGGTAGTCTCCTCCATGCTTCGTAGCGTCCGCCCTTGTAGCCAGTTTTCCTTCGACTGCTGCGGTTGCGAGCATGTTAGCGTCGGTCACCATTCGATTGACCGAGGTTACTACCTGATTCGTGGCGTCGGCAATCACTGCGAAGGTCTGGCGGGTCGCCTCGGTGTCAGCATCGGCTGCCGCGACTTCGGCCCTGACTTCGAGGTTGCCAACTGCGATCTGGCCCAGCACGCGCTCCAGTTTATCTACTTCGTCCTTCTGGTAAGTCGCAATCTTGTTGGATTTACGCTGGGCCTGCCAGATTGCCGTCTGGTCAATTACCACCTCGAAAGCGCCGATGATCTGGCCTTCGCGATTTTTGATGGGCATGCCGATGTATTCGATGTCGATTCGCAAATTTTCCACGGGGCGTGCAACCGTCTGCGACTTCGACTGCCGCAGATCGACCATGGCCCGTTGGCAGGCGCACTTCTCGGTATTGCAGTCCTCGGTCTTAAAATAGCCTGAGCATTTCTGGCCGGCTAGCCGGGCCAAGTCGGTGTTGCCGATGGAGAGACCGACCTTGTTCATGTAGAGAACCTGGAAGTTCCGATCGATGATCATGGCCGGTAGCGGCATGTTGTCCAGATAGCCGACCAGGTAGTCCAATGTCATGTTCACGCCTTCGACGATCTTGCGGAAGTCGCCATGGTGCCTGTTAGCATCGGCCCGTGTCAAGAGACGGCCTTCGATGGCTGCCTTCTCGAGATTGCCGGCTTCGGCTACCATACTGCTGATGGCATCGATGGCCTGGTTGAGGTTGTTCTTGATAGTGTTGAAGTCGCCGTTATACGTATCGGTTATCTTTGGAGGAATGTCTCCACGGCTTATTTTGTCCACATAGTTGGCCGCTACGTTCAACGGGCCGATGACCGCGTCCAGCGTCTTGTTTACGCCCTCTACTATTTCTTTAAATCCACCTTTAAACTTATCAGCGTCGCCTCTTGTGGCAAGCTTGCCCTCTACTGCCGCCTTTGTGAGCATTCCCGCTTCGGATACAAGTCCACTAATGATTTCGACTATGCTTTTAAAAGATTTGGACAGTCTCCCTACCTCATCTTCCGTATCGATGTCGATAATTAAGTTAACGTCGCCGTTTGCCAGCTTATTTGCCAACGACGCAAGGCCGTTTATCGGCATAGAGATCATCCTGGCAATAAGGATACCTAAAAGAATCGCTAAGACCACGCCGCCAATGGCAAAGGAAACGATCTTTTTTGTTATATTATTAGCCAGTTCATTATTTCTTTTAGCAATCTCTTGCGCGTTCTTTGTGTTACGTTCGATGATCTTATCAATAGCCGGGTAAATAATCCTTTCGGCCTTTGCCGCGTCACCGCCGACAAGTTCCTCCACTTCCTTCATTTTTCCGGCTTGAGCCAGTTCAAGTATCTTATCCAGCAGGGAGGTATAAGCTTTATAGGCATCCGTAAATTCTCTGAAAATCGCGAGGTCTCCCTCATCGTGTACCACCTTCGTATACATTGCCGAGGCTTTGATTACCTCGTCGTTTAGTTCCATAACGACACCGCTATATTTTTTATGGCCTGCTTCGTCTTTGGCAATTATCAGTTCTCTTAAATTAACGCGAAGTCTTTGGAAGGTTTTTCCAATTTGCGCCATATAGGTAATAGGTATGGTGTTGTGTTCGTAAAGGACGGTATCTGCCTCACTCATCTTCTGCAAATTCGTGACGGCTACGTAGCCTATGACCCCTGCAATCATGGCTACCACTATAAAACCGGTTA
>JADFXJ010000146.1 GCA_015233615.1 Nitrospirota bacterium
GTCGCCCACAAATAAAGCACGGCCAAGCTTCCATCCTTTCAAGTCGGATTTTACCTGTTCTACCGTTTTAACATCCGCGGTATTTCCTGGAAATACCCAACTTCTTACAGGCAACCCGTCTCGCGTTACGGCCAGTGCTACCACTACCTGGGGTGACCATGTACCATCTTTCGATTTACCACGCTTTCTTAGACCACTGTCTTCATCTTCATAATCGATAGAGAATGAGGCCGTCGTAGTATCGTAAAATATAATGTCCACGTCAAGATTCAACAGTTTGGCAGCCTGAAAAAACACAGCTTTCTCCACATCTTCGCTATGTTTGTATAGTAAATCCAATGCCTCGTACATATGCGCTAACTTAAGCTCTCTACATGAGGGCATGTATACTTTTGCGAGCCACCTATCCCATACACCCAGCTTGGATTCAGGTTCACACAATCTGTTTGCCGTCATTGCTAAAAGAGCCTTATCGTAGGGTATCTTATTTCCACTCTCTTTCGAAACGCTTCGTAATAACGATCCAATTCCCAATCGTTCCCATAACGCCTCGATAACAAATATAACGCCTAATTCCAGTGAACGAATAAATTTTACATCCTCTGGGAGCCCTGGTTCTTCTTTACTGGGCTCTGATTGTTCGCACCCGAGGTTATCGTGAACTGTCAGCCCACATATTCTTGCTATAGAATTGCATAGACGTACCAAATCGTCCCGTTTAACTTTATCGGCACGGCCAAAATTATAGATTATGTTGGCCTCTACTACTTTACTCTCAGGGTTCCTTACATTATGCGCAAGCTGGTAGTATGTGATTTTGGAACCATCCTTGTTTTGTCGAGTGGTAGTTCTTAAATACATGCCTACAGATATAACATATTCTACTATATTTTGTCAATTTTTGGTCCCTAATACGTGTGCCTACACTTTTGGGCTTTTTGAACTACTAAACCGCATAAATACTACATCTTCAGCCCCCTATATGCCTATTCGCCCAAAACGCAAGTCTTAAGTGTCTTTCACGTGCTTTGTTGGCTTTCTCCAAATCCTGCAAGACTTTTTTGCTCTCTTGAAGGGAATCGTCAATTTTTGTCGTTAAATCATTTAAGTCTTTTATGTCCTCGTCAAGACCTTCGTTAAGATTATCGAACACGCCCGAAAGACGGTTTTTCTCACGGGTTATAAATTCACTCAACTGGCCGAGCCTCTCTTTCAGAAGTTGTGAGTCGGCTTCTTTTATCGCGCGAAGACACCCTTCCATTTTGGTTAACCCCTCATTAATAGCGGCCTGACGGGCAAGGATCTCTTGTTTTCTTTTTTCTGATTCTCCGAATTGGATTTCGAGTTTCGACACATGTTCCGACAGCTCTTTAAGTTTGCCATCCTCCACGTCTTTTGCTATCGATTCCAGTTCGAATTTCCGTTTCTGAAGCCGTTCAAGTTCCGATTTCTTTAATAGCATCTCCTTTTCGGTAACAATCAGCGGCTCAATCTCCCGTTTTATCGATAAAATCTTTGCCGTAAACTCCGCCAATTCACCTCTGATGGTTTCGGTGCGTTGCCCCAGGTCTCCCGCCTTAAGCTCTTCGGCATTCAGGAGAGGCTTTATCGAGGACAACCATTCATCCGGGGGTTCCTTAAAAGATTCGAGTGCTTGTAACAGGCTAAATACCCATAACACAAACGTGTCTTCATCCTTAGTTTGCAATTCCTGAAGCCTGGACGCCGGAAAGGTACGTACTAAACCCTGCAATAAATATTTCAGCCCGTCTGCAATAACCTCTATGTTTTCAAACAAATAGAGGTCATTTGCATCTTCGGGTAATTTTTCCGTCCAGTTGCGTATTTCACTTACTATCTCATCCCATCGCATATTTACCCCCTTACATTAATACAATTTTCAT
Organism: Nitrospirota bacterium; assembly: GCA_015233615.1. Taxonomy (GTDB): domain Bacteria; phylum Nitrospirota; class Thermodesulfovibrionia; order Thermodesulfovibrionales; family Magnetobacteriaceae; genus JADFXJ01. The sequence goes on from JADFXJ010000146.1 coordinate 1,905, forward strand.
TCGCCATTATTATTCACTGTTTGCCGTTTATCAAATCGCGAAACTCTTTAATATCTACCGCAAAGTTTATAAGCATTCCGTGAAGTTTTTCCATCCCGCCTCTTAACACACCAATAACCGTCCAGTCGGAAAGCCTGAATACCGGCCCGCCGGACGACCCCGCCGCCGCCCCTACGTCGATTTGATAAAGTCTTGCCGTGTCCGATTGGTGTGGCCGGTTTATTATTCCTTCAGAGTAGCTTGCGTTAAGGCCAAGCTCAGTGCCGAGCGGATAACTGAATAATCCTATGTGCTGGCCCGTCGGCACTTTTTCTTCTCCGTCGGCTATCAGCTGCCAATTCTGCACTTCAAGCCCGTCTTCCAGATACAGGAGCGCAATATCGCACTCAGGGGATGCAGCCAGCACCCTTGCGGATCTGGCTTGTTCGCTGCCTTCGCTGCCTTCCATGCGTACTGTAACCGAACGTGCCCCTTCGATTACGTGATGGCAGGTCAGCAAATGACCTGATTGGCTGACGGCAAAAGCGGTACCGGTAGAGCCACCCTCTTCGCCTTCAGCTTCCGTAATCACCATCCCGATAGCCGGTCTGATGTCATCCGACATTGTGGGGGTAACGTTACCCGGCCATTTCTTTGGCAAAACGAGTGCAGGCCAAGTTTGGCTTGCCTTCTTGCGGGAAGTTGCCGTACCGGAAGCTATGGTGTTATTCGTACTATCCGGCGAAGACCGGCCGCCGGGAGGCTCAGGTACGTCATCCGGAGTTAAAGTGGTCAGAGAATCCAGGTCTTCGAGAGCTTCGGTTCTGCTTGCCTGGTTTTCAAGCATTAAATCCACAAGGGTGCGTACTTCCCTGTCGTTTCCGAACATTTTTTTGCATTTACCCTTTTGGTTCAAGCCTATCAGCATCTTAGGCTTGTCAATGATTACGATGTTTATCGGTAATTCGCATATGCTCAGCATACCGTTAGAGTCTGGCACCCTGCTGATTGATGCTATCTGCTTATCTCTATCTCCTCACGGCTCAAGATTAACGGGTTACTTTGTCATCCGGGCTTCAGACCCCGCCGTTGCCGTTGACGCCTGCCGGACTAGACTACCGGTTACGGAAAACCGGGTGAAATCCTTGGCAATACAAGTTTCCACATTGGTTTTAACGACATCTTGTCGCACTCATTTAATCATTAGTAATCACAGTTCAAGACAATTATCCGTTGCATTTCTGTTATCGAACCACCCCCCTTTTACCGTTAACCTGTGTAGTTACAAAATTCGAACAAAAACTAAAAATGTAAAAAACTTAAAAAGTTACTCCTCGAGGCCAAGGCGGAAGCCAAGGCTGCGGTAGCTGCTACCCGGCGAATCGCCGCTGCGGTAGGCACACCGAACGCCCCTCGGTTCGCCGTCCCAACTGCCGCCGCGATAAACACAAGCGCCGCCATCGCCTATATATATAGGGTTATTACGTCCGAGTTTCTTATAAGCATCAGCGTGATATTCGATATATACATCCTGTACCCATTCCCATACATTCCCGGACATGTCATATATCCCAAGTCCATTCGGTTCCTTCTCGCCGACCGGGTGAGTCTTTGCACCAGAGTTATCATTATACCAAGCATACTGGTAAAGTTCTCCCTTTTGACTGGTGCCTGCCCATTTCTCTTTCTTGCCGCCGCTCCTACAGGCATATTCCCATTCGGCTTCAGTAAGTAAACGATATTTCCGCCCTGTCTGATTGGATAACCACTCAGCAAAGTCTGCCGCATCATAAAACGACACGCTTATCACCGGTCGTCTCCCACGTCCCCAACCTTGATCGTTAGGCTTCTTTTTTCCAGTTTCCTGGCAATAAAAATCATATTCGTCGAAAGCCACCGGATATTTCCCGATATAAAAATCATCCAGGCACACCTCGTGTACCGGCTTTTCATCTTCTTTTCCATCGTCAAAGGTGTCACCCATCTGAAAACAACCACCCTTAACTAAGATGAACTCCATATCTGTAACAGTATCGATAAAATCCGCGTTACTTTTCGGTACGGAACCCGTCGTTACTTTTTTTACTTCGGCTTTAGCAACTTGCTTTGCTACAGCCTGATTTTCAATGGCCTTGAGTAAAAGGTTCTGCGCTCTTGCATTAGCCGGGCTGATTTTTAATATGCTTTCGGATAACTTAACGGCTTCATCGTAACGGCCTTGCTTCAAATACGATTCACCGGCATTTACCAGCGAATCTACATTGCTTTGGCTTTCGTCCTGTTTTTTCTTTTCTTCGCTTAACCGGGTTTCTATGAGTTTTTGCTGATTGAGCAGTCTTTCTTCTATTTCGTTAAGTCTTCTTTGGCTTTTTTCCGCTTCTTGTAATTTGAGCCAATTCTTTCTTGCTATATCTAACTTCATTTCCGCCAGCTTGATTTCTTCTTCGGTAGGTTTCGAAAGATAAATCTCACTCTGTAAATCGTAGCCACATATCGAACATAGTTTCGTCCCGGCAGGCCAGAGATTACTACAAACCGGACATTCCATTTTCTTTGCCTCCATCTTTCGTTCCTAAGTATCCATAAGTCATGCGTTTATAATATTAATAACCCCTCCGGCAGTATTCTATCCAGTCCGAATTCAAACTTTTTACCACTTTTAGATTCCAATACCAGCCACGCCAGGTTTGAGCGATTAACACGTAATCCCACACGGAACTTTTCTTTAACCTCGGATGGCAGATTTATGTGCGCCCGGTGAATATGAAGTGTTTCGCCGTTTACCCACACACATATGTTGGTATCTATGTCACAGCCTGACGGGGTGACACAGTATTCGTTACCAGTTTCATCCGCATAAAATTTTGGAGATAACAACGCGCTAATATCTGCGCCCGCCTTTATAATCGGGATATTTTTAGTAACAAATTTCGTATCGGGCGTTTTTACACATAACTGTAAACCGACCGAATGTGAGTAAAATTCTTTTATCGCCATAAGATCGGAGGCTATCAGTGCTGCACCGTTGGCTATGGCTCTATGAGAGTCCATGCCACTTAAATGTATACATTTGGGATCTTTTTCATTCAATTTAAAGAACTCAAGTATAGTCTTTTTTACGAGGAAAAACCTCCCGAAACCACCTACGATGGCTAATCTGTCCAGCTTTATTTTACCGGTATCGAGGTAGTTTTTTGCTTTTTGCAACACGTTGGAAATGCCATCCTGTATAGGCTTAAAAGCCTCATCGAAAAGCGACGGCGTAATTACATAGCCTGATCCAAAGGCTATCAGAGGATATTCCTGGGCGGTTTGCTTATCCTCGCACATCTTGTTGTACAGTGTAACAATCTTGTCATATCTATTAATTTTCATTTCTTCGAACTCTATGCACAGAGTTTGGAATTCCCTGCTGCTTATATCCGCCTCCGTGCGATGTTTCTTCTTCCAGGCAAGCCTTACGGCTTCCTGGTCAAATTTAACTCCGGCTTTTCCCAGCCCTCTGTTTCCGTTTCCGTCGTACCATAGCACTTCGATTTTACCGGGTTCTACCTTGCATAAAGAGGCGTCAAAAGTACCGCCTCCTACGTCGCACAAAAGAATGTTGCCGGAAAATCCCGGATTGGTTTTTTGTTCTTTCCATACGTAATAAGTCGCTGCGGCCACGGGTTCGCTAATAAGTTGTTTTAACGGCAATTTAAGATCGTCGATTATGATTTTCTCGAGCGTTTGTGCGTCTACATTGCTCGGGTTTTTCTGCCAGACTTCAGGTACCGAAACCACTATGGTATCGAATCCTCCCGACCAGGTTTTAAAGCTGTGCTCGCCTTCCACGAGCAGTTGGCTTAAATAATCGATTGTGACTTCCCTGGGAGTTTTAGCCGTAGAAGGCCAATTTGCCAGTTCCGCCCATTGGCCGGAATCCGAAATCGGAAGGAGCATCTTAAAATACAGGTAAAGGCTTTTAAAAAGCTCCTTAGACGCTTTTACCTGAGATATTGCGGCAGTCCCTATAGTAGGCGGACCGTCGTCTTCATATAATACGGCGCTTCGTATATAATCGTACATCTCGGTATATTTAAAAGTATCTAACTGCCGTCCTTCCTTAATATAGGAAATCGTTGAATTGGTTGTCCCGAAATCGAGGCCGGCTTTCATATTCTCATACTCCTCCTGGAATCGATGGTTTCGGCGGCCCTTTGCTTAAGTCTCTCCGGTCTGCCTTGTTCGAGTATGGGACGGATATCCCGAACCTTCTCGGATGGAATGTCGGAAACTTTTTGAGGAACCGATACTTCCAGTCCCACGTCGTGCAGGGCTTCTCCGATTTCTCTTGCCCTGGCCGTCAAAGTGTCTTCGTCAACGTATGTTTCTTCGAAGGAGTTAATCGAAAGCTTATTGGTACCGGGATGTTCCGGGTCAGGCTCGATAAACATGACGACCTCGCTTCCCGCCAGATTTGCCAGCTTCAACACGTAAGATTCCCTTTGGTCGTTGTTTTCATATCCTGAGGCCACGATGCCGAAACCCTCTTTTTGTAATGCTTCTATCGTGGCGTCTCCCATTTCCGCCCTAAGTTGCGAGAGAATACTCTTTTGTACGGCTTCTTCCACTATCGTATAAGTATTTCCTCCCAACGCCTCAAGTTCATTTATTATATTTTCCACTTCTTGTATGGATATGCCATCTTTACCCGTCCTCAGCTTGTTAAGTAAAGACTCGATCTTCTTTTCGTGTGCGGATAACTTGCCATCTGTCCAGTAATCCGTTTCCTGGTGGGCTTTATTTTGAGTATCCTCTTCTTTCAGGCAAAGACGATTAGCGCGGGCCTCTTTTAATAGCGTGTTGGCAATTTCAAGGCCGCTCTGGTAAATAGCGATAAATGACTGCTCTTGTTGAAATACCTTTTCCCTGAGATCTACCAGATCCCAGTAAGCCTGTTGACTGGTAGCTATAGCCGTTTGTGAAAGACCCGATCTTGAGTTGGATTTCGCGGCATCGAGTTGGCGCCGGACTTTTTCCATGCCGCCCGGGGCATATCTCCCGTGTGGTATGCTTTTATCTGTCTCGTTAACAAGGGTTTCAAGGTCTTTTAGAAACTTATCCGCAGTGTCCTGCCGTGCCATCTCATTTGATATAATGTCGTTAACACGGTTCTGTACGGCGTTAACCTGATTTTGCACACCCGATATTCTTGCCGATTGTTCTCTGGCGATTTGCAGATATTCATTTCGCTGATCGGTAAGCGCCCTCGACGTAGCCTCTCTAAGATTATCTACCTGTTGATCAGTATAACTTCGTTGCCTTTTAGACGCGTTTTCAAGTGCACCCATCAATTCCCTGTGCTGGCTTTCCATCCTATTGAGAGTGTCTCTTTCCATAGAGGCCAGCCCGCTTTGCAACGAGGATATGACTCTGCTTTGCTGTTGATGCCGCTGTTCGAGTCCATCGAGTGCAGGTCTGATTTCGTTGAAGGCATCTTGCCGGGCTTCTGTTAGTAGTTCGGGAGGTTGCTCCGCAAGGCTCTGAGCCTCATAGTATCCTGGGTCAATCGCCTGTGTTGCGTTTCGGTTATAGTTACACGCTTTTCTCCGCTCATATGTTCCTCCTTTTACGGTTGCTCGTTATCGTCGATTATCGAAAATAATCCACAAAATTCCCTTTTTTTGCCAATTGGGCCATGGCGATACAATTATACACCGTGGTTTGCGGGCTGGTGATAGAATTGTTGGACTCATTTAAGTTAGGAAAGTCCGGGATAAACTTTAACGAATGATGAATTAGATGCATTATATATAGCCTTTTACCTTACCCCATTTAATCCAGGCCTCGGCCATTTTTCCAATTTTCCCTCTGTGAATGGGAGGCACCGGGTTTTCACCACTGATTGCTTTCAAAGCCTGGAACCAATGTCCTGGATTTTTCTGTATTTCATGTAAAATCAAAGGCAGAGCGATCCGTCCCATTCCAATAATTTGCTGGTAAGCAGGGTGCATGCAAATATCGTTAATCGAGGAAAGATAGACAGTCTCCTCTTCCCATTCATTCTTAAGCGAAAAGAATCTCTGTTCGTGATCGTGTATCAGGGTATTACTAAACACCGGGTTGTTCCTTTGATAATAAATCCATAATTATCCCCTTTCTTTGTACAAAGTATACCATTTTATGGAACTAACTTCAAGTAAAAAAAGGCTCATTTTGCGTTGAATATGCGTGCTGTTAAAGGAGGTGGATTCCCACTCCCACGTTGTAGCCGGGGATAAGCTTCACGTGAATGCACGTCCTTGCCCTTTGTCCTTGCCTCTGATCGTCATTCAGGCTTGACCGGAATCTGCCACTATACTGCCTGCAATTGCAGGGCTTATCCCGGCAGTCTGCCAGGAATCTCCATGTTTAATAAGGATATTCTGTATATGAGAAAGATTAGGGGCAGATTCCGGACAATCCGGAATGACGAAAAAAGGGAAATGACAGGAAGGGCAAGGCCGCATATTCAACGCGAAAAGAGCCAAAAAAAAAGCCCGAAGGAAAACCTTCGGGCTTAAATACGTGCTCAAACTATACTGACTTATGATTCCTTTAATCCGGCAGCGACCTACTTTCCCAGGAC
>JADFXJ010000147.1 GCA_015233615.1 Nitrospirota bacterium
GCATTATCAGGGCGAAACTCCCTTTCAGCGGCACGCCAAACACCAGCGTTCCCATTGCCACGCTGAGAAGCATGTCCACGAACCCTATGGCGAAATAAGGGATGAGCTTTCCGATTATAAGCTCCGGCGTCTTGACCGGCGTCGATATGAGAAGCTCCATGGTACCCCTCTCCCACTCCCTCGCCACGGTAAGGGACGTCAAAAGGGCTGCGATGATTACCATTATAACCGCTATGAGCCCCGGTATTATGTAATACCTCGACTTCAGTTCCGGGTTAAACCATACTCGCATCCTGAGGTCAAGGCCGTGTATGCCGGTGGTGCTTACGGCGCTTACGGAACTTGGATATGCTGCATTGTCTACGGAACTTGGATCGTATGCATTGCTTACATTACCTGCGCTGTTTAAATCCTGCGACAATGCGGGTTCCGCCCCTATGCCTCCCGCACCCCCGCCGTAAATATTGCCGTAGCCGTTACCGTAACCGGCCACGACGCGGGACACGTAGGCCAGGGCGATGGTGGCGGTGTTGGAGTCGCTCCCGTCGACGATTACCTGAAGTCGGGGCCTGCTGCCCGAGATGAGCTTTCTCGAAAAATCGTTGGGAATGCTTATGGCAACGTTAGCGATGGAAGAGTTAATGTACCGGTCTATGTCGTCGTAGTCCTTCGCGTAGCCGACTATGGTGAAATAACCCGACGCGGTAAGCTCTCTTACCAGTTCGCGGCTTTGGGGGCTTTTGTCCATGTCGTAGACGATAGTGGAGATATTATTGACGTCGAAGGTTATGGCGTAGCCAAAAATAAATATGAGCGCTACGGGCAGCAGAAAGGCCATTGCCATGCTGAGGGGATCCCTGTATATCTGTATGATCTCCTTCCTGGCTATTGCCCTTATTCTCTTGAGTTTCACCTGAGTTTCCGTTGAGTTATGCTTGAGTTATACCCGAATATGTTCGAATCATAACTATTGTCGTGTCAATTATCCTCTGTCCGTTGTTACCATCCCTGTTCGTATTCCTACCCCCCCAGTCGTCATTCCGGGCAAGTCCCGGCAGTCTAGTCCTTTTCCCGTCCTTGTCCGTCTGCAAAGGGCAAGGACAAGGGCGATTCCGGACAAGCCGGAATGACGGTAATGGGTGGGAGTGTCGGCTCCAGATGGAATACGTCATAATAACGTTGACTCGACATTATAACCATACCTGAATTTCACCTTGAGATGCCTCCACTAAAGATACGAACAAGTCTTCGAGCGAGGGTTTTATCTCCTCCACCCGGATAACGGCAATCCCGGCCTCTTCCAGGACTTCCCTTATGTACGCGACAGCAACGCCGGGGTTTTCGACTGTGCAGTGGAGCAGGTTTCCAAATATAACCGTATCCACCTCCATCGAAGAGATGGCACCGGTGCCATTGGGTGTATCAACGCCACTGACGGCGTCGGTGCCACTGTAGGCATCGGCAGTGCCTATAAGCATGTCCATCGCGTCGTTAAGCCTGTCCACCTCCACTTCCAGCACGCTTTTACCCGCGTACCTGTCCTTTAGCTCGCTTGGCTTGCCTTCCGCGATTATCTTGCCGCGGTAAATCAGGGCCAACCTGTCGCAGTACTCCGCCTCGTCCATATAATGGGTGGTTACGAATACGGTAGTACCCTCCCTCGCGAGATCGTAAATGAGCGCCCAGAACTTTCTCCTCGAAATGGGGTCTACGCCGCTGGTAGGCTCGTCCAAAAACAGAACCGGGGGAGAGTGCATGAGGGCACAGCCGAGGGCAAGTCTCTGTTTTACCCCGCCGGGAAGCGTCTTCGTAAGGGCCTTTTCCATCCCGCCCAGACCGGACATCTCTATTACCCACTTTCGGCGCTCCTGCCTCATGACGCCTCTTACGCCGTAAATGCCGCTAAAGAAGCTCACGTTTTCCTCTACCGTAAGGTCGTCGTAGAGGGAAAACTTTTGGGACATGTAGCCGATGTTCTTTTTAATCTCCTCCGCTTGTTTCAGAATGTCGAATCCGCACACCGTGCCGCTTCCCGACGTAGGAAGGAGGAGGCCGCAGAGCATCTTTATCGTCGTGGACTTGCCGGCGCCGTTTGGGCCGAGAAAACCGAAAACCTCTCCCCTCTCCACGTTCAGCGTAATGCCGTCTACGGCGGTGAAGTCGCCAAAGGTTCGGCTAAGGTTGACAATGCTGACAATGCCGGCGATACCGGCTGAGTCAAAAGAGTCAACCGTACCGGACGTACCAATAGGGCCGGGTTTACTCATTGGGGGGCGTTGCGGGGGTGCTCCCCCGCAGAAGGGGTAGCGTCGGACGCGTCTTTTGCGGCCAAAGCGAGGGGAAGGCTTTCCCCTCCTCATCTTTCGTACTTTTATTATGCGTATGGCAGTGACTTAGTCTCATTCCCCGACGCTCGCTATGAATACGTCCTCAATGGAGGGCTTAATCTCCCTTACGCCGGTTACGGCAAAGCCCATGGCGCCGAGCCGCCCGACTACCCGCTCAGCCGCCAGCTTGTCGGCAGCGGACACGTGGAGCTTGTCGCCGTAACTTGTAAGGCCCGACACCTCCGCCATGCCTTTAACCGCGTTGCGGGCTCCTATGGTGTCGTTAACGCCGAACTCCACCATGTAACCGGAAACCGTTGCTCTGATCTCAGCCGGAGTGCCTTCGAGGAGAAGTCTGCCCTTATGAAGAAGCGCCACCCTGGTGCACCTCTCCGCTTCGTCCAGGTAGGAGGTGGAAAAGACTATCGTCATGCCGCCCTTCCAGAGGTCGTAGAGGAGCTTCCAGAAATCTCTCCTCGACACGGGGTCAACCCCGTTGGTCGGCTCGTCGAGGAACAAGACATTTGGCTCGTGAATCAGAGCGCAGGCAAGGCCGAGCTTTTGCTTCATCCCGCCGGAGAGTTTGCCCGCCAGGCGCGATTTGAAAGGGGTGAGGTTACTGAAGGCGAGCAACTTTTCAACCCGTCCGGAGAGGTCTTTTGGGGGTACGTCGTATACGTCTGCGTAAAAGTTTATGTTTTCCATAACGGTGAGGTCTTCGTAGCAGCCAAACTTTTGAGGCATGTACCCGATAAGTTCCTTTATCCTCTCGCCGTCGGTAGTAGTGGAGAGGCCGCAAACGAAAACCTCGCCGCGGGTAGGCTCCAATATGGCAGCGAAGAGCCTCATGATGGTAGTCTTGCCAGCTCCGTCCGGGCCCACGAGGCCGTAGAGTTCACCCCTCTTTATTTCGAGGTCAAGGCCGTCGATAGCGGTAACGTCTCCAAATTTCCGGGTCAACCCGATAGTCCGTATACCCGGACTTTTGGTTGTTTCATCCTTCAATGAAGCCTCTTTAAACGAAGCACCTTTCGACGAAGCGTCCTTCAACGAAGCCTTATCCTCACGTCTGCCGGCATACCCGGTTTGAGTTCGTTATCCGGGTTTTTGACGCTCACCTTAACGCCAAAGACAAGCTTAACCCTCTCTTCCTTTGTCTGTATGTTCTTTGGTGTGAATTCCGCTTCCTTGCTTATGTAGGTTATCCTGCCTTCGAAGGTTTTTCCCGGAAAGGAATCTACGGTAACACTCGCCGGTTGGTTCAGCCTGACCAAACCAAGGCTGCTTTCCTTAACGTAGACCTTTACCCATGGTGAGGCCAGCTTTCCGGCCACGAAGACCACTCCTCCGGCAGGCACCACTTCGCCTTCCTCTATGGGACGGATTAGGATAACTCCGTCTACCGGGGACTCAAGGACGGTATCCTTCAGATTTTCCTCGTATACGGCAACGGTGGCCCGTGCTTGCCTGACCCTTTCCCTGGCGGCCAGGATGGTCTCTTTCCTTGGGCCCTCTTTAAGGAGGCTCAGGGTTTCCGCGGCCTTTTTCCGCTGGGCAAGGGCCACGCCGTAAGCCTTACGGGCGTCATCGAGGGAGCGGGCCGCTATAGCCTCTTTTTTAAACAGTGCATCAGCACGTTCGTAATCTCTCTTAGCCTGTACGAGGGTAGAGTCGGCTGACTCCAGAAGCGCACGGCCTTCCCCTATTTCCTGGCGGCGTGTGCCGGATGTGAGTTCCGTTAACCTGGCGCGGGCCTCACCGACTGAGGCCATGGCCTGTTCGTAGTTTGCGCGTTGCCCGGTGCCGTCCATGACGGCCACCCTCTGGCCGGTTGTAACCCTGTCTCCCTCGTTGGCAAACAGTTTTTCGACTCTTCCCCCATGCTTGAAGGCAAGATTAACCTCGGTAACCTCCACGTTGCCGGAAAGGTCTAGGATATCTTCATCATGGTGCACTCTGCGGGTGGATATATACACGACGGCAATTATCACGATAACCGCCACCGCAAGGATAATCGTTTTTTTCATCGCTCGGTTCGCCAGGTAACTTACGTCTGCGTTTTTGCCGGGACGGTTATCGTAAACTCTGCGCCACCGTCAACGTTTCTGGCAGTCAGTGTTCCATACAGATTGTTCTCGATTATGGTTTTGGCCATATACAGACCGATCCCGGTGCCTTTATCGTCCGATTTAGTCGTAAAATAAGGCTCGAATATCCTGTCCATTATTCCGTCAGGTATACCTCCACCGTTGTCCCTTATCGTTATCAAAACACTGTCTGGCTTTCTGGCGCAGTCGATTATTATGATACCCTCATCGGCCTTATTCATGTAACCGTTTTCCCGGCTCTCGATAATGGCGTCTTTCGCGTTGGTTATTATGTTGAGTATGACCTGCGCAAACTCGTTTTTATACGTCGATATTATCATGTCGTTACAACATATCACGTCGCTTAAATTATTGAATGTCTTGTTATGATTGTTGCAATTAATCACGAACGAGATAAAATTAGTCCTGAACTGCGGCCACAATATGGATAACACTTCGGCTACCGCGATTTTAACGTCGAAGTTTGTTTTAGCCTTACTCGGTTTCAGAAAATTTCTGAAGTCATCGATGGTTTTGCTCATAAATGATATTTGTTCCCTTGATTGATCGACAATTTCCTCTAAATACGTACGATCGAGCTCTCCAAAATCATACGCGTCCAATATATCGCCGATGATAATGCCGAGCGCATTTAAAGGTTGTTTCCATTGATGGGCTATGTTTCCTATCATCTCGCCCATGGCGGCCATTTTGGATTGTTGGATGAGCAATTGTTCTTTCTGGCGATGTTTCTCGACCTCCCCGGCAACCCTCGTTTCCAGGATTCGATTTAATTCCTTCAGCTCCTCCTCGGCACGCTTACGTCGTTCGATATGCTTTAAGCCGGCCATCCTGATTTCATGTCTTTCGATGGCATAACGTATACAACGTATCAGCATGTCACTGTTGATGCTTCCTTTAACCAGGTAATCCTGGGCTCCGTGCTTAACGGCCTCCGTCGCTATCGTTTCATCGTCAAGGCCGCTCAAGACAATAACAGGCATGTACGGAAATTCCGCACAAAGTTTCTTGTACGTTTCGATACCGCGGCAATCGGGCAATCCCAGGTCAAGGAGCACCAGCTCGAAAGACCCGGCCTTAAGCAGTTCCAGACCCTCACAGAGACGCCCGGCAACGGTTACCTTCGAGTTAATCTTCATCGGTGAGGACAACCTCGCCATTATCAATTCGGCGTCTTCCCTGTCATCCTCAATCATAAGTATATTTAACAAATCGTGCTCCACTGTCGGATTACCTTGGAGGCAATTTAACGAGGGTAAGCCAGAAATGCTGAATGCCCTGCACCATTTCCACAAACCTGGAAAAATTGACGGGCTTGGTCAGGTAGCAATTTGCCCCAAGAGAATAGCTCTTTAAAATATCCTTTTCCGAATCAGACGTTGTCAGCACCACTATTGGAATAGTCTTCAGGTTTTCATCGCTTTTGATTTCGGCAAGCACTTCCCTGCCATCCTTGAGTGGCAAATTCAAGTCAAGCAAAAGCAGGTCGGGAACTGCAGAGTCCGTATACGGCGCTTCATGCCGCAGATACTTCATCGCCTTTACGCCGTCGTCCACAACGTTCATGTTAATGAGAATCTTTGCCTTATTTAATCCTTCCATCATCAGGTCGACGTCGCCTTGATCGTCCTCCACGAGCAAAATCTGTACAGGATAGCTTTGCATACGATAACCCTCCCGTTAAATTTAAGATATTTTAGCTCTATGATATTGTAGCCATCGAGGCTCTTATAGCAGTAACCCTACGATATGTAGCTCTTATGGTATTGTAAAATAAAACGTCGAGCCTTTTCCAGTCCCGGACTCAACCCATATACGCCCTTTGTGGCGTTCCACGATTCTTTTACAAATGCTGAGCCCAATGCCCGTACCGGAGTATTCCTGTTTTGTGTGCAGACGCTGAAATATTTCGAATATTCGCCCGCTATACTGCATATCTATGCCGATACCATTGTCGCGCACGCTAAATAACCATTTGCCACCTTCCTGCACTGCGGAGACGTGCACGCGTGGTTGTTCCTCCGACCGGTACTTGATGGAGTTACCGATCAGGTTTTGAAACAGTTGCATCATCTGCATTTCGTCAACCGTGACGGTTGGCAGCGTATCGCAGGTTATCACGGTATCGGTGCTTTTTATTAACGGATAAAGGTTCGAGAGAACTAACTTTATAACGTTATTCATGTCGGCCGGCTGGAACTCTTTCCCCCGCATTCCAATACGTGAATAAGCCAGTATATCGTTGATAAGCGTGTTCATCCGGCTAGAACCATCCATAATGTATTTCAGGTACTTGTTAATTTTTTCGTCGAGTTGCTCCGCGTAACGCTCGACCATCAAATCGGACAAGAGCTCGGAGAACCCTGATATTTTACGAAGCGGCTCCTGCAGGTCATGCGATGCCACGTAAGCGAATTGCTCCAGGTCCCTGTTGGAATGCTCTAGCTCCCTGTTCGAACGTTCAAGTTCCTTGTTCGAATAATCGAGTTGCGTCATGACGTCAACCAGAGCATCCTCCGCCTTTTTTCGGCTGGTAACGTAGCGGGCAATCGAACGGGAAACAAAATGCGAGATTATTACCACTATTATCATTGTGAAAACGGCCAGGCCTATAAAAAGATTACGTAAATGAAAAAGCGGAGAAAATGCCTCGTCTCTATCAGTCTTGACGACTAATCCCCAGTCTGTTTCCCTGATATACCTCGTTGCCGCCATAACGTGTTTTCCCCTATAATCCACTGCATCGTATAACGTCTGCTCTTTTTTCAGCAATGCCTGTATAATTGGTGTTGTTATGCTGTTTTTGGGGATTGTCTTTCTCATCGATGCTTTTTGGTCAAACCTCAGCGGAACGATATAAAGTGCGTCTCCATTTTTATCCCTCCTTGCAAGGAGAGATTCCCCTGTTTCACCCATTTCGGAATAATCCGCAGTGATGGCGTCAATCGGCTTAAATACGGATTTCAGCACCAGTATACCGAGCAGCCTCTTTTCGTGTAATAAAGGGCATGAAAGGTAATTCGAAACTTCACCGTTACCGTCAATGGAGAAAACGTCCATCGAGTAGCCATTCTTTCCCCTGACAAAGTATTCCTCTCTGGAAAGATCTCTGCCGCTCGATGAGGCATTCGTAGAAACTACCACCCTTCCGTCTATATCCAATATGGATATATCTTTGTTATCCTTTATGACTGCCTTTACCTCCGACAGAACTCCGGTAACTATCTCCCTTTGCGACTTTTCACCCGTCTTCATATAACGATCCAGTGCCGCACGCATGGGAGGCCTGCTCGTTATAAGATCCATCCGCTCAATATTGCGCTCTATCTTGCTTTCAATCCTGTGTTTCTGGATATTGGCAACAGTGTCCAAATTGTTGTCGATATAATTTACAATCATCTTCTTTGCAATATAGTATGAGCTGATGCTGACCGCGCAAATCGGTATCAACGATATGAACAGTAATACACCCGCCGTCTTTGTATATGTCCTCATCTATCGCATCCTCATTTTATGTCCATAAATCGGCCGGAAACCAATAACCACCGGGTATGAGTAAATTGCCTGTAATCCTCTATGGATGCCACGGCACCATGTTGCCCGATATTTTCATGCCTTATTTCCATATCTCCCCGCAGCTTTGTTTTACCGCAGGCTTTTTATCGATCCGGAAACAGATAGATTTATTATCCTCAAAACGGAAGGAAGAAATCAAGAGAATACTGCGTCCCAAACTCCATCTTTATCGTAATCAATCTTTAACATTCCCTCCCCTGCCTACCTGGCACATTACCCATTGTAATGTGCCACCACGATTATGTTTAACCCCCGGCTTTAGCCATGGGGAGTGTCAAGCCTTCAAAATGGCTCCCGTGCTGGCGTTTGTTACGAGTTTGGCGTACCTGGCCAGAAATCCGGTTGTAATCTTAGGAGCCGGAGGAGTCCAACTCTTCAGCCTTTCCAGTATTTCTTCACCGCTTACAAGTAGGTCTATCCGCCTGGATGGTATGTCTATCTTTATCCTGTCACCGTTTTGGACGACGGCTATGGGGCCGCCT
>JADFXJ010000148.1 GCA_015233615.1 Nitrospirota bacterium
TCAACCACGAGATAACATATATTTATAGTAAAACCGCTCGTTTTGAGCTGATTTATTATAGTAGTATTCTTACCGGAGAGCGTTGTTTCCGTAACAAACGACCGGTTGTTCTTTATATATTCATTGATTTGTCGCAGATAAATTTTACCGGCCTCAATTTTCATACTTCCCAACTTGCCCCGGCTTATATTTTTTTCTATCTCATCGGCATTAACAAAAGGGAGATCCAAATATTTTACCAATTTATCCGCTACTGTGGTTTTGCCGCTTCCATTGGGGCCTGCTATTATATAAACTTCTTTCATCCTTTTATCGGCATTTTATCAGGCACTCCGGACATCGGTACCCCCGGTAACCGCCGTTATAGCTTCCATAAGTTCCGCTACATTGTAAGGCTTTACGACAACGCCGATGAAGCCGAACTTAGAATAATTAGCCATTACGGGGTCGTCATAGTAACCGCTGGCAACGATGGCTTTTACATTCGGGTCTATTTTACGGAGTTCCGAGACGGCCGTTCTTCCACCCATTCCTCCGGGTACCGTTAGGTCCATTATGACGGCATCGTGTGGTTTGGATTGCTGTTTCGAGCGCTTGTACAGTTCTATGGCCTCAGTGCCGTCTATGGCCAGGTCTACTTCATACCCTTCAAGCGTAAGAATAGCCGCAATGCCGTCCCTGATACCGGGGTCGTCGTCCATGAAAAGGATGCGCTTTGCTTCATTGCAATTATCTTCCCTGATTATGCCCGGTTTTCCATTGGTACGTGCCGGCAATTCGCTCTGTGCCGCCACCCCCGCTTTGCCGGCCGGTAAATAAACGGAGAAAGCGGAGCCTTTACCCTCTGCCGACTCTACGGTGACGTAACCGTCGTGTTTCTTTACGATGGAGTAGCAAATCGAGAGCCCCAGTCCGTTGCCATCGGGCTTGGTAGTGAAGTAGGGGTCAAAAATCTTGCTTTGTAAGTGAGCCGGGATACCAAAACCCGTATCCTTAACGATTACCCTCACGTAATTACCATTGGGTACGGGAATTTTCATGTCGCCGGTAACGGTTACGTTTTCACAGGCAATCTTTATGGTGCCGCCGTCGTTCATGGATTGAACTGCGTTAAGTATAACGTTGTTCATAACCTGCACGATCTGGCCTTCGTCTGCGTTTACCGGCCAAAGGTCGTCTTGTATGGAGGTTTCGCAGACGGCATTGTATGTACTCATAGAAAAATCGATGCTGTCACGGAGTATAGACTTCATGGAGGCCGGTTTCATTACCGGGGCGCCCCCTTTGGAGAAGGTCAGCAACTGCCTGGAGAGGTTTTTAGCTTTGTCTACGATGTGCTCGGTATCTCTCAATATCGCGCAGGCCTCTGAATTTTCCTCCGACTTTGCCATTGCAACGTAGAGGTTACCCAGAAGTGCGGTAAGTATGTTATTGAGGTCATGGGCTATGCCCCCTGCCAGCACTCCAATGCTTTCCAGGCGCTGGGACTTTTGCACCTCCTCCTCTATCTTTTTCCTGTAGGACACGTCTCTCAGGATAATCTGGCTTATCCGTTCGCTGCCGTGTACTATGGTGCTGCTGGTTGCCTCTACGGGGAGGGTCTTGCCGTCCTTTCTTAAAAGAGATATTCCGTAGGCCATGGGAGACTCTTTTTCGAACACGTACCCAGTGGGATCATCCCCATTGTGATTATCGCCATGGGACATCTCACCCGGCGTAAAAAGCGCTCCGTAGTGCATCGACAAAAGTTCCTCTTTAGCGTACCCGCTGAGTTCTTCGGCCTTTTTGTTTACGTCCAGTATGTAACCCTGCGTGCCGGCGTGTATTATGGCTTCACCGGCGTTGTCCACCAGGGAGAGGTATCTTTGGGCGGTATTCTTTGCAAGTTCTTCGGCACACTTCCGCATGGAAATCTCTTCTTTCAGCTTAGCCACGGTGTCGTTAAGAGCTTTCGTGCGTCTTTCCACGATCTGTTCGAGGTACTGTTGGTGCTGTATAAGCTCCTTTTCCATGATCTTTCTCTCGGTGATGTCCGAAATGCACATGAGGAGATCTTTGAAGTCGTCATCCTCCGAAGGGATAGCAAAGCGAAGCAACATGTGGATAATTTCGCCTGCCATGTTTTTTCTCACCGATTCCATGCTGCAAAACCTCTTTCCTTCGGCAATGGCGACGAGAACGTTTTTAATGGTATCGAAGGTCTCAGGCGCTGCGATCTTAACTATTGGCCCTAAGAGGGCCTCCTTGTCCGGAGCCTTGTAAATCCTTATAGCCTCATCATTTACGTCCGTTATCCTTATCACCTCGGCAGCATGGAATATGAAGTCCGGGTTTTCGTCGAGGTATTTCCTGAAATTCGTTACCCCTCCGGCTATCAAGCCGTCGACGGCCTTTTTAGCTTCGAGGTAATCGAATTCCATTATGGCTATGGGGGTGAGGTTGAAAATATTGTGGTATCTTTTTTCGCTACGGCGCAGTTCTTCCTCTACGCGCTTTCTCCGGAGCGTACCGGAGGTATTAATGCTAGTGTCCACCGACGCTGCCACCCTCTTTTTTCGTTGGGACTGCCTGAAGTTGGGCAGGCTCTTCGCATATGCAGTTGATGTTACCACTTTTGCAGTGTGGGCAGACCTCGGGCTTATCGTCGGAGTAAATGGATTGGAAATTTTCTCCGCACCCCATACATTCGAATTTTCCTCTCGTTAATTTCATCGTCTCCTCCTGTTCAAAGAAATTTGACGGCAGTCTTCGTTAGCCGACATGATCTTTTGTCCCGATGCTTAGTCCCGACATATAATATAGCCGGATATAGTCGGACACCTATAGTATTTTAACATTACGGTGCTAATAATTGAAGAAATTAAAGCGATGCCGCAAAAGTTCAATAAAGCGGTGCCCGACTTTTTTGTCGTCCTTGTCCCGAGCCGTCAGCCGAATTCGCGGGCCGGAATAAAGACAAGGAAAGGACAAGGACTAGACTGCCGGCCAAGCCGTAATGACAAACGGGGGTGCAGAACAAGGGCAGGACAAGGACGGATTCCGGGACCAGCCCGGATGACAAAAAAGTCGGGCATAGCGTAAAATTACAAATTTGTATTACTTTTGTTATAATAATCCGGGTGAAGCAATGTATAAAAGTCCTTCTGATTGAGGACTACGCCAAATCTGTTCATTTTAAGGGATATGGCCTGCAAGCCAATGGAAAATGAGAAGTGTCTGAGTAAGCTCGTAATAGACAACGCCGACGGTATTGTCGTGGTGGATAAGGAAGGGCGCGTGTTGTTCGTAAACCCTGCCGCGGAGGTATTGTTTGGCCGTACCACCGCCTCCATGGTAGGTACGGTTTTTGGCATACCTGTTAACGTGGACAAACCAAAAGATATAAGCGTCGTAAACGCCAAAGGAGAGCCCGTCGTGGCCGAAATGCTCTCGGCTGAGACGCAGTGGGACGGAGCGTCGGCATACGTAGCCTCTTTCAGGGATATTACGGGGCACGTAAGCCTGGAAGAGGAGCTGATGCAAACGACGTCGCTGCTGGAGGCGATATTTACGGTATTCCCGGCCCGGTATTTTCTTATAGACGCCCATGGCGTGGTGCTGGATTACAACACCGGTGTTTTTCTCGATAACACCTTGCCACAAAGCTACGTTGCGAACAAGACTCTCGCCGATTTCTTTCCTCCCGATGCGGTCGAAAAACTCATGGAGGCCGTAGACTTTGTGCTTAAGGACAAGTTTTTTATGCCGGTAGAGTTCTCCGTGCTGGAAAACGAACTTGAAAAGAACTACGAGGCGAGACTGCTGCTTTTCCTCGAAGACAAGCTGATCCTTATAATCCGGGATATCAGCGACTTCAAGCGGGCCGAAAAAGAGCTGTCCCTGCTGAACCAGGAACTTGAAAGACGCGTAGTCACCGAAATAGACAAGAGGGCGGTCCAGGAGCAGGTTCTGCTACAAAAAAGCCGCCTCGCCGCGATGGGTGAAATGATAGGAGCCATAGCACACCAATGGAGGCAGCCTCTTACGACGGTGGGACTGCTCTTTCAGGAGATCAAAGATGCCTATAACCACGGCGAGCTAACGAAAGAGCACTTAAATAAGGTTATCTCCGACGGCATGAACCAGATTATCTATATGTCTAAGACCATAGACGATTTCCGCAATTTCTATACCCCGTCTAAAGAAAAACAGAACTTTAATATCGTCCAGGCCATCAAAGAAACGATTTCCGTGGTAGCTTCCCAGCTCAAGAACAACTATATCGGCTATACCATAAACACAATCGGCAGGGACGACATATTCATAACCAGCTACAAGGCGGAGTTCATGCAGGTTGTGATAAACATAATCAGTAACGCCAAGGGCGCCATAATCGGGGCAAGACGCTCCGGTCTGCTGAGCGACAACGAAGGACATATAACAATCGGCATCATAAGCGACGGCAACCGCGCCAAGATCATGATAAAGGACAACGGAGGCGGCATACCATCGAGGATCAAGGACAGGATTTTTGAGCCGTACTTCACAACAAAGAACGAGGAAAAGGGAATGGGTATAGGCCTGTACATGTCCAAGATCATCATAGAGAGAAACATGGGAGGCGAACTCTACAGCGAAGACATCGAAAAAGGAGCAATATTTACTATCGAATTGCCCATAGACACGCTCCCGGCTTCGGTTGACCCTGTTTAAACACCCACGCCATACGTTCGGACTCCAAAACGTTTAACCCCAAAAACGTTTAGAATCCAAATACCCGGACCCTCGAAGCGGCACCCCGTAAGGGCATCAATCGAAGAATTCTTTTAGTGTCCGATCGATCCTGTCCTGGCATACGCCGAATCTTCTTACGAAGTCCAGTTCCTTGTCCGTACATTCTAACCTGTACATAAGGCGCTGTATAAAAAAGATGAAGATTGAAATGGAGTCCTTTGGATGGTTTTTTATGAAGTCTATGAAGAGGTTTCGCCTGAAGGAAAAAAGAGTGGTACCGGTTTGTGCCGTTACGTTGCATTTGTGGATACTGCTTTCGAAGATACAGGATTCGGCAAAGACGTCGCCTTCGTAAATGGTGTAGACGTTGGGCTGCCCGGCGTTTGCCGTGTCCTGTTTCGTTACTGTAAGAGAGCCGGTGGCAACGCAGTAGAAACGATCGACTTCATCGCCTTCGTCGATAACCTTCTGCCGCTCGTCGAATTGCTCGATTTCGGTTATATATGCCAGCGATTCGAGCGTACGCTCCCGGAGGTGTCTGAATAAGACGATTTTATGGAGGTTTTCGGCTATCGCCTGGTGCTCCTCCACAATTTTTTCGAATTCGTCCAGTTCTTTTACCATCGCCTCCATCGGAAGTTTCCCCATCTTTACCAGGGTAAGGCCAAGGAATGGCTTCTTATTCTCTATGTGGCTGATAATCCTGTCCGCTTGTTCGCCGGAGATCAAACCGAGTTTCAGTGCTATCTCCTCGAAAGCCAGGTCGGAGTCGGCCTGGTAAGTGAGTACCTTGAAGACCTGATTCGGATTCATTATACCCAGCTTTAGAGCCGCCTTCTCGAATGTCTGGCTCTTGCCCCTTTGAAGCTCCAGGGCTTCGAGCACGTCCTTTTCCGTTACGAGTGTCCTGTCAATGAGGTGCTTACCAAAAAAATGGTTTTTCCCTACGAAATTTCCCATTTAAGCCTCGAAGGTAAAAATAATCGAACGTAACATAATAGTTAATCTTTCCAAATTCCGATATAGAGAGTTGTCATTGTTTTTTTAGTATAACATAATCAACGGGCCGCGGTGTTGGCGCACTTATCTTCGTAATTTTCGTCGGGGAGAAGGTTCTTGCCATATGCCGCCGATTTGGAGATAACGTCGCAACGTTCGTTTTCGGTATGGCCGGAGTGTCCCGCCACCCATACGAATCCGACAACGTGCCTTTCACATAACTCCAGGAGCGTTTCCCAGAGATCCGCGTTGAGTGCCGGTTCGTCTTTGTTGCGTTTCCAGCCGTTCATACGCCATCTCCTGGCCCAACCCTTTGACATGGAGTCAACCACGAGGCGCGAGTCACTGTACACGGTTACGGAGCATTTTCTTTTCAGTGCGCCTAGACCCGATATGACGGCCATCATTTCCATCCTGTTGTTGGTAGTCAGGCGAAAGCCACCGGAAAGCTCCTTCCTCTTTTCACCGTAAACCAGTATCACCCCATACCCTCCCGGCCCGGGGTTTCCACGACACGCTCCATCCGTATATATCTTTACATCGGGTAAGTCTTCGACCCTCTCTTCCACGCGTAAAATCCTTCGAAATATATGGCGCTATATAAGGCTTCGATATAAAACTTTATTACCGAAAGCCCGCCAAACAGAAAACTATGCCGTTGGCAGCTTTTTAATTATAATCGAGTGCGTACAGGTTTGTCATCTTTTATCCGATGGGCTACCCGATGAACTCACCGATGGACTTTTGCCCTGTGGACTGCCGGTATTCGAATAAAAGAGTAGTGCCTGTGC
Organism: Nitrospirota bacterium; assembly: GCA_015233615.1. Taxonomy (GTDB): domain Bacteria; phylum Nitrospirota; class Thermodesulfovibrionia; order Thermodesulfovibrionales; family Magnetobacteriaceae; genus JADFXJ01. Next base: position 6,504 of record JADFXJ010000148.1, read on the forward strand.
CGGTGAAACGAATTTTCTCAAAAAGATTTTGCCATATCCTTGACAATGTTAAAATATGTAATTTAAGATAGTGTTGGAGTTTGAAATGAATAAGATAGCAGTCGGTTGTGACCATGCAGGTTCTACTTTAAAGAATGAAATTATCCAGTTGCTGGAGAGTGCCGGTCTGTCGGTTTTGGATTTCGGCGCCAATGGCGAAAGTTCCGTGGATTACCCTGATTTTGGAGCAAAGGTGGCCTCCGCCGTATCACGTAAAGAGGTCGATAGGGGAATTCTGATCTGCGGTACCGGTATAGGAATGTCCATTGTGGCCAATAAGTTCAAAAACGTAAGGGCAGCCCTCTGCCATGACCATTTTACGGCCAAAGCCAGCAGGGAGCACAACGATTCCAACGTACTGGTGCTGGGCGGACGGGTTCTTTCCGTCGATATGGCGAAGGAGATTGTAGAAATATGGCTAAACACTTCTTACTCGGGGGGCAGGCACGACAAGAGGCTAAAGAAAATCCTGGATATCGAGGAATCACTTGAACGTAAACGATGACAGCTTAAAAAGTGCAGACCCTGATATATATGACGCGATACAGGGTGAACGGGAAAGAGAGCAGAATAAAATTGTGCTCATAGCATCCGAGAACTACGTTAGCCGGGCGGTTCTTGAGGCGCAGGGCTCTATCCTTACAAACAAGTACGCAGAGGGTTATCCGGGCAAGAGGTATTACGGTGGATGCGAGTATGCGGACGTAGTGGAATCGAAGGCGATAGAGCGGGCCCAAAAACTATTCGGTGCGGATCACGTTAACGTACAGCCTCACTCCGGTTCACAGGCGAACATGGCCGCTTACATGTCCGTATTAAAACCAGGGGACACTATCCTCGGCATGGACTTGAAGCATGGCGGCCATCTCTCCCATGGGGCTAAGGTTAATTTCTCGGGCATGATTTATAGAGACGTATCTTACGGAGTGGATGCCGAAACCGGATATATCAACTACGACCTCGTAAGGGATCTTGCTCTTGCCCACAGGCCAAGGATGATTGTTTCCGGTGCCAGTGCTTACTCCCGTATTATCGATTTCGGGAAATTTTATAGTATCGCAAAAGAGGTGAACGCGTTTTTACTTGCGGACATTGCCCACATATCAGGCTTAATCGCTGCCGGCCTGCACCCATCGCCGTTTCCTTACGCCGATTTCGTAACGTCCTCGACCCACAAGACGCTCAGAGGCCCACGGGGTGGCATGATAATGTGCAAGAGTGCCCTTGCCAGGGCTGTGGACAAGTGCATATTTCCCGGAATACAGGGCGGACCGCTCGTTCACGTGATAGCCGCAAAAGCCGTGGCCTTCAGGGAAGCTCTAACCGGGCAGTTCAGGGACTACCAGCGGGCGATATTGCGCAACGCTAAAAGGCTCTGCGACGAACTCACCAAACGCGGCTACAGGATAATATCGGGAGGTACCGACAACCACCTGATGCTGGTTGACCTCGGCAATAAAAACATAAACGGTAAGGAAGCCGAAGAGGCTCTCGACAAGGCCGGCATTACCGTTAACAAAAATGCCATTCCTTACGATAACAAGCCATCCACGATTACCAGCGGCATCCGTCTGGGTACACCCGCCGTTACCACCAGGGGGTTTACCGAAGAAACCATGGGCGACGTTGCGGACGTAATCGACACGGTGCTGCAAAACCCCGGCGACGAGCAAAACATGAAGGTCCAACGTCAAAGGGTTAAATCGATTTGTGAGCGATTTCCCATATATTAACAAATTTCCTGCAAATTGGTTTGACCTTAATGATTCGGATTTAGTATGATAGTAAGACATTAGATGGGGAGTCGTCTAATGGCAGGACAGCAGATTCTGGATCTGCCTGTAGGGGTTCGAGTCCTCTCTCCCCAGCCAATATAAATAAGGTCCCATCGTCTAGTGGCCTAGGACGTGGCCCTCTCAAGGCTAAAACACGGGT
>JADFXJ010000028.1 GCA_015233615.1 Nitrospirota bacterium
GCATTTGTTCCACCGAAACCAAAAGAATTAGAAAGCACATAATCTACATTTACCTTTCTGGCCTTGCCCGGGACGTAGTCGAGATCGCACTCGGGGTCAGGGTTTTCCAGGTTAATGGTGGGGGGTATAATACCATTACAGATAGTAAGTACCGAAAACACTCCTTCCACGCCACCCGCCGCACCGAGGAGGTGTCCCGTCATGGACTTCGTTGAACTTACGGCCAGCTTGTAGGCATGGTCGCCGAAGAGGTTTTTAATGGCGGCGCTCTCCAACTCGTCGTTGAATTTGGTGGACGTACCGTGGGCGTTTATGTAATCGATTTTGTCAGGGGAAATCCCTGCGTCTTCGATTGCAGCCTTCATACATCTGTAGGCGCCCTCACCCTCGGGAGCCGGGGACGTTATGTGGTAAGCGTCGCTGGTCATGCCGTAGCCCGCAACCTCTGCGTAGATTCTTGCTCCCCTGGACTTTGCGTAGTCGAGTGTTTCGAGAACGAGCACGCCGGCACCCTCACTCATGACGAAGCCGTCGCGCTGTGAGTCGAAGGGCCTGCTTGCCTTCTCGGGAGCATCGTTGCGCCTTGAGAGGGCCTTCATGACTGCGAACCCGGAAAAAGCCAGTGGCGAGATGACGGACTCGGTGCCACCGGCTATCATGGCGTCGGCGGCTCCTCTTTGCAGGATCTTGAATGCGTCGCCTATGGCGTGGTTGCCGGTAGCACATGCGGTAACTACGGCCGAGTTAGGTCCTTTGGCACCTAACTTTATAGATACGTTACCGCTGGCCAGGTTTATGATAAGCATAGGTATGAAAAAAGGTGATACCTTCCTGTATCCACCTTCGAGATAGGCCTTGTGGTAGTGTTCGATGGCAGGAAGTCCGCCTATACCCGAACCTATGAGTACGCCAACTCTATCGGCGTTTTCATAGGTTATCCTCAGACCGGAGTCTTTCAGTGCCATGTCCGACGCCCCGATAGCGAAGTGGATGAACCTGTCCATCTTCTTGACCTCTTTGGGATGGATATAGTCTTCGGGGTTAAAATCATCCACCTCACCGGCGATCTGGACGGGAATGTTAGGATCGTTGAACCTGGTTACCCTGCCAACGCCGGACTTGCCGGCTATCACGGCCTCCCATGCCTTACCGACACCCGTACCCAACGGTGTTACGACGCCTAAACCGGTTACCACTACTCTGTTATTTTCCATAGCCGGATTTTATCAGGAGCTCTTGCCGAGTTTCTTTGTTATGTAATCTACGGCATCCTGAACCTTCGTTATTTTTTCGGCTTCTTCGTCCGGAATCTGTATTCCAAAGGCTTCTTCGAAAGCCATTACGAGTTCCACGGTGTCCAGAGAATCGGCCCCAAGGTCTTCGACGAACGCCGACTCCGGCTTCACCTGATTTATGTCTATTCCGAGCTGCTTCGATATAATCTCTTTTACCCTTGCATCTACCATTTAGTTAACCTCCATCATAAGTGGTATCTCAACCTTATTCAGTATAAACTGAAATTTCATCTATTCTTAACAAAACACAATGTCTCCGGCACCTGCCGATGTCTGCCAATGTCAAAAGAAAACGTCTAAAGAACTAATTAAATCAATAAATCCCGCCAAACCAGTAAAACCCGCCGGGCCTCTATCGGTTTGGCTTTCTAAAAACGCTGCAGGTTATAAAACGCTGCACTTAAATTATGCGTTGTTACATGAGCTTATGCGCCGCTACATATACATACCGCCGTTAACGTGTATTACGTTACCGGTCAGGTAACCCGATTCGGGGGAGGCCAGAAAGACTACCGCGTTTGCTACGTCCTCTACCTCGCCGAACTTGCCCATGGGTATGGCTTTCATCATCTCTTCTCTTACCTTATCGGCAAGCGAGTTAGTCATGGCGGTAACAATGAAGCCCGGGGCGACTGCATTAGCGGTTATGCCCCGCTTCGCGTACTCTTTTGCCGTCGTCTTGGTAAGTCCCACGATTCCGGCCTTGGAGGCGGAATAGTTTGCCTGGCCGGGGTTGCCCATAAAGGCCACTACCGACGCTATATTTACGATTCTCCCGTACCTCTGCTTCGCCATCACCTTTACAGCCTCTTTGGTGCACAGAAACACGCTCTTGAGATTTACACCGAGCACCAGGTCCCAGTCCTCCTCGCTCATTCTCATGAGGAGCCCGTCCCTGGTTATGCCGGCGTTGTTGACAAGCACGTCTATCCTGCCAAAGGTTTCCATTATAGAGGCGAACGCCTCAGAGACGTCTTTGGAGTTCGATACGTCGAACTTTACAGCCATGGTCTTTACGCCCTCTCCTTCAATTTCAGCCGCAGTCTTTTGTGCCTCTTGAAGATTTACGTCGGATATGATCACGTTAGCGCCTTTTTTCGCCAACGCAAAAGCAATGGCTTTGCCGATACCCCTGGCAGAGCCGGTTATCAGTGCAACCTGTCCATCCATGGCACCTTTCATAACCCTGTCATAACTCCTAACCTCCTGAATTCGATTAGCCCTTATTATAGCAAAGCCCGGGAAAAATAATCCAGCATCCGAATCTATATTAAGAAAATCGTATTATTATAGCATATTGCAAATTATAAAGGTACACCGAAAAAACAACGCGAGTGCAACTCAATTTACACTTGACATAATTAAAGTCGATAGCTATTATACTAAATAAGTGAAAACTGGTTGTGAGGGGTTTTTTTTTGCGGCATATGCCATACAATACAATATTATGCCATACAATAACAATTATGATATCCAACTCTTACCGGAATAGTTTACCCTTCATTAATATAAGGGTATAAATTATACATAATAATCAGGAGGTATTTAATATGAGAGAAGTTGTAGTGGTAAGTGGAGCAAGGACTGCCGTTGGAGCTTTTGGCGGCACGCTGAAGGACGTTTCGGCAATTGACCTGGGTGCGCTGGTATTGAAGGAGACCCTCAAGCGGGCAGGACTTCGTCCGGTTGTCAGCGACTTCATGAAAGAGGTTGCCCCCGACAAGCTTAGGGACAATGGCACCACGGATCTTGAAAAGAAGTACATGGATTGGGACGATTCTTTGAAGCCGATAGCCATAGACGAAGTTATAATGGGTAACGTCGTGCAGGCCGGACAGGGCCAGAATCCGGCCAGGCAGGCTACGATTAGAGGAGGCATAACAAAGGAAACCCCGGCAATGACGATTAACAAGGTATGCTCCTCCGGCCTCAGGTCTATCGCCATCGGAGCTTCTTCTATAATGACCGGACAGGCGGACGTAATCCTGGCCGGCGGCATGGAGAGCATGAGCAACATTCCCTTTGCATCGATGCAGGCCAGGTGGGGCTACCGCATGGCACTAAACGGCATTGCCGAGCTTCACGATCTCATGGTCTTCGATGGCCTTTACGAGATATTCTATGGCTACCACATGGGCATAACCGCCGAAAATATCTGCGATCTCTATGGCATAACCAGGCTGGAACAGGACGAACTCGCTCTTCAAAGCCATAACAGGGCGCTTCAGGCGATGAAAGACGGCATATTCAAAGAGGAGATCGTTCCCGTCGTAATAAAGGGACGCAAGGGCGACACCATCGTAGACACCGACGAAAGGCCCATGGAAACCTCTTTGGAAAAGCTGGGAAAATTAAGGCCCGCTTTCAAAAAAGACGGCTCGGTAACGGCCGGAAACGCCTCCGGTATCAACGACGGCGCCGCGGCGGTGCTTATCATGACCGCAGACAAGGCTAAAGAGCTCGGTCTTACACCGTTCGTAAAGATAAAGGGCTTTGCCTCCGGCGGAATCGATCCTGCATACATGGGCCTTGGTCCCGTGCCGGCCATCAGGAAGCTTTTGAAGGCCAACAACCTTACCGTTAACGACATAGACATGTGGGAGCTCAACGAGGCTTTTGCCTCACAGGCAATCTCGTGCATGAAAGAAATGAATATCCCCTACGACAAGCCTAACGAACTTGGCAGCGGCATCTCTTTGGGCCACCCGATAGGCTGCACCGGAGCACGGCAGATGGTAACCGCAATGCGCCATATGAAGCGCAAAGGCTACAAGAGAGGCATCATAACGATGTGCATCGGCGGCGGTATGGGTTTTGCCATGCTCGTGGAGAGCTAAACCGAACGACGTGAAGAGCTAAACCGGACTACAAAGATCCGCGGAATATAAATCTCAACGGATGTTATGGATACCCATGGAAGCCATAACATCCGTAGCATCGCAGGAACACACTGTATACTTTTAGGGCGGCCGATATCAAAGGCCGCCCTTTCCTTATAGGATTGCGTGCGTTGCGCGATAGGTTTGTATCAGGTTGCAATCGGTTCTTGTATCAGGTCTTAAGGCCTATTTTACAAAAATATTCTTCTTCTTTCAATATTTTTATAAATTCGTCCTGGGGTATTGGTTTGCTAAATAGAAACCCCTGTATTTCGTCACAGCCGAGAGTACGTAATATCTCGAGTTGATCGGGGTCCTCTACCCCCTCCGCGATTACTCGCAGCCGCAGGTTGTGGGCCATATCTATAATTGTTTTGACAATCGTCAGGTCATCCTGGTTTTTCGTTATTTCTTTAACGAAACTCCTGTCTATTTTCAATTTCTTGAAAGGAAGGTGCTTTAGATAACTTAACGATGAATAACCCGTACCAAAATCGTCGATTGTAACCTGAATGCCCATAGAATTAAATTTTCTTAACATCGATATTGTGCTGTCGACGTTTTGCATACAAAAACTTTCGGTTAGCTCGAGTTCCAAATTATTGGGATCTATCTGTGTTTCATACATCACCTGAAATACCAGATCTATAAGGTTATATTGCCTCGATATCTGCTTTAAAGATAAATTAACGGCTATAGTAAGCGAAGGGAATCCCATATTTTGCCATATTACGTTTTGCTCACAACTCTTCTTAAGCACCACTTCGCCAAGCGGAATAATCAAACCCGTGTCCTCCGCTAATGGTATAAATCTGTTTGGCGGAATTAATCCCAGTTCGGGATGTTGCCAGCGTACCAGTGCCTCGGCACCTATAATTCGTCCGGTATTGATATCTATTTGTGGCTGATAATGTAATACTAACTCGTTTCTTTCCAGTGCCAGGCGAAGCTCACCCTCTAATTTCATCCGTTCGCTTACTAAGGCATCCATGTCCAAACTAAAACAAGTATACTCGTTTCTACCTGCTTTTTTAGAATAATACATGGCGATATCCGCACGCTTTAATAAATCTATGGCATTAGTAGCATCGGCGGGATAAAAACTTATACCTATACTAGCCGTTATTTTAATATTTATTCTTGTCGTCTCGAATGGTTCCGATATAGCCGATAATATTTTCTCGGCAATAATCTCGGCGTCTTTGGCACTTTTGAGATTCGATAATATAATAGTAAATTCATCGCTGCTGACGCGTGCTACCGTATCCGCTTCGCGAATACATTTAATTAATCGCGAGGAAATCCCTTTTAATACCAAATCTCCAATATCATGTCCCACCGTATCGTTGATATTTTTAAAACTATCCACGTCGAAATAAAGAATGGCAAATATAGAACCATATCTGCGGGCATTTTTTATCTCGTGTTTCAGCCTGTCGTAAAACAGCAATCTATTGGGAAGTCCGGTAAGAATATCGTGATTAGCCATATATTCAAGTTTATTTTCCATTAGCTTACGCTCGATTATGCCCGCCAGCGTATTGGCTACGGATGACAAAAAATTATCTTCCAGTTTTGTTTGCAGGTGTCCTGCCTTTACGTACAGATTTATAACACCCAATACTTTTTCCCGTGATTTTATAGGTATGCAATAGTGTCCGTGATTACTCATACCTTCGAATCGTATTTCGTGGGTGTCGTCTAAACCTGATTTGAATATAATATCGCCCGTTGCCGCAGCGCGGCCGCATAGACATTTACCCATGGGCAGTTGGGCACAGGTTTTGAACAATTCCAGAGAAACACCCTTATGTGCTTTCATTACAAGCATTTCGGGATCCTCTTCTATCAGGAAAATACAACCCGTCGACTTGGTCGACAACCACGATACGTCACTGATAATATCGAGAGTTTTTTGTAATTGTTCTTTAAGTGAAATCATTTCGAGCGATACCTGAAGAATTTGATTTACGACGTTCTGTATAAGAAAGTTGTGCTTTAGTTCTTCTTCCTGCTCTTTACGCAAAACTATGCCTGCTATCGTATTTGCGATACTTCTTAAAAAGTTTTCTTCTTCGTCATTTCGTTTGTGCTCATCGTTTAAATAGACGTTAATTACTCCAACCAGTCTATCGCCCGTAATAATGGGAATACAATAATGTCCATGTGGCTGCATTCCCCGATACCTAATCGTGTGGTATTCGTTTTCGATATTAGCTGCAAATACGATTTCTTTCGTTCTTGCAGCTAATCCACACAAACACGTACCGAAAGGAACATGCGAGCACATTTTCAATTGCTCTTCGCTTAAATTATGATATGCCTTAATATCTAGCGTTTCCGAATTATCTTCACACAGAAATATGCAGCCTTTCGATTGCAACGAAATCCAGGATATCGACATTACAAGATCCAGGATTTGTTTTAATTGTTCATCGTGTGAAAGAGGCAGCAGCGAAATATTTAAAATCGAATTAATAGCTTCCTGAAGCTGGGTATCGTGGGTTATCTTTTCGTCCCTATTATATAATTCGTGTACAGTATCTTCTAATTTCTTTCTTGCTTCCAAATTAAATAATTCGATTACGCCAACTATCGATATAGTGGCGGCTATTGCCGTGGCTGCTCTGAAAACCTGCACGGGGATATTTACAAAGGCAAGAAAACTATCCGTGTTAATAATATTCGAAGGGAAAATATAGCCTTTTGGCACAACGATGCCTCCAAGGACACCGTAGATAGCGAACGAGATGCCCGTTAAAATAAAATATTTATCGACTTTTAACCGGGTTAACCTGCCTTCGTCAGCGCGATAATAGTAATAAAAACCAAATGCCGTTAACATGGCTCCCGGAAATCCTAAGAAATACCTTGCTAATATTTGTCCCGTATTCAAAAAATTGTTCGAAGTATATGAGAAAATGAATATGCAAATGAATATACCCGGAGTTAACCACCATTCGTAATACCGCGATAAGAATTTATATGGTATCGTTTCATTAATTTTAAGCAATCTTCTGCCGAATTCGAATAAAAAGCCATACGATGCTGTGAGGCAGCACCAGCTTAACGTCTTTAAAACATGATTCAACGGATGAATGAACGAAAGCATATCGAGGAGTTCGTTTAAACCATGAACTAAGGCAAAGACGGCCAGCATCCATATAATCCCGGCAATTTTGGAAGCACTTCCTTCCTTAGGATAAACAAATATGGAAATGCCCATGGCAATAAAACTCAATCCATAAAGAAGAAATACAATATCTAAATTATTACGAAACCATTGTCCGGCAAAATCCATAGTTCTTTTCCTTAATGCACGATCGCACTGTCAAAATATTTATACCAACAAGGAATTGGTATCATTGAAAAACTTATAATTAACTTTCCTTGCTCTTTTCCGCTTAATTTCTTCTGTATGCAATATACCCAGTAAATACCACAGCCAATAAGAACGAACGTATATCATACACATACAGCCGGCGCTTATTTCTTTATCGAAGTCTGGAGGGAACATATCTTCTCGTTGAAATCATTCGGGTTTTCTTACCTTTATCCTCTGGCTGCATACACCGGGTCGTTAAAATGCTTCTTTCGCCTATAATAGAAAGCATCGACATTTATGCTTTGTTTTTCCCTCTCTTGCGGAACTCCCTAATACTTGCGACAACGTTTATTATATCAAACTGGAGATTATATTTGGATATATATTTGATGCTTATTAAAAATATATTTACGCAAATATTGAAACCTTAGATAAGTGCCGGATTAATAAGGATAATGTCAATAGATAATACCAGGTAGCAACGATACTAAGTAGTGGGTGTATCGATTGGCAGTCATTGGGGGAGCGTTGCAGGGGGAGCCGGCGAGCCTCCGGATGCACTGGTGCCCTACCGACTAGGCACTCACGGAAGGGGTAGCGAAAGGACGCGTTCGTTACGGCCGAAGCGAGGGGAAGGATACCCTTTCGGAGTCGGCTGTCGAGCAACTACGGGTGCAGATTGGCGACCGGAAGCCCCTTGTGGTTCCGGTGCGGGCCATCGAGCAGGAAGGGTTTAACGCTATCCCCGATGTAATGGCACAAGAAATTGCCGACAAGCTCAATCTGGAATTTGATAGGTATTCGACATGCCAGTCAAACAAGGTTGGTCATATCCGTGCCAGAGCGGCGCACCGGATGGTAACACCGGCAATCTTCACAGGACTGGTGCGAGAGGGAGCCGATTATGTTATAATAGATGATCATGTAGGGTTGGGTGGGACCATTGCCAACCTTCGCGGTTATATTGAAGAAAGCGGCGGGCTTGTTATAGCCGTATCCACTTTGACGGAAAGCCGGGATGGTCGGAAACTGGCATTGAGGCCGGAAACACTTGAAGATTTGGAGAAAAAACATGGACAAAAACTTGATGAATTTTGGTGCGGCAGCTTCGGACATGGAATCGCAACCCTTACCGAAGCCGAAGGGAGCAATCTCTTACGTCAATCATCCTTTGACGTCATCCGAACTCGAATGGTTAAGGCAGCAGAGCAGGCACGCGGGCGGGGTTTTTCGGCAGTTGAAATCAGCAGAGACGAAGCCGAATAATCCGTGCCCGCCAAAAGGCTAAACGCAACCAAGCCCTCATACATTATCGATTATTTCTCTTTTCCTTTATATCGCTGTTCATATTACCTGCGATGCCTCGTTAATCTGCTTAGGGCTTATGAGAACGCTTCCTTTTACTTTTGCCGGTAAATTGTTTTCAGTTCATCTTAAAGCGTTCCCGGATGTCCCGTTCAAAGCGCGGGGCGTATATGAGGTCGTAAACTTCTTCCTTATCCGGAAACAGCACTAATACCTCTTTCCTGGTCTCTTCTATAAGATCGTAAGCATCCGCCACCCTTATCGGAAAGGAAGCCAATATTACCCTTGTCCTATCGACAATCGAGCGTAGTCTTCCCATCTTCCATTCCTCTTCCAGGAAATCGGTTTCATCCATCTTAAGTTCTCTCCTGTCCTTATTAAGGTTAGCTTCCCGAAGGTTAACTCCCCGCTATGCAGTAAGTTTAACCTCTACAGCTTACCGGTGTCCAGGTGGTAGGGCACCCACTGGAAGGGGTAGCGTAAGGACGCGTCCTTCGCGGCCGAAGCGAGGGGAAGGCCTTCCCCTCCTCATCTCTTGTACTTGTATTTTCTTATGCCTGTAACCTTAGCATTGGCATTAGCATTAATGAATTTTTACGTCACTAATCTGAATAACGGGTTCGACGTTCGTGTAGTTATGGATGTCTCCCTGGAGCACTTCGGCGTGTGGCATGAACGCTGCGTAAAATGCCTCAGGCGAATCGAAAAGCAGACGGGCTATGACGACATAGGTTGGCTGAGACCCCGGAGGCCCGCCACTGATGCCAAGACCTACGGTTACGCCCCTGAGGGCCTCTCCCAGCAAACGGATAGACATCGGCATGTGTGTGGTAAGGTAATAATCCAGGTCGAACTTACCGCCTTCACTGTTGGGGTAGAAGATACTTACTTCAATCATGAATCGTCTCCTTTTAGTCTGCGAGTATATGTGTATTTGAATATATCTTGTTGATATACGGTGCGAATATACGTTTGACACATGATACCCTCTTGTTCTATTATACACATATTAACGTTGCGATATAACGTTTAATTTTATAACTTGCAGAGTTAATGCCGTATTGGATTATATTATTATGCCGGGGTGTTTAGTTTAGGAAATTTTGCTAAGACAGTATTAGTAACGTAACTTTAGTAACCAGAGGTTTTACGAATTTATGAGAATAAGTGGAAGAGGTAGAGGAAGTAGTAGCAATAATGATAATAATGGTGGCAGTAACGAGAGAGGCTTTACGCTTGTCGAAATCTCTATTGTTCTGGTGATAATAGGAATAATCATCGGAGCGGTCATGAAGGGGCAGGATTTAATAGATAATGCCAGATCGAAGAAGCTGGCGAGTGTGGCTAATAGCTGGCAGGTGCTTGTTTACGACTATCTTGACAGGGCAGGCACTTTGCCCGGCGCAAACTCTGCCAGCGGATTGATTGACGGCAACGTGGCAGGGGCTTTGCAAGCCATGAGTTTTACCTCGGCACCTCCTCACTCCTTTAACCTGGGATCAATTCTGATGTACGTGTATCTTGGTAATGATGGCGGCAACAATTATATAGTGTTGTGCCCCAGTGTTTCATGCGCTACGAAGATTTCGAATACCTCGTCCACCGGGCTTAGTTCGCTGAAATTCTTTCAATCCTTCGATACCGCAGTGGACGGCAGCGCTAACCCGACGTTAAGTGCAGGAGGGCTCGTGTATGGTATGAGTGCCGCGCCTAACGTTAGTGCCGAGTCGAATTGGTCGGCAACCGGCATTACCGTGGCAACTTCGGGTACGGATTGGTTGTCTAACGGCAATCTGTACGGCGCGCTCATGCTCCTTAAGTAATAACCGGACGTTATAGCCAAAAATAATAACCGGACGTGAAGTTAATAAGACTTTCGAAGTCCATTCGAAGTCCGGTGGTTTATATCTTCGAAGAAATCGATCGAAAAGGGTATAAAGCGAAGGGGCAACCGAGGTTGCTTGCAAATGGGCTTACAAATGGGAAATGACGATAAAATCGCAGCTCACGCCGTCGGTATCGCAGTAATACTCCTGGTAGGTACTCTCGTTTATTCCAATACCTTTAACGTACCCTTCGTGTACGATGACCAGTATTTTATCGCCAGAAACAAGCTGATAAAGAATTTCGATTACTTCATGCTTCCATCGACGGTGGAAAATACCTTCTTCGGCGTTCATTTTAAAAACAGGATAGCCGCTTACTTTACCTTAGCGCTTAACTACAAGCTGGGGGGGCTCCACGTAAGGGGGTATCACGTGTTTAACCTCATCGTACATCTGAGTAATGCACTGCTTTTATACTGGTTTGTCTTGTTATCGTTCAAGACCGATTTCGCAAAAACCGGTTTCGTAAAAAACATTTCTGAAAAAACCGATTTTGAAAAACTCGATCCTTCGAATCCCGATTTCGTTATGAAGCCAGGCGGTACCGTATCGCCCGAAGTTTTCAAGATTCCCCGGACAATGGCCCTATTTGCGGCGCTTCTTTTTGTGAGCCACCCGTTAATGACCGAAGCCGTCACTTACGTTATCCAGAGGTTTTCGTCTTTGGCCGCGTTTTTTTGCCTGCTTTCGCTCTGTGCATACTGCCGGTGGAGGATAAGCGTCAACCCGGCGGCGAAATGGCTCTTTTACATCCTGTCCGTGGCGTCGTCGGCCTGCGCCATGAAGACGAAAGAGAGCGCCTTTACGCTGCCGTTAATCATAACGGTCTTCGAGTTCATGTTTTTCGGGGGTAAGGCGGACGGGAAGGGCAGGGGGGTCAACAGCGTCAACAGGATTCTTTACCTGATACCAATCCTCATGACGACGTTGATTATCCCCGTGGGCAATTTTTCCGTAAGATCGGTTTCCGACGTAGCCGGCGTCTATCGTGAGACGGGCATGTCGGGCTCCGGGCTGGTTTCCAGAAAGCAGTACCTGATGACGGAATTTAGCGTGATACTGACTTACCTAAAACTTCTGGTAGTTCCGGAGGGGCAGAACTTCGATTACGATTTCCCGATTTACGACAAATTTTTAAACCCCAACGTGTACCTTCCCCTGCTTGTATTGCTGTCGATAATGTTTGCCGGAGCATATCTTTTTTACAGGTCTGCGAAGAACGGCTCCTATTTCTACAGGATGGTCGCTTTTGGGATTGTCCAGTTTTTCCTGGCACTTGCCGTGGAATCGGGCATCGTCCCCCTTTCGGACGTAATTTGCGAGTACAGGGTCTACTGGGCGTCTTTCGGGTTTTTCCTTTGCCTTGCCACGGGGATGGAGGCTTTGAGGCAGAAGATGAAGACGAGGAAAACGAGGAAAACGTTGAATATGAGGCAAAACAACGAAACCGTCTTCATAGAGAAATCTGCGATAATCGTCCTGATACTCCTGGTGGTTTATTACTCGCTCGGCACGTATAGCCGCAACATCCTGTGGCAGAATAAAATACTGCTTTTCGAAGATACGATAAAAAAGAGCCCCAACAAGGCACGGCCTCACCTTTCCCTCGGTGCCGCTTATGCGGAGTATGGACGCTACGACGAGGCAGGCGCTCAATACAAAAAGGCCCTCAGCTTAAAGCCGGCCTACGTAAGCCCGGAAACGTTTCTTAACATGGGGGGGTTGTACGCCATAAAAGGACAATTTGCCAACGCGTTGAGTATGTATAAAATATTGCTGCTGCTTTATCCCAAATATTCCGATGGTTATAATGACATGGGTGTCGTATACTATAAACAAGGGCAACCGGATGTGGCGTTAAAGTATTTTAACACCGCAGTAATGCTGCAGCCGGAAAACATAGTGTATTACATAAACATCGGCAAGGTGTACGTGGCCAAAGGGACGTTGGACAAGGCGTCGGCGACTTACGGCAGGATATTACAAATAGAGCCCGGTTTAAAGAAGATGGGTGGAAATGCAGACGATTATAAGAGCCTTTTCAGGTAAGATCGTATACCGCGTATAGTATATTAAACCATGAAAAAACCAATTGGCATGAATAGCGTGAATGGCAAGGGTGGCACGAGTGACGTGAATGGCAAGGGTGGCACGAGTGGCATGACGTTAATCGAAGTGTCTATAGTGCTGGTAGTGCTGGGGCTCTTGATTTCCCTGGGAACTTCTCTTATGATCAGCATGGTCAAGAGGGTACAATTTGCCAACAGCCGCGAGATAGTATACGGCGACGTCGATTCTCTGACAAGCTACGCCGCGACTAACGGACGGCTTCCATCACCGTCACCCTCAACCGAATTCCAGGGATCAGTCCGCAACCCAAACGACGCCTGGAACAAACCATTGACTTACATCACGGACCCCGCGTTAAGCGGCACGGCTAACACCATATGTGGACGCAGGTCAACGAATTTAACGGTGATAGCTTACCGGCAGCCCACCTGCACGTTAGATACCGCCACAATAATAAATAACGTAGCTTTTGTGGCTGCCAGCGGTGGAGACAACCTTAAACCGCAGACTACGGCGGTTGCAGGTCCGGTTGGCGGATGCGCCGCCGGTAACCAGTGCGTAAGCGTTTACTGTGCCTTAAGGCCCGACAACAACGGTGTGATTTACGACGACATCGTCAAGTGGGTAAACATGGACGAACTTAGAACGAAGGCCGGGTGCGCGGGCGCCCCACTGAGCATCGTCAATAACGAACTGCCCTACGGTAGTTTGGGTAGTACTATTAACTATAATGCCACTATATACGCCAGCGGAGGTGTCCCTTTGAGTGGAGGTAATTACAGGTGGTGTGTGGAGGGTACGATCAAGACGGTTACAGGGGCATACCTGTGTACCAGTATAGGCGGTACCCCGGTTCAGATAAATCCTAACATAGATACCTGTATTAATTCCCCGGAGAGCGATTCGCACTGGTGCGTGGGGAGAAACTTATTCTTTGGCAATTCAACGTGTGCCGCGGGAAGTTCCAGCCAATTTACCGGTCCTGCTTCAGGAAGTTACAGCGTGAACGTCGTTGTTCGTGACGACAACAATCCCGGTACAGATGATCCGGCTTGCAACCAGTCGTCTAATAGGGATAACTGTGCCGGCAAGACGTTTGTGCTGACTATAAATCCATAAAATATTATGTTGATCCCAGGTTTCATCCATAAAAGCAATAAAAGTTCAAAAAATGAGGAGGGGAAAGCCTTCCCCTCGCTTCGAATACCCCCCTCACGGGGGGTAGGGGGGTGGCAAAAAACGCGTCCTCCGCTACCCCTTCTGCGGGGGAGTACCCCCGCAACGCCCCCCATGGATAAAGTTTTCGACAAGGTGAGAAGCGAACAAGGGTCTGCCTTGTTGCCCGTAATTATAATATTAATTCTCGTGGTGGTACTTGCCGCTACTGGCTTAATGCGTGTTCAGCCGCAGGTAAAAAGGAACAAGCTCAACGAAGCGGCAAACCTCTTATCGGGTAATGTCGATGCAATAATAAGCTGGAGCGCGGCGAGGAAATGTGTGCCATCGGATACGGATTTTCCCAACGCCGTGCGTAATCCGACAGACGTCTGGGGGAAACCACTCGTCTATATCTATGACGACGCTTTATCCACTTTATCAACCGGATCTTGCACGGGTGTGTGCGCGTTCAACCCGGCAAGCGCTAGCGTTATTAACACAACGCCGGCGCTTAGCGGCAGGATAGCGTTCATAATCATAAGCGGAGGTGCCGACTACCGGTTACAGTCTAAAATAAATGGAACCGTCGTAACCACTAAGGGTGTAGCCGGGCCTGCTGCCTCCGATGTCACGTTAGATCCCCTCGACGTATACAAGGTGGTTACACTAAGCGAGCTCCAGAACAAAATGGGTTGTTACAATAGTTCGCAACAGGGCCGTCTGCAGATACTAAACACCCAGCTACCGACTGCCTGCTTAGACTTGTCTTATAATGCCAGCGTCATAATTATAGGCGGCATCGCCCCTTACACCGCTACAATCACAGGCACTCCTTCGTGGCTTGCTTATAACTGTGGCGGAGGGTCATGTTCAAGCCCGTTTACCGGATATATAAACTTTACCAGCACCAAAGCGGGTCCTGGCACCGGCACGGAAGTTGCCATTGCCGTAACCGACAGCAACTTAAACACGGTTACCATGGCTTTTGCCTTAAACGTCAACACTCTCTGCACAACACCGACGCCGGCTTCGTCTCCAACACCAACTTCGTCTCCAACACCTGCACCAGGCTGACGCCTGTACTCACCTGATGCCTGCTATCGGAAGAGGGCTTATGGTATCAGTATATAGTTCTACCGCACTTAGCCCTGTTTAAATATGTTTTAGTATCATGGCGATGATAAATGAAAGCGTTCCGCATATGGGAAACGTCAAAACCCAGGCAGTCACGATTTTCTGCACTATATCCCAGCGAACCGCCGAAAACCGTCTGGAGGCACCGACTCCCATTATCGAGGTGGCGACCACGTGCGTGGTACTCAGTGGGATACCGAAGTGCGATGCTATCGAGATGGTTATCCCGGCCGAAGTCTCGGCGCTAAACCCCTGCCAGGGTTTGAGATGCACCATCTTCATTCCTATTTGCCGTATGAGTTTCTTTCCGCCTATCATCGTACCAAGCCCCATAGTTATGGCACATATGAGGATTACCCACCATTTTACCTCAAATACCGGCAGGAATCCCCCAAGCACGAGAGTCATGGTAAAGACGCCGATAAATTTTTGGCCGTCGTTGGAGCCATGCTCGAAGGCCATGAGTCCGGAGGAAAATATCTGCAAATAACTGAAGAGCCTCCCAGTCCTGGCCGGAGGCGAGCCCGAAAAGCGCCAGACGATAAACTTGCCTATCATCAGGCTGGCAATAAAACCTAAGATGCAGGAAAAACCGAGCCCTATGAGCACCTTTTTCCAGCCCGCCCACAAAAGTGCGTGAGGGCCGGCCGTAGCAAGGGCCGCTCCCGCAAGTCCGGCGACTAACGCGTGTGACTTGCTGATTGGCAAACTGAAGTGGGCGGACGCTATACCCCAGACGACTATGCTCAAAAGAGCCGCCAGGATAGTCATTATGTTAATCGACCCGATGTCCACGATCCCCTTGCCTATGGTGGTTGCAACGGCGGTTCCGGAGAATGCCCCCAGGGCGTTTAGCACGGTAGCGATGATTATAGCCTTGTGTGGAGGAAGAACACGGGTGGATATGACGGTAGCCACGGCATTGGGAGCGTCGGTCCAGCCGTTTATGAACTCCGCCGACAATACGAAAAACAACACGATTATGAGTAATGGATCCATTTGACCGGCCCCTTCAGCGAGACTTTCTAACGATGGAGGACACTACGCCGCACACGCGGTCGCAATA
Organism: Nitrospirota bacterium; assembly: GCA_015233615.1. Taxonomy (GTDB): domain Bacteria; phylum Nitrospirota; class Thermodesulfovibrionia; order Thermodesulfovibrionales; family Magnetobacteriaceae; genus JADFXJ01. The sequence goes on from JADFXJ010000028.1 coordinate 16,119, forward strand.
ATCGGTGGTCTCTTCCAGGGCTCTCAGTATGTCTCTCCACTCGAGAATCAACTTAAAGTCACTCTCGTTTAAATGAAGTGCTCCGAGTCCCTTGTAGAGAATCACGTCCGCCTCTTCCTCGAGACCCTTGATTTTATAGATTGCTCCTTTTAACGTGTCCATGTTTTGCGTGGACATCTCTCTTATCAGGGGTTCCAGGATGTCTAACATCCTGAGTATTACCCTGGAAAGCTCCTTTGCCTCAAGTCGCACCTCGCTGACGCGGTAGGCGTGGAAAAACCGTGCCACTATCTTCATCTTATCGATGATGTCGTCCAGATAATCGGCTAACTTGACTATGTCGTCTTTATCGATCTTAGTTATGAACGCGTTTTCCAGGAGCAGGTGTACGTCGTTGGTGAGTTTGTCTCCCTCGTGCTCCTTCTCGAGAATGCTCTGTATGAGGTAGCTGTTCGTATTGGTGTCGTTTTCCTCGCATAATTTGACTAGTTCCTGGGCGCATACATAAGTATTGGCGATGTGCTTTGTGAATACCTTCATTATTTCGTCGTCTTTCGATTTGCCAAAAAACATCTCTTTCTCCTTATTTGGGCCTTTACCACTACCGGTGGCTGCGTTGCACGGCCTATTGCCGCCGTCAGCCTCATGTGCTTAGCCCATTGTGTTTAGCCACAAAGACGTAAGTATTATACTGCAAGCGGTTTAGTTTTTAAAACCTGATCATAATTTCAGAATATTAATCCGGAAGCTTTGATACCGGCAATTCGAATATTAGTTTACGCAGGAGTAAGCCATAATAATCGGAATAGTGACCAATAAACAATGATTGAAACAATAACCGTTGTAATAACCGTTTGAATTTACGAATCGAAACATGATAATATATTGGATATTGAAGATAAGAGGAAAAATTGACCGGTATAATCCCCTTTAGAGGGCTTCTGTACGATCAGCGAAAGGTAAGTATAAGGGACGTCATAGCTCCACCTTACGACATTATCACGCCCGGGATGTTGGATGTCCTTTATTCGAGAAGCCCGTATAACATCAGCCGTATAGACTGCGGCATGGACGCCGGGGGCGACGACGAAAAAAATAATAAGTACGTACGTTCCGCCACGGCCCTCAACGAATGGATAAAATCCGGCATAATGAAGTACGCAGAGAGTCCCGCGTTTTACCTGTACGAGACAACTTACACAGCAGAGGGCCAAACCCGGGTCATGCGCGGAGTGTTTGCCGCAGTCAGGCTCGTGCCGCTGGGCGAGGGCGTCTTTCCCCACGAGAAGACGAAGTCCAAGCCAAAGCTGGACAGGCTTAACCTGATTCAGGCATGCCGGGCAAATATCAGCCCCGTATTCACGCTTTATGATTACCCCGGCTTCGATTTAAAATCCCTGTTCGACAGGGTTCAGCAATCTCCACCCTATTTCGAGTGTTCCGACGACGACGCAATACTCCACCGCTTCTGGATAATCGACGGCTTGAGCGAAGTGGCTCTCGTGAAAGAGGCCATAAGCGGCCGCGATATGTTCATCGCAGACGGCCACCACAGGTACGAGACGTCTCTAGAGTTCCAACGTATAATGCGTGAGAGCGAAGCTTCCACTTATCGAGGGGATCAGGCGGCTTTGGTCGAAAAGGGGTTAGCAACCCCCGGCGAGAAAGGATACGACTATGTTCTCATGTTGCTTGTGAACGTCTCCGACGGCGGGATAACCATATTACCGACACACAGGCTGCTTCGGAGCATACCCGATGACCCCATCGGCCCGCTAAAAGGCCTCTTTAAGGTAGAGCACGTAAAAAGCGGTTTAGATAGTTCCGCCAACTTAGTCAATTCAGACAATTTCGCCAATTCCTATAGTTCAGGGATTACGGGGGCCATCAGAGGAAAGGCCGGAACATTTGGCCTGTACCTGCCCGGGTCGGACGGCTTTTATACTCTGGAGTACACCGGGGACGTGCCGGAGGGGATTTTCGGCATGGACGTAATGATTTTGCATGAAATTATTTTTAAAAAATTGTATAATGTATGGGAGTTTGATTACGAGATGGATCCCCAAAAAACGGTTGAGAGGGTAAAAAACGGAGACTTTAAGGCAGCTTTCATCTTAAACCCAACCAAAGTCGGAGACATTGAGCTTTCAGCGAAGACGGGAGTTAGAATGCCGGCTAAATCGACCTATTTTTATCCGAAGATACCGACGGGCATGGTGCTGAATGCTCTGGAGCCGAAGGAATGATTATCGGGGGTTGGTTTCCGGTTGACGTCAGGTTGGTTTTTTTTCAAGGTTGATTTTGTAAGTTGGTTTTGAAGTTTGATTTTTTAGCGGGGTTCAGTTGGAAGGGTTCATTTGATAAAGTTTATATAGTGGTAATTATCACGTTTGGTTTTTGTACATCAAGGCTGTGAGGGCTTAGTCTCTCAATATTAAACGTTACATTTAGGAGGTTTTATAATGGCTGTAAAAATAGGAGTTAACGGATTTGGTAGGATAGGAAGAAACTTTTTCAGGGCTTGCATGGGCAATAAAGACATCGAGATCGTTGCCGTCAACGACATAACCGACACAAAGACCCTGGCTCACCTTTTGAAGTACGACTCGGTGGTTGGTAACCTCGACGCGGAAGTTTACGTGAAGGACGACACCATAGTCGTAAACGGCAAGGCCATTAAAGTCATAGCGGAAAGAGACCCGGGTAACCTTCCATGGAAAGCCCTCGGCGTGGAAATAGCCGTAGAGTCCACCGGTCTTTTCACCAAGAGAGAGAAAGCCGCCCTTCACCTTCAGGCGGGAGCACAGTTCGTTCTTATTTCAGCCCCGGCTACCGACGAGGACATAACCGTATGTATGGGCGTCAACAACGACAAGATCGACACGAGCAAACACAAGATCATCTCCAACGCTTCCTGCACCACCAACTGTTTGTCCCCTATAGCGAAAGTACTGGACCAGGAGTTTGGAATCGTTAAAGGCTTAATGACCACCTGCCACTCATACACCAACGACCAGAGACTTCTTGACCTGCCGCACAAAGACCTGAGAAGGGCAAGAGCCGCGGCTATCAACATAATCCCTTCGAGCACCGGCGCGGCAAAGGCAATCGGACTCGTTCTGCCAAACCTCAAGGGCAAACTCGACGGTTTTGCCCTGCGCGTGCCAACTCCTAACGTGTCGGTCGTAGACCTCACCGTGGAGCTTGGCAAGGAAGCCACCAAAGAAGACATCAACGCAGCCATGAAGGCAGCGGCAGACGGCCCGATGAAGGGTTTTCTCATGTACTGCGACGAGCCTCTCGTATCCAGCGACTTCAAGGGAAACCCGCATTCTTCCATATTCGATCCGGCTCTGACAAAGACCATCGGAAACATGGCAAAAGTTATTTCCTGGTATGACAACGAGTGGGGTTACAGCAGCCGCCTGAAGGACCTCGCCGTTTACGTCAGCTCCAGGAGGTAAGAATGGGCCTCAACAAACTCGTAATAAAGGATCTTGACCTTAAAGGCAAGAGGACTTTTATCAGGGTGGACTTTAACGTCCCCTTTGACGAAAACGACAACATAACGGACAACACGAGGATTCGCGCCGCCCTGCCTACCATAAATATGGCTATCGAAAAGGGAGCGAAAGTAATACTCGCTTCCCATCGCGGCAGGCCAAAGGGTAAGCCAAACCCCAAGTTCAGCCTCCGGCCGGTGGCTAAGCGCCTCGAAGAGCTTCTTGGTAAGCCGGTCACCTTCGCTCCCGACTGCATCGGCCCCGAGGTCGAAAAAATAGTCGGAGCGATGAAAGACGGAGACGTGGTTCTTCTGGAAAACGTAAGGTTTTACATCGAAGAGGAGAAAAACGACCCGGGATTTGCGCAAGCCCTCGCTAAGCTCGCCGACGTCTACGTCAACGACGCCTTTGGCGCGGCCCACAGGGCACACGCAACCACTGCCGGTATTACCGGGTACGTATCCAAATCGGCGGCGGGCCTGCTCATGGAGAAAGAGCTCGACTACCTCCTCGTATCCGTAGAAAGTCCGGTCAGGCCCTTCGTGGCAATCATAGGCGGTGCAAAGGTCTCCGGCAAGATTGGAGTGCTCGAACATCTCGCCACCAGGGTGGACAAGGTAATCGTGGGAGGCGGAATGGCCAACACCTTCTTCAAGGCCCAGGGTTACGAGATAGGAGGCTCGCTTTGCGAGGACGACATGCTCGATACGGCCAGGACGATCATAGACAAGATGAAGGCTAACAAAGTCCAGTTTCTTTTGCCGGTAGACTGCCTCATCGCGCAAAACGTCGAAGAGGGTGCCGAAACAAGAGTCACGTCGGCAAAGGAAGTCCCTGCCGGATGGAAGATCCTCGACATCGGCCCCGAGTCGTCAAAAATCTTTGCGGAGGCGTTAAATGACGCTAAGACTATCGTGTGGAACGGCCCCATGGGTTTATTCGAAATCGACACCTTCTCCAAAGGCACGTTCGAACTGGCAAAAGCGGTGGCAAACTCCAAAGCCACGAGCATAATCGGAGGCGGAGACTCGGTACTGGCCGTAAAAAGGGCAGGAGTCGCCGATAAGGTATCGTTCATCTCTACGGGTGGCGGAGCATCCTTAGAACTTCTCGAAGGCAAAGTGCTGCCGGGCGTGGCCGCCCTTACCGATAAATAGGTGCAAGCTGCAAGCATTGACAAGCACGGGTAGTGCATAGAGACAAGCCGCCAACAGAGGGCAGATAGTTAATGGCTTTAGCAAGATGACATTAGCAACGTAATAAATGTACGGCGTATAATGCGCCTTAGTGCAACCTGCAACGTTGCAAAAAACAACGAAAGGGGGAGACGGCTTTCCGTTTCCCCCTTTTTCAATCCTGCGGATTACTGAGCATTGTCTGGAAAATAGAAAAAAACACCGGGACAAACGCATGTCACCTATGGCTGGTGTTGTTCATTTTACCATGATTTAATTTCTTTTTCTAAATCGTATACGAAAATAAATTCTCCTTTTTGAGACGTTTCTTTACACTTACGCACTTTATAGATTAGATAAAGTTGATACATTATGTCATCGATGTTAGCAGTATCCGGCAGTTTAGATATTGCATTTATTGCTTCCTGCTTTAATGTAGCCATAAAAACACCCCCCACTTCGATCTGATGTTTAAATTATAACATATCTGGCTAATGTTGACCATAGTGGACACCTTGTCAACAGGGTAAATTTATTCTCCATCATAAAAGGAATATGTAGAACAAACAGGGCGTTGAATTTCCATCATAGTCATAGTGTCAACGTAGTGCAATTGTCGAAAGTCCGGACTGCCGTGGCTATCCTAATAAATGTGGTAACCGGCATAAGGCCCGGGCCATCCATCTCCCCCGCCTCTTCCTTGAAAAGGAAGAGGCGGGGGAGATGGATGGCCCGGGGGTTCGCGAATGCGGCTGAACGGCTTGGTCGGGAGGGGGAGCCCCTTTAATTTTTTTGTGTTTTTTGCTTTAACACGCATATTTATCGACAGAAGAGCCTATAAAAAATTGACTCTTTGTATCACATGATACAGACAATCCATATTTTTCGTAGTATTCTAAGACAGCGTATAGATGAGGATCCATCGGATCCATATGATTAATAAAATAACAAAAGGAGTTTATCATCATGAATGAAGAACATGTATCCGAAAAAAGCCGTTTGGTAACATTGCTTTTATGCTTATTCTTAGGTTGGGCTGGTGGACATCGTTTTTATGTCAACAAGATTGGAACGGGTATAATAATGCTTGCTACTGGCGGCGGTATGGGGCTCTGGTATTTCATAGATTTTATAATGATATCGATTGGTGCATTCAAAGATAAGGACAACCTTCCTATTACTAAATGGTAACAAGTTATTACAGGCTTGGGCAGGGTGTTCGTCTCCCTGCACAAGCCGTCCGATGTAAAGAACCGGAGCACTCGTTACTAACAACGGGATAAATAAAAGAACCTGACTCACCGCAAAGCCCCCCTCCTCATCGATCCATAGTTGGTAAACCCATTCTTGCCTGTGAAATTAACTCCACTGCGAGACTTTTATCAATTCCGGAAAACCCCTGGAGGTACTGATTTCGATACTGTGCGACTTCATGGAGAAAAATGGTAAGATAATAGTAAAACGCATTCCGCCGCGGTTACAGGAAACGATAGCGGACGAATTCGAGCCGTCAAAGTATGTATGCCAATATACCGGAGTTGGGCTGAGAGGACATTTTCGACGTGAATAATGTATTGAACGTTTATATCGACAAGTATGAAACAGGCCTGGACAGCAAATGGGTCAGCGACCCTGGCGAAAGGGTCAGCGACCCTGGCGAAAGGGCCGGTGGTCATGGCGTCAGAGCGCCTTATCCTATAAACGAGTATTACATGGAGAGGCTCTATGGCGGGCGCGGACTGAAAATAAACGAGCTCGCCATAATCGGCAAGAACATATACGATAACGTGTTTTCCACACAAGAGCGCAAGACTGAACTGGAAAACGCACTCTCCTGTGTAAACCACCCCGATTGTCTTACCATAGTGATAAACAGCGACGACCTGTCCGTCCACTCGATTCCCTTCGAACTTCTCAACGGAAATGGCACCGAACGAGGGTTTCTGGCAAAAACGCATAACGTATCCATTATCAGGGAAATTCCTTCTTTGAGGAAAGTACCCGGCACCTTAAGCATACCCATAAAAGTACTCGTCGTTGTTGCCATGTCACACGAAATCTACGAAAGCTGGCCATTTGATCCACTATCGCGGCTGAAAGCCATATACGGGGCTCTTGACGAGTATATGGAGCGGGGACTCGTATATGTGGACGTCGAACTCGATGCTACGCTCTCAGGCATCGGGGCAAGACTGTCTATGGATGATTACGACGTGGTTCATTACGTCGGCCACGGCGTAAGGGACGGGTTTATAATGCCGGAGGATTTAAGTGGAGACGGACAGGCAAACGTCAACGCTCTCGGTGAGCTTTTTCGCGACTCCGGGGTAAAGCTTTTCTATTTCGACACCTTTGACTGTACCGTTTCAGGTGATCTTCCGTCGGCGATACCCTTTTATCTCTACTGCGCCATACCCGGTGCCTGTGTGATTTCCAACCTGTCAAGCGCCAACGCGGCTGATACCCGGATAGTCGCGAACGTGTACCGGGCTCTTTTCGAACCAATCTCACCGGCTAAAATACTCAATACCGTCAGGATGCTGCTTTCCGGGGGCTGGTGGAGACCCCTGCAATTCGGTATGCCCCACAAGGGATACACCACAACGGAGGATTACGGGGAGGTTTACATGGAAAAAGCACTCCGCTCCGGGAAAACATGGTATCTGCCCGATTTGGCCGATTTGGCCGATTTGGCGGATTTGGCCGGCACCGTAAGCGGCGGCTCTGCCGTCGGCAGCGGCGAATCTGCAACCGGCGGATTGCTCTACAGGTATGAAATAGCAAGGCGCTCGTCAGTGGCCCTGGCCCGAGGTAACTCCATAGTCCTGCACGGCATCGGAGGAACCGGAAAGACGTCTATGGCCCTTTATCTTGCGGCACTGTACGGGATGTGCTTTAGAAATATTCTTTACTTCGACTTGTCAACCGGGGCCGTGGACCTTTTGGTGCCCAAAAATACGGAAAGCCGGCAGAACCCGTCAGCACCGGAAAGCTCTGAATCCCGGGATAGGCCTGAGAACTCAAAAACCCCGGCAAACCCGGAGGTTATAGTCGACGCCATGTTGAAGTTAACGTTCAACGACGTGCCTATCGACGACCCAGGACGTGGCGGCCTGGTAAAAAGGACGGACGGACGACCATATGGGCAGCGGTTGTCCTCTAAGTTACGTTATCTGAGTTCCAGGCTAAGGGACGGAACTCTACTGATACTGGACAACCTGGAATCGGCAACACAGGAAAGGGATGGCACTCTAAAGGAACAATGGCAGGACTTCCTGGAAGAGGCAATGGCCGTCGCAAAGTTTTTTGTCATTTACGTGAGCAGGCTCAGGGTTTTACTTCGCGACGCTCTTGTACCTTACGACACCATAGAAGTTACCCCTTTTAGCATAAGCGAGATGTCAGCCTTTATGGCGAGCCTATCCGAATCGGACAGGAAGTACCTGATCGGCAAAATGGCCGGGACCAGGGATTTTTACGATTACCACCCTCTGGCCTTAACCTTACTACTTAAAAACAGGCCCAAAGTCCCGGCTGCTATTCTAAGTGGATCGGCATTTAGCAGTGCGATGGGATTTTATGAGGACTACCTGGCCGGATATGCCGGCGAGACGCAAATGCTCTTTTCCCTGGAGTACCCCTTTTCGATTGAGTTTGCAGAAGCGATTTTTTCCGCACCATTTTTAAAAGTCGTTAAAGAAAGCCTGGCACTCTTTAAAAAAGTGGGAAGCACACTGTACTACCCACAGGCCGCAGTCTCTTCCTATTTCAAGACGGGTTACGAGATTACCGGCGATACCCTTGCTCTGCTGGCCCAAAAGGCCATCGAGTGCTTCGATTCCAATCGCTGCCAAAAGGAGGACCTCCTCAACGTCTTGTCCATTGTCCTGAACCACTACCGGCAGACTAAAACTCCCTCACTGCAAGAGTCTATCGTGGACGTGTTTAACGGCATAACAAACAAGTCCCTGATTAAGGACCGTTACGCTAACTCGATAGCTAGCGACTTAAGGGGCTACTTACTCCCGAAGGACAAGATGGCCCTGTCGCTCGTAAACCTTGGGATTTTCTACAAGAAGTCCGACCGCTGCGATGAGGCCGGGAAGGCTTACAGCGAGGCAGAATCCATTTACAGGGAACTCTGCCGAAGTGACGAGGCCCAATACCTTCCATACTTAGCCGGTACTCTTAACACCATGGGTAATCTCTACGGCACCACGGGCAACGCGGAAAAGGCCGGCAATGCATACATGGAGGCAATCCAATACTACAGGCAGCTCGTCCGGACGGACCCCGGCCAGTTCGTCCATTACCTGGCCCTGGCCCTTACCAACCTCGGCATGATGTACAAGAAGTCGGCAGATGCAGACAAAGCCGGGATTTGCCTGAAGGAAGCCGAAGTGTACTACAGAAAGCTTCACGACGACGAGACCCTGGCCTACGTGACGGATCTCGCACTGGTGCTCCACAACCTTGGGAGTATATATAGTGGTGCCGGGAAATTTTTGGAGGCCCAAAAATACCTCGGCGAGGCAGAAGCGTTCAGGAGGAGGCTTGCCACTGCCAACCCCCGCGCCTTTGTCCCCTGCCTGGCCGCTACGTTAAACAAGCTCGGAGACCTCTATACCAGGACGAGGAAATACTCCCTTGCCGGAAAACTGCTCAAAGAGGCGGAGGGTTACAGGAGGCACCTTGCCGGCAAAAACCCCTCCTCCTACGCACCGGACCTCTCCAATACCCTTCACTCATTAGGCGACCTCTACACTGACATGGATATGCTCAACGATGCCGCAGCCTACTACAGAGAGGCTGAACTGCACAGAAGACAACTGGTATCCGTGAATCCTGCCGTGTACACTCCACTTCTTGCGGCTACACTGAATAACCTTGGAATAGTGTACGCAGAGTCTCTTCGTTACACCGATTCCGAAGTCTGCTACAAGGAGGCGGCAAATCTGAGAAGGCAGCTAGCCACGGGAAACCCGGCAGTATACGTTGCCGATCTTGCGATAACACTCAACAACCTTGGCAACCTGTACAGAAAAACAGGGCGATACGTAGAATCTGAGCAGTACCTGAAAGAGTCGGAGGTTTACAGACGGCAACTTGCCGCCGAAAACCCTTCCTTGTACATGTATTTTTTGGCCGGCACCTTCAGCAACCTTGCCAACCTCTACAGCAACACCGGGCGCTTCGTGGATGCGGAAAAAAACTATAAAGAGGCCGAGAGATATTACCGCACGCTTTCAGTGACGAATCCATCGGCATATCTGCCCTATATAGCCGTAACTCTTAACAGCCTGGGTACTCTCTTAAACGACATGGGACGTTTTACCGAATCCGAGGAATACCTCCGGGAAGCCCACCGCTTCTATAAGGAAATAAAAGACTACCACCAACTGTACAACCTGTACCCCTATCTCCTGGATACCATCGTGAGGGCAGGACACGCATCGGGCCCGGAAATGCCGAAGCTCGTTTTCGAATTTCTCGAACTCTACGAGGTCTTCAGCCACAAGGACGAAAAGCAAACATTGTCTTTGATCTTATTTTTAGCCAACGAAAAGACCTTCGACCACATAGACCTGGAAAGAGTGAAAAACGACGTTCACTACGACGAGTATGCCGTCAGTCTCCAGGAACTTCTTGAAGACATACGCAGGGCCGGGTAGTGACCTCTTCCGTAAAATGACGACTTTCTATATCGGAATTTGGAAAAAATCTGGTTATTGATATTTTTTCCTCGATTTATGTTATAATTATAGATTCTAAATCTTTGGATATATAAAAGATAGCGGAAGGGTCTGAGCAAATGAGCTGGAATAATAGGAAAATGCGGCAAAATGCCCGGCATGAAGGCATTGCCAGGAAGACGTTGCCAAAAAGGCATTGCCAGGAAGACGTTACATGAATAGATGAAGCGAGTAAATATAAATAATGAAGGGGGTTGTTGATGAACTATTATGAGAATATAATTATTCTCGATGCCTCGCTGGATGACGATACTATAGATGGAGCCGAAAAGCGCATCGTCGATACGATAGAGAAAAACTCCGGCGAGATGATCAAGGTCGAAAGATGGGGCAGGAGAAAGCTGGCCTACGAGATAAACAAGCACGAGAAGGGATTTTACCTGTTTTTAATCTTTAAGGCTCCCGCAACTGCGATAAAACCATTGGAGGGGTTGTATAAGGTATTCGATCCAGTGTTCAAGTTCATGGTGATAAAGTTGAGGAAAAAAGAGGTAGAGGCCCTCGAGGAGTCTATTAAGGCTAAAGAGATCGCTTCCAGGGCAGAGGAGCCTCCGGCAGAGGAAAAAGTGGAAGAGACTCAATAAAGAGGAAAAAAAGAGAGGCTAAAGAAGATGTTCAATAAAATCATACTTGTAGGCAACCTGACCAGAGACCCGGAGCTCCGTTATACTCCCCAGGGACTGCCGGTATCCAATTTGTCTCTTGCCGTAAAATCCAGGGTAAAGCAGGGGGAGGAGTGGAAGGACGAAGTTTTGTTCATAGACGTATCCGTTTTTGGCAAGACCGCCGAGAATTGTTGCGAGTATTTGAGCAAGGGCGCCGGTGCTCTGGTAGAGGGCCGTCTTAGGGAGAGAAAGTGGGATGCTCCGGACGGACAGAAGAAGTCCAAGTGTGACGTTGTCGCTCAAAACGTCAAATTTCTTCCAAAACGGGGGGGGGACGCCTACGGCAGGCGTGACGGCTCCCAGGCAGGAGGAGGAGGAGACTCTATGCCTCCGGACGACTTTACGGACCTGGAACCGTTTTAATCTATAATAACTACGACTATATACAGGAGTGACATGAGAACGATACATAAAACTAAATCAACTGATCAGGTCAAGTATAAACGCTTTACCAGAAAGAAATTTTGCAGGTTTTGCGCCGATAAGGTGCCGTTTCTCGACTACAAGGACACGAAGATGCTCAAGTCTTACCTGACGGAGCGTGGAAAGCTTCTCCCCTCACGCATGACGGGTACTTGTGCCAAGCACCAGAGAGACCTCACCGAGGCTATTAAAAGGGCCAGGAATATTGCCCTGCTGTCATTTATGGAAAAATAAGCGATGAGAGTTCCAAAATCCTGGGTACCTATAATTTCCAGGGAGATCATGAACAATCTCATGAAGGAAGGCATGATAGAGCCTAAAGTTTCCCTGGAGATAATCATTAAAGAAGTCGAGGCTATAGTAGTGGACGAGCTTATGGCCGAAGACAGGCTCATGGATGAGGTTAGGGAGAAACTGAAGTCATTCGAATCGGAGATAGAGAAAAAGCACATGGACTACAAAACGCTCTTTGACCTTATGAAGCAAAAGCTCATAAAGGAACGTAACATCATCATATGAAGTTATATATGGCGATGTTTGTAAGCGTTTGTATAACTATTTGTAATGATAACTGTAAAGTGTTACCGGGTAACATTGCCGGATAACATTATAGGGATTGCCGGAATTAAATTATATGCTGCTATCAGACGACAAGATAAGCCATCTTTCCCATATCATTCTTAGCGGGCTCAAGACAAAGGGTCTGATCAGCCTTAAGATCGACGAAGGCAAGATACGCAAGGAAATTAAGCGTATCATCGCCAATCAGTTGAAAGTAGGCGACGATATTGACAACATAGTAAGGAGAAAGCTAACGTCACTCTCCAGAAAAGTTGTCGAGGGTAGTTCCGAGTGGGATATACTCTACAACAAGTACTATGCCGAAGAGGAAAACAAAAGAGGACGGCACTGAGCGGTGGCGGATTCATCATCAGGCTTAATCCGTAAAGAAAGGGAAAAGGCGCGGCAGCTCAGAAAGACCGGCTGGTGGAAAAGACGTTGTTCCATCGGTGTTTGTTATTACTGTAAGGGCCGGTTCCCCCCAAACGAGCTGACGATGGACCATATCATACCCCTTTGCCGGGGAGGCTCCTCCATGAAAAACAACATAGTAGCAGCCTGTAAAACCTGCAATAACAAGAAAAAGCACCTCATGTCTTTCGAATGGGACGACTACATGAGCGCCCTCAAACAATCCGACGACAGCATGTGGCTATGAAATAAAGTGGTTTTTATGCGGAGATATTCGTTTGTAGAAGAGCATATAACTCGGCAGGTGAAAATGGCTTGGGAAGCGCGCCAATGAAACCGTGCTTTTTATAGTTCGACATTACGTCGCTGCCTGAATAACCACTAATGGCAATGGCCTTAACGGAGCTGTCTATTTCTAAAAGTTCCTTAAGAACCGATTCACCTGCCACACCGTCAGGAAGTTTCAAGTCTATTATGACAAAATCGATCTCAAGCCCTATCTTCTTGTGTTTCTTAAAGAGATTTATTGCTTCGGCACCGCTTTTAGCGGATATTATTTCACAGTTAAAATTACCCAGTATTTCACTTAAGTCTTTTATGATATGTTCGTTATCGTCCAACAATAAAACCATCATGCTTCTATAACTACCCTGCTCAACGGAATCCGTAGTAAAACCGGGTTGGTTAATGATAAGTCTTTTATCGGTTGCGGGTAAATATATATTGAAAGTAGTTCCTACGCCTATCTTTGAATCTACGTCGATATATCCGCCGTGCCTGATCACTATCGTGTATGAAAGTGTAAGCCCTAAACCGGTTCGGTTGCTCCTGGTGGTAAAAAATGGAATGAACACCTTGTCCAGCATGTCTTCGGGAATGCCATGCCCATGATCGGTTATGGAGATTTTTACATACTTGCCGCGTTCGAGAGGTAAAGCTGCGGTTTTTTCGATGAGAATATTGCTTATAATAATGTCTATAGTTCCCCCCTCCGGCATGGAGTCCTTGGCGTTTAAAATAACGTTGTTAATTACCTGCGTTATTTGTTCTTTATCCGTTTCACATAAATAGAGGTTTTCCGGGGTGGAAATATTGCAGTTGACGTTTGTGCCGGCCAGGAGCGATTTTGTTGTATCTCTTATTAAACCTTCTATCGAAGTAATTTGTTTTTTGGGGTGTCCTCCATTTGCCAGGGCAACCATTTTATTAGCCAGGTGCTTCGACTGTTTGATTATATCCTCGGCCTCGGTCAGTTTTTCTATTACTTTCCCATGGTTGCCTACGTTTCTCTTGCACAGATGTACCTTGCCTAAAAGGGACGTGAGAATGTTGTTGAAGTCATGGGCAATACCCCCGGCAAGAATGCTGACGGCCTCGATTTTTTGTAAGTTGGCTATGTGTTGTTCAAGCATCTTTTTTTCGGCTTCTTCCTTTTGTAAAGCATCGACCATGTTGTTAAACGCTTCGATGACCTCACCTATTTCATCGGAGGTATAGCTTGGCATATGTTCCGTTTGTTTTCCGGCAGCAAAGGTTTTCACGTTATTTGTAAGCTGCCTGATTGACAAGGTTGCCCTCTTTGTTACTACGTATATTATACTAATGATCATTAAGGAACATACAAGTGCCATTATAACGTCTTTAACGACAAGGCTGTAAATGTTTTTATTTATGGCTTTTTTACTTAATTCTATATTAGCGATACCCAACAAGTCTTCATTTTTCGGGAACAACGCATCTGCTTCGGACATAGAACGGGTATCGATGAAAATACCGCTTTTCGAAACGATAGGCATCCATAAATCGAAATAGCTGCCTTCATCGTCGATTGTCATCAGTTGTGTTTTCGATACTTGTTCGAATTTTCGGGAATTGCGCCGTGGGTCTTCAGGCATGGTGGAATCTTTTATTCTCTTAATTAAAATCTGCCCTTTTTTGTTAAATATGGTCACCTGCCCGACGTCATTATGCTGCATTACGCTTAAAGCGGCAGTTTCTAAAATCCGCTCGTTTTCGGTGAACACCCCAAGCTTTGCGTTGTATGTAAGTACCTGCATCAAAAGTCTTCCCTGGTTCAGGAGATTTCTCCTTAACAGATTGTATTCGCGGTAGATTGTGAAAGAGACAAATAAAATGGAAATTGCAATAATAGAACCTACGGATATGGCAAGCATCTTCACCAGGAAATGGTTAAGGAAGAAGTTTTTAACGGCGGATAGTTTCATCGACATAAATTCATCGCTATATATTGGACGCTACTTGATTTTCGCAAAATGTTCTTTCGACAAGAGGTTATCACTCTTATACTTTTCATTAATGGCGATATCCATAGAAGTAATCACCGCGCGGTTAAAAGATACCTTTGCAATCTTTGCATCGTTAAACGGCTGGTTTTGTGCGTCCTTTCTAGTCTTTGACGAGGAATTAATAATCTCTGCGGCCTGGATGCCCATCGCGAAAGGATCTACGTTTATAGATATGGCTGCGCCAAACTTTAAGTGCTGATCCGTGAAAGATAACAAAGGAATCTTGTTTTCCATGGAAAATACCGACAGAATCTCTATCATCTCTGCATTTACCAGGTTTTTGTCAGGCAATATCCAATAAGCGTCTATTTTGAATCTTATATCCTCCAACGCCGGGAATATCTCTTTTTTACTACGGATTTCGCGCTTAAAGAACTTAATACCTTTTCTAAGCGCGGCGCTTTCCGCTCTTGCCGCCAGCACTTTGGATTCATCCGGAGTATACAAGAGCCCAATACTTCTCATCGATGGAAATACGTCAACTAAGATCGAAAGCTGAGTTTCCGGGGAGATGAACATGCTTACTCCCGTAATGTTATCGGCCTTCAGTGGGATTATACCCGGGAACAAGGCCATTATATATACAACCGGCACTTCGGAAATCTCTTTAACCTGTACCAGTGCCTCCTGGCCTATCGCCAGCACTAAATCAGGTTTAGCTTTCAGAATCCTTGACCTGGGCTCAGTCCTGCTGGCATCGAGAGTGATTATCTCTTTGATGTTACATTTGCAGTTGCGGGTAAACCCCTGAAGAGCCTCTTCATAAGCTTTAAAAGCCGAGCCTTCGACAACTACAACCTCAGTAGCCTCAACATTGGTTAAAAAGCCAACCATGATGACAGTAAATACCGCGGTAAATGTAAGATATTTTATACTTTTAAGCACACAACGCTCCTTTTTTAAGAAGACTATAAATAGTATACACGTTTCCACAGCGTTTTACAACTATAATTTACAAATTTGTGCAATATTTATTCATAGAGTGTGTTCTTTGACCGTGTTTACTACGATATACTATCGTTTTTACGACGGGTATACTATCGTTATGGACAGGATAAACAACCAAATCGTACTGAACGGGATAGACAAGTAGAAGAAGGCGGATATTCGCAATAGGGGATTCTTTCCCAAATTCCGAGGCTCTTTTCGCGTTAGACATGCGTGATGTTAAAGAAGGCCTGGCCCGCGAATACGGCTGCCGGCTCCCCCGCAATACTCGCGGGAATGACAAAAGGGGCAAGGAACACAACCCCCGGCTCTGCAATACCAGCGAAAGCGGGAATCCAGGCATACGACTTCCGCTGTATTTTTGGAGCATCTTGTTTCACGCATATTTAATGCTAATAGAGCCTTTGCGTAACATGAGTAAGTAACGACTCCGGCCCGCGAATGCGGTAGCCCTCGAATTCGGTTGACAGCTCTGCTGACGGCTCTAGCCAGCAGTGACGAAGATAAGTGGGGTTGACGGAAAAGGTTATGGAATTACGAACGTGATAAGATTGACGGACACTCAGATGGAATGACGGGCAGATAAAATCGACGCCATTTCTCGTTCCTGTTGTAAAGCCGATGAAGGCTGTTTATCTACAGCATTATCTCCATCACCGGGAATATACTTACTCTACGCGGGTTCCCTGCGCCGGCTCCCTAGAAATTCAACCTTATTCCCCCTTCTATCCATCTTCGTGGATTGTTGATTTCGGTCCAGTGCTGTGAAGCGTTAAAAAGGTTGTGTCCCGTAAGGAAAACATCGACGCTGTTTCTGTTAATTTCATTTTTGTAAAACTTCTTTACCACGTTCAGGTTAAAAACAAAGGACTTATCAGTGTAAATATAATAAGATGGCACGTTGTCCCATACTAAGTAATGGCCAAAGAGGTAAGCCATGAATGTATCTTTTTTGTATCGAAGGCCAACGTCTACGGTGTGCCTTATGATGGCCGATAAGCGTTGTTCTGTTTTAAGATCCTTTGTGTCGACAAACGAGTATCCACTGCTGAACGATACGTTATAAAATGGAAAGGATTCCATCTCCACCTCCAAACCCTGCCTTCTTTGCTTTTGATAATTGGCGGATGTGGAATGAGACGCATCGACGGGAACGATGGTAATTCCATTGTCGACTTCGTGTCTGAAAACGGTAAGCTTAAGCCAGGCATATCTCAGCATGGTAGTCTCTATACCCGTTTGATAAGACCACACCTTTTCGACTTTCAGGTTTGGATTGGGAAGATAGCGTAAGCCCGTCCCATAAATTTGAGCAAGACTTGGAACGTTGAACCCCCTGGCCGCATCGAATCTGTAAGTAAAGAACTCCGATGGGCTATAGGTTATGCCTAAACTCGGGCTAAGAAAGCTGCCATTGGTGCTTATATTGTCGAATCTCAGGCCGGGCGTAATATAAATATCTTTGATAAGGTTTTTTATTGTATCGTTTACAAAAACGGCCGATTTTATTAAGCTTTTCTTCCCGGTTAAGGCGGTATTATCAGCTACTCCGTCATCATATTCGCTGCCAAATATAATGGTTTGGTCTTCAGGCGTCCAGTTAAGGTTAAAGGTCGCTCCCTTCGAAGTCTCTTTATCCGTTATGTCTTTAAGTAGAGCGCCGCTTGACGTCGAATTGTATTTATCGTACGAGAACATGTTGATATATCTTCCGGCAAGAGAAAGCGTTACCTGATCCGCTATGGAATCGGTAATGGTGAGAGTGGTAAAAATGTTGTGATTCTTGTTGTCTTGAGAAAAATGACCCGCTTGGGGATAAGCCCCCATTCCCTCTTTGACGTTATTGTAACCTAGAGTGTATTGAACGTTGACTTTATCCGTTATGTCCAGTCTTTCCTTTGTGTAAAAAGAACTGTCGTCATCGGCGGAGTGAGGGGAAAACCCATTCGAGTCAAGATGGCCGCCATAGACGTAATAATTCAGATTCGAAACCTTGCCGCCGGCCTCGGCCCTGTAATCGCCGGAGCTTTTCTCCCCATATGACGCCGAGAGCATACCGCCCACTTTGAATATCGGTAAAGACGTTTTAGTAATGATATTGATAACGCCCCCAAGGGATGAACCCCACGACGAAGACGCCGGGCCTTTGATTATCTCTATCCTGTCGATCATTTGAACCGGGATATCGCCAATCCTGGCGAAATTTTGCAAATCGTTAAGGGTGACACCGTCTATGAGCACTCTCACGTATTCATAAGGTGCCCCCTGCATGTTTATTGTCGAACCATGACTAAAGGCAAACCTTGGCTCTATCTGTACCCCGGTTACACCGTTTAAAACATCCGCCACAGTGTGTGCGTTCATCTGCCTAATAATATCCGACGTAATGACTGTCATGTTTTCCGCGACCTGTGATACGGGTTTAAGATATCTTGTCGGAGTTAGAACAGCCGCATCCTTGCCGTAGCGCATGATGATAAACTCTTCTTCGTTTTCGAGATACGAGGGTTTTCGCGCGATCTCCTCGTCTTTGTCCTCACTACTCATAATTTTCTCCCGTATCTCTGCGGCCTTGTCCCTTACCTCTGTGGCCTTGTCCCCGCTATCCGCGAAAATGTAACACGGAAACAATAAAAACACAAAACATAATAATATTAGCACGAAAAAAGATAATCTCTTATACATTGACAGCCTCCCATTAATTAGTAACTATAACTAAAGCACGTGGTCTAATCTAACATATTACATATTATGATGTAAAGGAATTTTCATATTTGAGGAGCGGTTGATGCTTTTATCCGAAAGGTATATGAGTTTTTGTACGAAAAGTTTGCAACCCAATGAAATCTCATCTAAAATACCACTAAAGACTGGATTGCGGCCCACGAACGTGGTAGCTCTCGAATTCGGCTGATGACTCTAATCTAGCCGGGATAACGATGAGGGGTGGGATTGACGGGCAAGCAGCCGGAATGACGGGCAGATAAAATCGACGCCATTTCTCGTTCCTGTTGTAAAGCCGAT
>JADFXJ010000029.1 GCA_015233615.1 Nitrospirota bacterium
CGTATAGGCGGTACCAGGGACATAAAAGTGGACGTTAGGGTAATATCGGCTACAAACAAAAACTTAAAAGAAGATGCAGCCACCGGAGGATTCAGGCAGGACCTGTATTACAGGTTAAACGTAATCCCACTGCCCGTGCCTCCGCTGAGGGAAAGGCGCGACGACATTCCCATATTGATAGAGCACTTCCTGGAAAAACATGGTAAAAAGGGTAAAATATTTTCGAAAGAGGCTCTGGAAGGCATGGAACATTATAATTGGCCCGGCAACGTGAGAGAACTGGAAAACGCGGTCGAACGCCTCTTAACGTTCTCGGATAATAACGTTATAACGTTTCAGGACCTTCCCTTAGAGATAAGGCAAAGCACCGGGACGGATACATTTTTAGAGACAGGAAAACCTTTGGAGCTTTCCCCGGAGGGCGTAAATCTCGATAAAATTCTTGAAAATATTGAAAAGAGCTATCTGGCAAAGGCCCTGGAAATAACTAAAGGCCTGAAAACGGAGGCGGCAAAACTGCTAAACATTTCTTTCAGACAATTCAGGCACAGGCTTAAGAAATATAACATCGAATGAAAATAAAAATAAAATACTACGGTGGCCGATATGAACGATAAAAAAGACTTTGTGACAAGTAGCCCTATAGAGGATTACGAGCTTCTGCGTGTGCTTTTGGATAACATTCCCGATTCTATTTATTTTAAGGACGATAAGTACAGATTCGTAATAGTAAACAGGGCAAAAGCCAGTAATTCCGGCACTACCCCAGATGAGATGATTGGCAGGACCGACTTCGATTATATCCCGGAGGAGCAGGCCAAAGAGGCTTGCGAAACCGAAAGCGAGATAATACGTACAGGGAGAAACATAACCGGCAGAATAGAAAAACGAACGAGAAAAGACGGAAATGACGTCTGGATTTCTGCGACAAAAATCCCCTGGCGTAATAAAAATGGCGACGTTATTGGTACTATTGGCATTTCCCGCGACATCACCGATCTCAAGCATGCCAAAGAGGCCCTTCAACAATCGAACGAAGAACTGGAGGGCCATGTACGTGAGCGCACTGGAGAGCTGACTATAGCTAACGAAAAACTTTTGAAAGAGATCCAACAACACCGGCAGACTGAGGCCATATTGAGGGATTCCGAAGAAAGGATAAGACGAAATTACCATATACAAACGGTGGTAAACTCTATATTGAAGGTATCTCTCTCCCAGTTTTCTTTTAAGGAGCAGCTCAATGAGGTACTAAATTGCATTCTTTCGATTCCATGGTTAACGCTTCAGTCAAAGGGTTGCATTTTTTTAGTAGACGCACAGGCAAAAGTACTTAGAATGCACGTTCAGTACGGTCTTAACGAAAAACTTCTCCAATATTGCGAGATAATCCCCTTTGGCAAATGCCTTTGTGGACGAGTAGCAGAAAGCCACCAGGTAATGTTTTCGGACCACATAGACACATGCCACGACATTCGTTTCGACGGCATGGAAGAGCATGGGCACTACTGTGTTCCGGTGATGAACGGCGAGGAGCTGTTAGGCGTCATTAATCTGTACGTAGACGCCGGCCACAAGCGGGACGAGATGGAAGAGGCATTTCTGCTGGCAGTGGCAAACACAACTGCCAGCATAATCGAGCGTAACCGCAACCAGGAGGAAAGGTTGAAGCTTCAATGCCAGTTGATGCAGTCGGAAAAGCTTTCCGCATTAGGCAGACTGAGTGCCAACGTCGCCCACGAAATAAGGAACCCTCTCACCGTTTTGGGTGGATTTGCCAGGAGACTCAACAAGATTATGCCTGAGGGCAGCAGGGGAAAAGAGTATGCCGAGGTTATATTCAGCGAAGCATCGAGGCTTGAGATAATACTTAAAAACGTACTTTCATATTCGAAAGACACCAGGATAAACTTTGCCGAGGTTAATCCAAACTTAATAGTGGAAGAATCCCTGAGGCATTACAAGGAACTATGCGACGAGAAATCGATTAAAATGGTGAAGGCCACAACCGACGTGCCGAAAATCCTTGCCGACAAGAGCCAGGTAAGGCAGGTACTGGACAATCTTATATCCAACGGAATAGACGCGATGCCGGAGGGTGGCGAAATCGTCGTGGTTACCGACGTGGAAAGAGTAGACAAGAAAGAGTACGTTGTCATCAAAGTAAAGGATCGGGGAGCAGGAATACCCCAGGATAAGCTCAACCTTATATTCGAGCCATTTTTCTCTACCAAAGAGATGGGCAGAGGCACGGGGTTGGGTCTTTCGATAAGCCGCAAGATTGTCGAGGAACATAGCGGCTTCATCTTAGCCGAAAGCGCTATTGGAAAAGGCTCTACATTCAAGATCTATTTCCCGATGTCATCGGTCCAGTAATTAATTATACCTTTACCCTCCATCCGGTGCAGCCGGGCCTGTCTTCGAGAATTATACCGCAGGAAAGCAATGAGTTCCTGATTTCGTCGGCTTTGATCCAATCTTTCGCTTTGCGGGCGGCATTTCGCCTTTCTATCGACGAATCTATCTCCCGCTCGGTTATAGGTAGTTTTCTCGTCTTCATAAGGGAACGATACCAATCTTTCGGATTTTTGCGAAACACGTTGAGTACCTGGCAGACTTCGTCAAGAAGCTTCATCGCCTCTGTCAGAAGAGCGTGGGCAACGTCACCGGAGGGTTTTGCGTCAAGATAACGGTTAACAGAGCGTACTAAGTCAAATATATGGCCAACGGCCTGGGCCGTGTTAAAGTCGTCGTCCATGGATTCTATAAACTTCTCCCTAAACGAGGAGACCGAAACGCTGAAGGCCTCATACTCGCTGTCCTTCTTAGGTTTGGAGCCGTGGGATTTCAGGAATGTGTCGACTCTAAGGACTGTAGAGTAGTGCCTGTCGATAGAGACCTCAGTGTCGGCCAGTTGCTGGTAAGAAAAGTCGATGGGGTTTCTGTAGTGGGTGGATATGAGAAAAAGTCGAAGTACCTCCGGGTCGAAGTTACCCAGTATATCTCTTATGGTAAAGAAGTTGCCGAGGGATTTTGACATCTTTTCTTTGTCCAGGGTTATGAAGCCGTTATGTACCCAGTATTTTACGAAAGGTTTTTTTGTGAAAGCCTCCGACTGGGCAAGTTCGTTTTCGTGGTGCGGAAATATAAGGTCTGCCCCGCCGCCGTGAATGTCGAAAGTGTCGCCGAGGTACTTTCGCGACATGGCGCTGCACTCGATGTGCCAGCCTGGCCGTCCGGGGCCCCAGGGGCTTTCCCAGAAGGGCTCACCCTCTTTTGAGCGTTTCCAGAGAGCAAAATCAAGTGGATTGTTTTTTCGCTCGTCAACGGTTACACGTGAACCGGCTTCCTGTGAAATCAAAGACCTGCCGGATAACTTGCCATAGCCGTCGAATGAATCCACGGAAAAATAGACGTCGCCGTCCATTACGTAAGCATAGCCGCCGCTCATGAGTCCACTTATGAGCTCGATCATGTCTTCGACGTGCTCCGTGGCAAGGGGTTCTACGTCGGCCCTGGCAACGCCGAGGCGGTCCATGTCCACGTAATATTCGTCTATGTACTTTTTTGCGACTAAGTCCCAGGCGACGCCTTCCTCTTTAGACCTGTTTATAATCTTGTCGTCCACGTCGGTAAAATTCTTTACGAATTTAACGCCGTAGCCCTTGTACGTAAGATAACTCCTGATTACGTCGAACACTACGGAGCTCCTGGCGTGCCCGACGTGGCACAGGTCATAAACGGTGACACCGCATACGTAAATACTTACGTGCCCCATAGTAAGCGGCACGAAATCCTCTTTTTCGCCTGACATACTGTTGTAAACTTTCATGCCTTTTTTACCAGCCATCCTTTCGATTTTACGTTCCAACATGGAAACGTGCGCCCGAAGTTCCTCGAATTTCCTTTCTACCGGGTCTGGAAACCGGGTATGGTCGAGTGCCTCCACCGGGCCGTCTTCGGTTAAATGCAGGAGCTTTCGCTTCACCACCCTGCCGGGTACTCCGACCACTATGGAGTTATCCGGTACGCTGTGCAGTACTACGGAATTAGCCCCGATTTTAACATAGTCGCCTACGTCGATTGGTCCGAGAATTTTAGCACCCGCTCCTATAACCACGTATGAGCCGATTGTGGGATGCCTTTTACCCTTTTCCTTGCCCGTGCCGCCAAGTGTCACGCCCTGATAGAGAAGGCACTCTTGCCCAATTTCCGCGGTTTCGCCTATAACTACGCCCATGCCGTGGTCTATAAAAAACCCTGGTCCAATGGCCGCACCCGGATGGATCTCTATTCCGGTAAAGAGTCTTACTGCGTTGGAAACCAACCTTGGGAGTACCCTCATACCGATCGACCACAGGGGATGAACCATCCTGTGAAATAGTATGGCGTGAAATCCGGGGTAATTAAGAGCAGCGTCCAGATAGCCCTTTACCGCAGGGTCTCTTTCGAATATAGCCTCGTAATCTCTGTGTATAGTTCGAAACATGGACATATTCCGCCCGCCCGGCAACGTTAAATAATCAGATGATTATAATAAAAAAATATATCGCCGATTATTAAAATAATTGACAGGCACAAAAATATAATTTTTAGGAAGGACAAAGGCACGTGCGCAACTATAAACGCAGATTTTTAACTACGAGAAACAACTCGCGGAGTGTCATACCCACCATGTCCTCCATCCTGTTGTAAATGTTTTCAGGCATTTGCAGGCAACCTAACCTCGTCGCGGAGTACGACGTCATTTGAGCACACTTTGTGTGGCAATTTTACGGAGGTTTCGCTTGATAGCATTCCTCTCATCATCTGCACGACCGACGGGTTTTTAGAGCCGAATCGCCGTATGAGGTAATTTGCCGCCACGCCGGGGTCAATGATGTCGCCGCAAGTGAATATGTCTACTGCCGCGTAATTATATTCGGGCCAGGTGTGAATGGAAAGATGGGATTCAGCGATAATTACCATACCGCTTATTCCAAAGGGGTTGAATTCGTGGAAAGATACGTCGATTATGGTAGCCTTTGCTTCGGTAGCAGCGGTTACCATCGCATTCGTAACTTCCTGAAGGTCGTTTAGAACCTTAGGATTACAATCTTTCAATTCGACTAACAAATGAGTACCTAAAGCATACAATTGCCTACCCTCCTTTGTGGAGAAGAGATATCCCGGGTACATCCCGGGAAGCGTGGTTCCCAAAACACTAATAGTATACGAATATTTTAAAGGATGTCAAGCTTTAATTTCAGATTGTGTTAATTTCAGATTAAATTATATATTATGGTTGTACATGCGTTGCTTTTAAAAAATATTTGCCGGGAAAATATTTTATATGTAACCTAAGGGTTGCCGATATGTAGAATTTCGTTTTATAATTTAAAACCGTGATATATTTCAGGCATATTTCAATTTTGGCTTATAGATATCATTATAATATATATGTTTTAAAGATATATCATAATGATATATATACATATGAAGTGTATGTATGTTAATGTTTCACGTGGAACATTTTACGACGTCTGAGATGGCAATAACAACGCCTGAGATGGTAACGGTATATAGTGCACCGGTTGCGGGTGGTAGTTACGCCGTATGCAGGTGTCCGAATGTATAGCGACGGGATTTTTCCCACGGTAAATCAGACTGCACACCAGTCGGTACTTCAGGCAAAGGGTTTGAGGAAGGTGTATGGCTCCAGGGTAGCCGTCGATGGTATAGGTTTCTCGTTTGAAGAGGGGGAGTTTATCGGCTTCCTCGGTCCAAATGGCGCCGGTAAGACTACCACGATAAAGATGCTCACCGGCCTCGTAAAGCCCACCGGCGGCGAAATCACCTATTTCGGGAAAGACTTCTTCGCTAATCCACGTTTCGCCAAAAGAATCATCGGGGCAGTCCCCCAGCAGAACAATCTTGACAGGGATCTTACCGCATACGAAAATCTCAAGCTTCACGCTATCCTGTACGGGATGGACCGCTCCGGCATGAGTGAAAAAATCGGTGAGATGCTTACCTTCGCCGGCCTCACCAATTACAGGGATATGCAGGTCAAGACTTTCTCCGGTGGAACCATGCGAAGGCTGGTCATAGCAAGGGCACTTCTGCACGAGCCAGGTATACTTTTTCTGGACGAGCCTACGGTAGGACTCGATCCCCAGATAAGGAGAAGCATCTGGGAGTTCATCGTAAAGGTCAACAATCTGAGAAATACTACCATTATCCTGACTACCCACTACATCGAAGAGGCGGAAAGACTGTGCCGGCGCGTGCTCATCATCAACGATGGCAAGATCATCGCGGAGGGCAGGCCGGATGAGATGAAAAAAGAGATCGGCCAATATGTCCTCGAAATCTATATGGAGGAGGGAATTAACGAGCGATTTTTCGAATCCAGAGAGGATGCCGTTATCGCACTCAGAGACAGCCGTTACCCATGCAAGGTACGCGAGGTTACCCTTGAAGACGTTTTTTTGAAAATAACCGGAAGGAGGATTAACGTTTAATGTTTAATGGCTTTACGGCAGTGCTTTACAGGGAGTTTACAGTTTACAGGAAGAGGTTTTTTAAGCAGCTCCTTACTGCTTCCCTATCTCCGCTGCTATTTCTCATAGCCTTCGGATGGGGGCTAGGCAGGGAGGTCAGCGTAGGGGGGATGCCATATATTAATTTTCTCATCCCGGGCCTCGTCACTATGAGCAGCCTCAACCAGAGTTTTGCCATATCGGCAGAGATTAACATATCCCGCTTTTACTTCCATACGTTCGACGAATACCTGATCGCGCCTGCTTCACATCTGGAAATAGTGCTCGGTGAGGCCCTCTTTGGCGTCTTCAGAGGAATGCTTAGTTGCCTGATCATATTCCTCTACGTCGTAGTGTTTAAGGTAAAGTTGTCATTTAACGCCATGTTTTTGCCGGCCATTTTGCTCCATACTTTTCAATTTTCGGCTCTGGCCGTTACGACGTCCATGGTAGTCAAGGACCACTCCAGTCAGGCGTTGGTAAATAATTTCGTTATCACGCCGATGATTTTTCTGTGCGGAACGTTCTTCCCGCTGGGGAAACTTCCGTCGGCTTTTAATTACCTGGTTTCGATTTTGCCACTAACTTACTCTACGAAAGCCATAAGGGCCTCTCTTACCGGTGGTACCGTAGAGTATTCACACCTTTCTATCATGGGGCTCTTTTGTCTTGTCTTTTTTATAACGTCCATGCTTGCATTAAGGAGGGTCGAGGCATGAGCGATGCTAATTTGATTGGTGCTGACATGACAGGAACTATATCGATCGATGCTAACTTCATTAGTAGGGTGCCAAAATGATTATCGATAAATTCATATACTCTTTGGGGCTCGGCCCGGGAGACCCGGAACTTGTTACGGTTAAGGCTTTGAGGATTATCGAGTCAGCGGACTTTGTCGTCGTGCCACAGTCGGATGAGCTAGGCCGAAGCGTGGCTAAAGACATTGTCAGCCGCTACGTAAAGCCGGAGAAGATTCTCATGTACTATTTCCCGATGAATAATAAAAAGGAAGAGCTGGACGCGAAGTATTCGCAGCTCGCAGATAAAATTTTCGATATGCTCTCAACGGGTGCAAACGTATGCTACGTGACCATGGGAGACCCCACTATCTTCAGCACTTCCAATTACCTTACGAAAAAGCTGGAGCTTAAGGGCATAGAAGTAAGACACGTGCCGGGAATAAGCTCAATTACGGGGGCAGCCTCGCTCATTGGCATTCCTATTTGCTCAAAAGGCGACAACTTCGGCGTCTACGAACTTCCACCGGAGTCCGCACTCGCCATAGAATACATAAACCGGCACGACACTACCATTTTTATGAAGGTCAACAAGAAGTTGTCTACCCTGCAGGAAGCCGTGCGCCTCTGCCGCCCTGACAAGGCATACCTGGCCCGAAGGATCAGTCTGGAAGGCGAGATGATCTACGATCTTCTAACGTCTACACCACCGGCAGATGCCGGGTATCTCTCTATAGCCATCGTAAAGAGGAAGAGATGAAGCGAGGTTTTACGACGGGCACGGCTGCCGCTGCCGCAGCCAAAGGCGCGGCCTTTGGACTTTTAACCGGTGTCTTGCCTGAGAGCGTGACTATCGGATTACCGGCAGGCAGTCGTAAATACGGTTTAACGGAAGGCTTAACGGGTAGTTTAACCGGCGACCCAAAATGTGGTTTGACAGGCGCCTCCAGAGACGGTTTGACAGACGGTTTGACTGGCGGCTTCATATGCCTGCCGGTACGCACGCCATCCTATATGCAACAAGCAGGCAGACCGACCTCCGGTAGCCCGGTCTGTGGCAACCCGTCCTCAGTCCGACCGCCCTACGACAGTCCGGCATCCTGTAGTCCGGCACCATCTGAATTCTACGGGAGTGTGATTAAGGATGCAGGCGACGACCCCGATGCTACGCACGGTATGGAAATAACGGTGCGCGTAAGTTTCCTGCCGGAAAGCAGGGAGATAATCATAAGGGGCGGCTACGGAGTTGGCCTGGTTACAAAAGGCGGCCTCCAGGTACCTCCCGGAGAGCACGCCATAAATCCCGTTCCCAGGAAGATGATCGAGTGCTCGGTAAGAGAGGTCATACCGGAGGGGGGGGTAGAAGTCGAAGTTATAGTGCCGGAGGGTATAGAGCGTGCAAAAAAGACGTTTAATCCGAGGTTAGGTATCGAAGGGGGAATCTCCATATTAGGTACAACCGGTATAGTAGTTCCCATGAGTGTCGATGCTATAAAGGCTACCATCTTTTGCGAAATAGACGTTTGCCGCTTCGAAAAAAGCGATTGCCTTTACATGGCACCCGGAAAGATCGGAGAGAAATCACTAAAGGAGTTGACGGGTGTCCCCAGGGTAGTGCAGTTCAGTAACTTTCCGGGTGCAGCCCTGGAGCACGGTACCCGGGCGGGTTTCAGGAGGGTTGTTATCGGAGGACATCCGGGAAAGCTCACGAAGCTTCTCATGGGCTACTTCGATACCCACTCGAAGGACTCCCCGCAGGCCCACCGTTTCGTTTCCGATTTTCTTGGCCTCGATGGCAATTTCAACACTGTGGAAGAGATCATACAGCGATTACGTCCGAATGCCCGTTTGTTAAAATCTTCTTTTTCAGCCCTGGCCAGTGCCATTGCCGAAAAGATTGTTCGCACTTACCCACTCGAATCCGTGGAAATTTATCTTTTTGCCATGGATGGAGGATTGATAGGCGAAGGAAAGCACACGTTCTAATTGTAAGCCGATAAAAGGTATTTAGGTTGAGAGGGAATTGTTTCCCCGGCCTTGTTATATTTGTTCGGTCAACTTTTTTCTTTTTTTGGGTATATATACATTTGGGTTTTAACGCTGGGGAGCTGTAGGAGCTGTTCTTTGTGTCGTTATACTTTTCAGGAATCATGGAATATGAAGATAAATCCGTAGTAAATCTACGGTATAAAGTTAATGTCACACCAATGGCACGAAGAAGGAAAAATGCACAGGATAAAGATAATCAGCGCAGGGCCGGGGGGCAGGGATTACCTGACATTCGCGGCACTAAGGGCGATAGAAGACTGCGAAGTCGTCATAGGCACGCGTGGCCAGCTAGATTCGGCAGGTTTATCTGGTACCGGCAGTATTAAAGCCGTAGAAGAGAATCGCGTAGAAGAGATTATGAAGAAGATCGAAAAGTACGAAGGGAGCCGCCTTGGTGTGCTGGTTACGGGCGACGCCGGAATTTACAGTCTTTGCCAGAAAGTGTCGGAGCGTTACGGCAGGGACGCGCTTGAGAGCGTGATTCCCGGCGTGTCAAGCCTCCAGGTTGCCTTCGCAAGGGTTAAGGAGCCATGGGTAAACGTGCGGGTCTTTTCATTCCATGGAAGGCCTGTTACCGGCATTGACGATATTATCGCTGCGAAAAGGGCGGCTATCATGTGCGACAGGGAAAACGGGTCACGGGCTATCCTAACGATTTTAGCAGCCCGGAGCCTCTTCGATAACCCGGGGAAAGCATCAATGAACGCTCCAATGGACGCTCCAACGGACGTGCCGATTGACGTGCCATTGAAGGTATATGTTTGCCAGGATCTGACAATGCCGGAGGAAAAGGTGATCGAAATAAAAACAGCCGGTGACATAGAGAACATAGGAGCATGCAAAAGAGAGATCATTTTGATACTCAGGGGGAATTGAGCGTTTCACCAGGCAATCCTCATCCTTTCGATGGCCGCTGGAATATCGCAGTCATTGGCTTAACGGATCACTCCGTTGCCCTTGCGGAGTTTTTAGCAGGGCAAACCGGCTGGGACATCCATCTAAAACGGGGTATCCAAAGCAAAGTCAAAGGCAGTAGCAGTGTCGGCGGCGGCAACGTACATGGTGCCACGGAGTTCGACACACTATCTACGCACGTAACCGAAGTTTTTGGCCGTTACAAAGGCTTTGTATTTATAATGGCACTCGGAATAGTAAACCGAGTTATCGCTCCTCTCGTAAGGAACAAGTACATCGACCCTGCAGTAGTGTGTATCGACGACGTCGGCAGATTCGTCATCAGCGCACTTTCAGGCCATGAGGGCGGGGCAAACGCCCTTGCCTATCAGGTCGCCTCTATAACCGGGGCAGAGCCGGTAATTACAACGGCTACGGAGGCTAACAGGCTCTATACCTGCGGAGTCGGCTGCAAAAAGGGGGCCGGTAAAGAAGAGATACTCCATGCCGTAAACGAAGCATGTACTATGGCCGGTATCTGGCCGGATACCCTTCGGTGCCTGTCCTCTGCGTGGATTAAGGCCGACGAAAAAGGAATTCACGAGGCTGCGAATTCTCTTGGCATCCCATGCAGGTTTATACCACGGAGGGAGATAGACTGGTACTACAGAAGCCACCCGGAGGCTCATCGGTACGAACTTGTGCACCGGACTATCGGCGTATACGGCGTGTCTGAGCCCTGCGCACTTTTGTCGGGAAGAAACACCGTGCTGGTTGTCCACAGGGCAGTTATAGATGGCGTCACCGTTGCTATAGCCAGGGAAGAACTCTTCGGGTCTCCTATACAAAGTAGTGGAAAAGGTATAGGCAAACACATAGAGAGATCAACAGACGGATCTACGGATAGCTCCACAGAAGGAGCAATTTACGGATCTGCGAATAGATCCATGGATCTCGCTTTCGAAGGACCTGCGCCGGTCTATCTGGTGCTGGGCGGAACCACGGAGGCGGTTGTTACCTCGTACGAGCTTTCTAAAGATGGTGCGGAGTTTTTTATATCCACGGCAACCGAATACGGTTTCGCGCTTTTTAAGGATAAATTCGGGCAACGGGCCGTATTGGAAAATTTCACGGAGGAGTCGCTGAAGCGGTTCATTAAGGCCCGCAAAGTCAGCCACGTAATTGACTGTACACACCCCTACGCCCACGTAATAACCTCCGTCGCTAAAAGTGTATGCGCGGAGGTTGGCGTCTGTTACGAGTCGCGGGTACGGGAGGTAGGCCCTGCAGACGAGATCGACTATGAAAAAATATATACGGTAGCTTCCATGGAGGAGGCCGTCAAAAAGGTGTTGGAGATAAAGTCCGTAAAGCCGCTTTTTACAACCGGCAGCAAGGAGCTGCACATTGTCGGGCCGCTAATATCGACAAGCGGTATGGAAGTAATTGCGAGGGTACTGCCTTTCGACAACTCCATAAGGAAGTGTCTGGATGCAAAGTTAAAAAATCAGAACATCATCGCAATGCAGGGCCCCTTCAGCACAGAGCTAAACGCGGCCACCTACAGGCAATACGGCGTAGATTGTCTGGTTACTAAGCGCTCCGGACGGGAAGGCGGCTATTACGAAAAAATATATGCCGCAATAGAGTGCGGTATAAGCGTAATCGTAGTAGAGAGATGATACCAATGGGCTTGGTATGAGTGATACCAATTGGTTATCATAAGAGTTATAAGAGTAATGCCTGGATTGCCCTAGGTTCTTTTTAGGGGTTACCAGCGGCTGCAGAGCACACAATCAGAAGGGGTAGCGAAAGGACGCGCCCTTTGCGGCCGAAGCGAGGGGAAGGCTTTCCCCTACTCATCTCCTGAACTGGTATTACTCTTACTCATGCAATTTTGTATAAATTGACGGCGGAGAGGGATAGAAAATGAGAGAATCGACGATGATGACAGTAAACGGTTTAACCGCAGTTGAGGGTAAGGGTCAGAGTAAAGGTAAGGTGTACTTTGTAGGTGCGGGTCCCGGTGACCCGGATCTTATTACGATTAAAGGCAGAAGGCTCCTCGATGGTGCGGATACGGTTATATACGCAGGGAGCCTCGTAAACACGGCGCTTTTGGAGGGCGTACGCGCAGCTCTGTACGATTCCGCGTCCATGGCTCTCGATGACCTTGTGGCTCTTATGGAGTCGGAAACAAGTTTAGGAAAAATCGTTGTAAGACTTCACACCGGTGACACGGCCTTTTACAGTGCCATCACCGAGCAGATTGAACGTCTTGCGACTTTAGGCATTGATTCCGAGACTGTGCCGGGGGTATCGTCATTGAGCGCGGCACTGGCTACTCTTGGCCAGGAATTCACCATACCGGAGGTGAGCCAGACTGTGATAATCACGCGGAGGGCAGGCAGGACTCCCGTCCCCGAAAAGGAATCGCTTGCTGCACTTGCATCGCATGGGGCTTCTATGGCCATATTTCTGAGCGTCTCCATGATAGAGAGCATAGTCGGGGAACTCAGGGCCGGTTATGGCGAAGACACACCCGTAGCCGTCATAGAAAAGGCCTCCTGGCCACAAGAGCGGATACTAAGGGGCACCCTTGCCGACATCGCCTCTAAAGTACGGGAGGCCGGGGTTACAAAGACTGCCATTATACTCGTTGGAGAGTCGCTGCGGGCTTCGATTGGTGGCTGCGGCAAGGAATCCCGCCTTTACGACAAGGATTTCAGGCATGGTTACAGGAAGTGAGAATAGGAATTCTGCATATAGGAAATCTTGACCTTACGGTAGCATTACAGTTAGAATATAACTGTGCCAATTGACTGGGACCCCTAAGAAAGGCTACGAGAACGTAAGGAAGCACGGCATCTCCTTCAATGATGCACAAGATGAATTTAACGATCCCTTTAAGATAACATTGATGGATAATCGCTTTAACTATGGCGAAGAACGATGGATAACCATAGGTTTTACAAATGAAGAGTTACTCATCGTAGTACATTCACAGGACGAAAAGAGCAATGGAGAGGAAATGATAAGAATAATATCGGCAAGAAAAGCAACAAAGAAGGAAAGGTATGATTATGAAAACAATAGACGAAGATTTTGACATCAAAGATGAATATGACTTCTCAGACGGTATAATGGGGAAGTTTAACATACGAAAAAATATAATTACCACTAATCAGACAATTGACGATTATATGGTATTACGCACTAATGACTTATATGGTATAGGGAATTTTATTGCAATAGTGGCTATTATTTTTAATAAAATTGATGTTAGAACGGAAGTATATGTTTTTCAGTTAGATAAAGAAACGGAATACTCTGATGGTATTGTTATGAGTTTTTTCGATATGAATATTTCCGATAGCCAGGTAATTAATAAATTTCTGGAAGATAAAGGAAAACAACAGGTTAAGAACATTATTACTTCATTTATGTCAGAGCAATCTAAAAAAACGAATGATATGGAAATTATACTACAAAACATCGAATTCAAGGAATGTGATAAAA
This sequence comes from Nitrospirota bacterium, assembly GCA_015233615.1. Lineage (GTDB taxonomy): Bacteria > Nitrospirota > Thermodesulfovibrionia > Thermodesulfovibrionales > Magnetobacteriaceae > JADFXJ01. The sequence goes on from JADFXJ010000029.1 coordinate 13,721, forward strand.
CAAACATAGATTGTTTAAAAGGATATAAAAAACATACCGAGCTTTTACATGATATGTCAGCGGACACGAAATCGAAAGAGTTATCCGCACAAATAAATCGCTTATGTGGAGGAACGATTGATAATGAAGAGGTTATACGAGGAATAAATGAATGTATCAGGTATGACAGCACTAACCTTTACCTTAAGGGCTGCCAGTTGACTGAACTTCCGCCGGAGATTTGGAAGCTCACGAACCTGCAATCGCTTCACCTTTCGGGAAACCAGATTACCAGCCTACCGCCAAAGATTGGGTTTTTAACAAAACTGTATACGCTTAATCTTTCAAACAACAAGCTTACCACGCTGCCATTATCGTTAGGTAAGCTCGCAAAACTTGTCGGTCTTCAACTCTATGGAAACCAATCATTAAACTTCCCTCCGCCGCATATTGTCAGCCAGGGAACGGAGAAGGTTTTATCCTACCTCAGGGAACACCCGGAAGCCGGTACCGAACGTTAAATTGGCTAAGCTTCTTATCCAGGGTGACGGCTGCAAGGGTAAAATCTGTCTTTTATCGACAAAACCGTAAGTCAGATGATATAGTCCGGACCTAAAAACAGGGTGCAACAATTCACATAACAGATTCATTTGGTGTGTTTACCGGTGAAAATATGGGTAAGAATTTGGAAATATTATGAGGAATACTTATGAGTATAAACATATGAATAGTAACAGAGGGAAGATTTACATTGTCGGAATAGGCCCGGGATGGCCCGGGCACATGACACCGCGTGCCCTTGCCGCCATCGGAGACGCGGATGTTATAGTAGGTTATACCACTTACGTGGAGCTTATCAAAGGCGTAATAGGCGGTAAACCAGTCCTTGCCACGACTATGACACAGGAGACAAAGCGCTGCTCAACCGCGATAGACGAGGCCGAAAAAGGCCAAAAGGTGGCCGTGATAAGCAGCGGCGATCCGGGAGTCTACGCCATGGCGGGCCTGGTGCTCGAACTTCTTAGCCGGAAATACGGACGTGATACCGGGCACAATACCGGCGCCGATACCGGCATTACGCCCGAATACGAAATGCCGGAGGTGGAAATAGTTCCAGGAGTACCGGCCGTCTGTGCCGCAGCGTCTCTACTAGGTGCTCCTCTCATGCACGACTTTGCAGCCATAAGCCTCTCGGACAGGCTGACCCCCTGGGATCTGATAGAAAAGCGACTGCACGCCGCGGCATCGTCGGACTTCGTCATAGCCCTATACAACCCAAGGAGCAAGGGCAGGGTAACACATGCCGAAAAGGCCAGGAACATCATCGCCCAATACAGGGACGGCAAAACTCCTACCGGCATTGTAAGGTCGGCCATGCGTGAAGACGAGGCCGTAATACTAACCACTCTTGCGGGAATGCTCGATCACGAGATCGACATGCAGACCATCGTTATCGTCGGTAATTCTACTTCCTACCGGTGGGGAAACTGGCTGATAACTCCCAGGGGCTACAGGCTGGAGAGTGAACGTGGCACATGTGCAGACGATTTTGGCGGGAAGAAATCCTGAGATGGGGCCAAAGAGGAAGGTAACCGGATAGTGAAAATAGTGCTCGTTACCGGAGGCACCAGGAGCGGCAAGAGCAGCTTTACCATGGGCGAGGGTGAAAAGCTCTCCGGCCCGCGAGTTTACCTTGCAACCGCAGAAAACAGGGACGCGGAGATGGCCAAACGTATCGATGCCCACAAAAGACAAAGGGGCCTGTCATGGGATACTCACGAGGAGCCCTTAAACATCTCCGGAGCCATAACTTCACACAAAAAGCGTTATGGCGTAATTTTGCTCGATTGCCTCACCCTCTGGCTCTCTAACGTGCTCCACCGCGCGTGTGAGGCCGGGAAAGGGGCTGGGAAATACGATGCCGAAAGGGATAACGAATCGGATATTGAAACGGACGTCGAAACCGAGATCGAGGCATTTACGCGTTTTTTGCTCGATATTAAAGGCCAGTCTTCAACCTGTACGCTCTACATGGTCACTAATGAGGTCGGCATGGGTATAGTACCGGAAAACAAATTGGCCAGGCTTTTCAGAGACCTCTCCGGAAGACTAAATCAATCGGTGGCTTCGGTGTCGGACGAGGTTTACCTTGTCGTATGCGGCCTGGCCTCGAAGATAAAAGGATAAAAGATTTTTAACCACGAAATACACGAAAAGCACGAAAAAGGACTACAAAAAAGGCCACGAAAAAGGACTAAGGAGGATACTAGATAATGAACTTAGAATCGGTCATTTCAAAAATCGAGCCACTAAAAGCCGAATACTTCGAGCTAGCCCAAAAGAGGCTCGACATACTGACAAAACCAAGGGGGAGCCTGGGCAGGCTCGAAGAATTTGCACGGAGACTTGTCGCCATATACAGGCAGGAGATGCCTGCACTTCCCCGCAAGGCGGTATTCGTCTTTTCCGGAGACCATGGCGTAGCCGAAGAAGGAGTATCGGCTTTCCCACAGGAGGTCACTCCACAGATGGTCTACAATTTCCTGAGCGGCGGAGCCGCTATTAACGTGCTTGCCAGGCACGCCGGAGCTGACGTTGCCGTAGTGGACGTTGGCGTTAACCATGACTTCGGTGAATCCGCCGGTCTCATACGAGCCAAGGTACTGAAAGGTACCGGGAATATTTCCAGGGGGCCTGCCATGTCCAGGGATGATGCACTTAAGTGCATCGGAATCGGCTACGAGATTGCGATGGATTACTCAAATAGAGGCTTTGGCATGTTCGCAACCGGTGAGATGGGCATAGCCAACACTACGCCCTCGACGGCTATCGCCGCAGTTATTACGGGTAAATCCCCCGGCGAGACCACGGGCAAGGGCACGGGTATAGACGACGCTTCACTCAGGAAAAAGATTGATGTTATCGAACGGGCCATCAACGTAAACAAACCCGACAAAAACGACCCCATAGGGGTGCTTGCCGCGGTTGGCGGCACGGAGATAGCCGCCATAGCCGGTCTGTGTCTGGGCGCGGCAAGTGCAGGCGTACCAGTGGTAGTGGATGGTTTTATATCGACGGCGGGTGCCCTTATAGCATATTGCTTATGCCCCACGGTAAAGGATTACATGTTCGGCGCCCACAGGTCCCAGGAGCCGGGACATATGGCGATGCTCGATTTCATTGGCCTCTCACCGGTGCTTGACCTTCAGATGAGGCTCGGAGAGGGCACGGGGGCGGCAATCGCGATGACTATTCTCGACGCCTCGCTAAAAATATACCGCGAGATGGCCACATTCAAGGACGCAGGTGTCACGGATTCCGGTAAATAACGGGCAACGGGTTACGCTGAGCGGCCGCAAAAGACATGAATCCGCAGATGACGCAGATTAACGCAGATAAGGAGGGGGTACACAGTGCGGTCCCACCGCAATACCTTCCAGTGACTGCCACTTGATAAACTCATACTTGTTACTGGTGCGCAGGCTACCCGGGCGTTTTCTCTTTGCCTTCCAGTTTCTTACAATAATTCCGCTGCCGGGCAGGTTGTCAGCCGGGCTAGAGTTAAACGAAGGCGAAATGAGCAAGAGTTCCGCCATGTTTCCACTTGTAGGGGGGGCCCTTGGAATAGTACTGGCAATCTTTTGGGTGGTAATGCAAGCGTTCCTGCCACAGGGCGTAGCGGCGGTATTAACCGTGGCAGTCCTTGCCGCTCTAAGCGGCGGACTTCACCTCGACGGCCTGTCCGATACAATCGACGCCATCGCCGCGAGAAAATCCATAGAGCAAAAAATAGCCATAATGAAAAGTGGCACTGCAGGCCCCATAGGTACGGCAGCGGTAGCACTTTTGTTGCTCGCTAAGTTTCAACTTTTGGCAAATCTGCCATCGACAGGTTTATTAAGAGATTTGTCAGGCGGCCTGTTTAGCGGCCAATTAAGCGGGCCGTTTAACACAATAGCGACAATGGTGTTTGCTATCGCCACGTTTCCCGTTATGGGAAGGTGTGCCGGAGTATACGCCATGTTTGCCGGAAACAGCATAAAGCGGGAAGGTCTTGGCAAAATATTCATCGATAATGTAAAATTAAAAGATCTTGCGATCGCCTCCACTGCCGCCGTAGCAGTTATGGCCGTTATCGTATTGGCCATTGCAGTAGCCGATATGTGGTTACCCTTTGGGGCAAGCCCTGAGGAGGCAGCCGCAGTAGCTTTGGGTATGGTCAGGTATGTTTTGGCGTTGCCGGCCCTTTATGCCTTTACACATTTTGCGGTACGTTTTTTTAGAAAGCACCTGGGCGGCTTAAACGGAGACATATTAGGTGCCATTATCGAGGTTAACGAGATAGCATACCTGTTAATACTTTCTGCGAGGTGGAAACTATAATGATTTGGAATATGATTCGGAGGAGGCCGTAATGGCAACCACGGTATTCCTTATAAGGCACGGAAAAACTGTAGGCTGGAAAGAAAAGCGTTACAAGGGACAATCAGACGTACCATTGGCCGACGAGGGTATTGGCCAGGTAGAACATGCAGCATGGTTCGTCAGGAGGTACTTAACCGAAATCGCGGGTTGCGCTGCAACGGGCGGCTTGTCTTTGTACGATACACGGACTGTACCAACTCCTGCCGTGGTTGAATCGGACAAGGAAGCATCGACAGAAGATGCATCGAAGAATGTTCCGACTATAGAGACACGGGCTACTCAGGCCAACTTGTACCTGGACCGCATATATTGCTCGGACCTCTCAAGAGCGGTGAAGACGGCAGAGATTTTGGGCAGACATTTTGGCATGGCTCCCGTACCACTAAGCGAACTCAGGGAAAGGCACTTCGGCAGATGGGAAGGTATGTCTTTCGACGAAATCAGGGAAGCTTATCCCGGTGAGTTTGCCGGATGGGCAAAGGACCCGTTCAACTTCAGCCCGGTTGGCGGTGAAAGCACCGCAGACGTACACGAAAGAGGTATGGCAATTCTGAATAAACTGTTAAAAGTGCACAAAGATGAAAAAATAGCCATCGTCGCCCATGGCGGCATAAACAGGGTCGTACTGTGTGACGTAATCGGAGCTCCCCTTCGAAACCTGTTCCGGCTGGAGCAGGATTTCGCATGCGTAAACGTCATAGAATTTCACGAAAATTTCCCGGTTGTAAAGGTATTGAATTACACGTGAGGGCTAAGACTCTCATGATACAGGGAACCGGTTCGGGTGCGGGCAAAAGCCTCCTGGTAATGGCGCTCTGCCGCATACTCAGCGACGACGGTATAAACGTGGCTCCTTTTAAGTCGCAAAATATGGCACTGAACTCCTTTGTCACCCGCGAGGGGGGAGAGATAGGCAGGGCACAAGCTCTGCAAGCCGAGGCGGCACGTGTCGAGCCGTCGGTTTACATGAATCCGGTACTTTTGAAGGCCTCGGGTGAGGCCGGTTCACAGGTGATACTCCTGGGCCTGGCACACTCACATATGAGCGCAAGGCAATATTATGCCTTCAAAGAAAAAGCCTGGGAAGTCGTCGTTCAGGCGTTTGAGCATATAGCATCGAAACACGACGTAATCATAATAGAGGGAGCCGGCAGCCCGGCAGAGATTAACCTCTCCGACGTGGAGATAGTCAACATGGCCGTAGCCAGGCACACCAATGCTCCAGTACTGCTTGTGGGAGATATCGACAGGGGAGGAGTGTTTGCATCGCTCTACGGCACGGTCGCACTGCTTGGCAAGGACGCCGTGTGTATTAAAGGCTTCGTCATTAACAAGTTTCGGGGAGACGCAACCCTGCTTACACCAGGTATCGATATGCTCAGGGAAAAGACAGGAATAGACGTTGTCGGAGTTCTCCCATTTATAAAAGACTTAATACTCAGCGAGGAAGACGGCCTGAACGTGGGGCGCACCCACGCAGTGCGCTCAGCCGGTTTGCCGGATAGCGTAAAGGTGTCCGTGGTGAGGCTTAACTTCATATCGAACTTTACGGACTTTGACCCTTTTTACTACGAGCCGGACGTAGAGATTGACTTTACACTAAGCAGGGAGACTCTTTTGAATTCCGATCTGATTATAATCCCGGGCACAAAAAATACGATCAAGGACCTGCTGTTTCTTCGTGCTTCGGGCCTGGAAGATACCATCAGGGAGGCCGCTCATAAGGGGACACATGTAATGGGCATGTGTGGAGGCTACCAGATGCTTGGCCGCACTATAAGAGACCCATTTCACGTCGAGAGCGAGGTCGGGGAAGTAGAGGGCATGAGCCTGCTCGACGTAGAGACTATTTTCGATATGGTGAAGTCTACGAGGCAGGTAAGGGGCTCGGTTAAAAAGGCTCCGCCTCCGCTGGCCTCGTACAATGGCGAGCTTAAAGGATACGAAATACACATGGGCCGGTCCATGGGCGACGTTGGCCTGTTTGACCTTCAGCCCGAAGGCAAAGGCACGATTCTTACAGAGGAAGCAGTCACAAGATGCACAACCGGGGCAAGAGGGACAACAGATATAACAAACTCAACGAACGAGCATTTCATTGATGGCTCATCGAAAGGACGCGTATGGGGCACGTACGTTCACGGAATATTTGACGACGACTCTTTCAGGCGCGCTCTCTTAAACGGCCTCAGAGAGGTCAGGGGGCTGAGTGCCCTGCCGGTTTCCGTCGATTACCACAGGAAGCGTGACGCGGCCATAGACGCAGTAGCCGCCATTGTGCGCGAGCACCTTGACATGGAAACAGTTTACCGTCTTTTAGGCGTATAACATGGAAACGGCTTACAGGCAGACAGGCATTTAACGAGGAGAGTTGACAGTCCAGACGATAGAGCATTTAATAACACCGGCAACGTTAGTGCAGTTGTCCACGGCTTTTGCCGTAGATCTACTGGTTGGAGACCCACGGTGGCTCCCACATCCGGTAAGACTTATTGGAAGGCTTATCACGGGGCTTGAGCGGGTCATGCGCAGAGGGGGCGGGAAACCCAAAAGAGATCTTGCCATGGGTGCACTTTTGGCGGTGCTCGTGATTGGTATCGTTTTTTTTGCTGCGTATGCTTTTACCGTGCTGCTACTGCCATTAAAGGGTTTACACGTTGCAGGGGTGATAACCGCCTATGATCTGTCTATTGGTGTTGCCGGAGCGTTTGCACTTGCCACGAGAAGCCTTGCCGGGGCAGTGGAGGAAGTTCGGAGGTTTATAGAGGCGGGAAACATTATCGAGGCAAGGTCTGCCCTTTCAATGATAGTTGGCAGGGACACCGGCAAACTGGACAAGGAGGACATTTGCAGGGCTCTGGTCGAAACTGCCTCCGAAAATACTTCGGACGGTATCGTCGCTCCTATGTTATACTTTATGATCGGTGGGCTTCCACTCGCTTTTGCATATAAGGCTATAAACACTATCGACTCCATGATAGGCTATAAAAACGAAAGATATCTATACTTCGGGCGTGCCGGGGCACGTATGGACGACCTGGCGAACTTTCTTCCTTCAAGGCTGACGGGAGTACTGATAGCATTTTCCACATTTGCAATTAATTGTTTTTTGATGTTACAATCTAAAAATTTAGATAGCGTGATGAAATGGTTAAAGGACAGATTCCGGCCCGCCAATACGGCCGACGGCTCTAGCCGCAATGACGCAACTGAGGGTAAATTAAGAAATTCGCTATCCAGACTCAGGGGTGGAGTCTGCGAAGGCCGGCTCGATTGGGTAAGCAGCGTGCGCGTTGCCGTAAGTGACGGTAAAAAGCACTCGTCGCCTAATGCCGGCATCCCGGAGGCAGCCATGGCAGGAGCGCTTGGAGTCCGTCTTGGCGGACCGTCGTTTTATGGCGGCGTTGTAGTCGAAAAACCCTATATCGGATACGGTACTGCCGACATGTCTACCGGTAAGGTACGGGACTCGGTTCTTATACTGGTAGTCTCGTCGTTGTTGGCATTTGTCTTGTTTTCATTGCTGTCTCTTTACATATGAGATTCAGGATATATAGGAATGATTTGAGGGGTTTTAAACGGAATTTATCGTTATGAAGATGATATTTTTAATCCGACGGTTATTAAGTGCAGCTTTTGTGGCTTCTTTGCTTTTGTCTTGTACCGGTGCGATGGCATCGCAGCAGAAGGTGGAGCAGGTGCTTTCAGGCAACATATTTTCGGATACGGACAAGAAATTCACCGCCATTGTAGTGGACAAGCACAGAGAGACTCTCTACGTGGTCGAAGTACAAGACAACGTCCCTGTAGTAACCAGGAGTTTCAGGATAATTGCAGGTAAAAACGAAGGCGACAAAGTAAAGGAAGGTGACAACAAGACTCCCGAGGGTATATACTTCATAAAGGGCTCGATTTCGCCCGGAAAGCTCAACTCCATTCTTTTCGGCGACGGGGCTTATACTCTTAACTACCCCAATATCGTAGACAAAAACAGGGGTAAGACCGGCCACGGCATCTGGATACATGGCCGTGGTAAAGACAGAAACGACGATCGTACGAAGGGATGTGTATCTCTGAACAACAACGATCTCGAAGCCCTGAAGACCTACATATCAATCGATACTCCAGTCGTTATTTCCAGGTCGCTCGAATACCTCAAATCGGAGGAGTATAAGAAGAAAAAACGAAAGTATTCGGAATATTTCAAAGGTTTTATTACGGCATGGGAAAAGGGTGACTTCGAGGACTTCGCCAACTATTTCGACAACCGCTTCAGAGAGGTGGGCGGCCTCCCAAACAGGGCATACCTGCAAAAGAAAAAGAAACTCATGAGGAAGTATTCGGAGAGAAAGGTCGTTGCCTCCGACGTTGTCATCTTCACGGAGAACTCAACCGAGATGCTGTATAAGTTTAACCAGCTCTACTGCGCCAATAACGTCCTTTCCTTTGGAGTAAAGAAGCTCTACCTGACTGCTGACAAGAGCGATGACTACAAGATAATCGCAGAAGAGTTCGAAAAGGGAGACCCGGGGCCTTACGTCAGACAACAGGTCGAAGCATTTCTTTCGAAGTGGAAAAACAACTGGCGAGCCAGGGATCTGGAAAAATACGCCGGCTTCTATAGCACGGACTTCTACTCGGACAACATGAATTTAAAGCAGTGGAAGGCCCACAAAAAAAGCCATTTCTCCTCGGCGCGAAACATAAAGCTGGAAATATCCGACCTGAGCGTGACAATAGTCTCTCCCATGATGCTCAGGGTGGCCTTTAAGCAGCATTACTCCTCCGGCGCAGTCTCCGATACGGGATTAAAGACGATGGTACTTACCGGCTGCCCTGGAAGCTACAAGATAAAAGAAGAGCACTGGCAGGCACTGTAACTTACGAGTCCACGCTCTATTGACAAAATCGGATATAAATGCTATAACATAAGCAGGCGACCAATACAGTAAAACAAAGAGTTTTAAGGAAGTTATCGGAGTTTGAGAAGCAGTTAGGGACGAATTAGATGAATTCATCTAAGCTGCCGTCAAGTGACGGTTTTAATGTAATACCTGAAATCTTGTAAAAGCGGGTGAATAGTGATGGAATCAGATTCCGCTAAACGTGTTTTTATGGCCGAGTCCGCCGAAGTTCTCCAGAATATGGAACTCTGTCTCCTTAGCCTTGAGTCTGCCTCCGACTGTAGGGAAAACGTAAACGATCTTTTTCGAACGGCCCATACTATTAAGGGTTCGTCCGCAATGATCGGTCTTGACGAAGTTGCACATTTTACACATAATGTCGAAAACGTACTTGACAGGCTTCGCAACGACGAGATATCGGTTTCATGCGATCTGATAAGCCTGATGCTGGCGTGCAAAGACCATATCAGGGAGCTTATAGAGTTTTCCGTAGAGGGTAATATTCCGGATGACACAAGAGCAGGCGGCGAAAAGCTTTCGTCCCTTTTGGCGGGTTATTTGCCGGACAGTACCGCCTCCATCTTAAAGGGGCGCACCGACTCCGGTGGACAGCGTAAAACCGGTATCTGGCATATATCCTTAAGGTTTGGCAAAGACGTACTCAAAGAGGGCATGGACCCCATGTCGATGATAAATTATCTGTCAAAGCTGGGGGAGATTCGCAGCCTCTGTACCATCCACGATGCCATGCCACGGGCGCAGTGGATGGAACCCGAAGATTTTTACTTAGGCTTTGAGATAGACCTTGAAAGCGACACCGATAAGAAGACGATAGAAGACACCTTCGAATTCGTTATGGAAGAAAGTAAGATAGTCGTAATACCTCCTTTTAGCTCCTCAGACACTTACATCAAGATGATTAGCGACCTGCCCGAAGACACGTGGATGCTCGGCGATATTCTGGTCAGGGGGGGAGTGTTAACCCGGGAAGAAATCGATCTAGCTTTAAATAAACAGACAGAACACGCGATATATTCAGGCGAGAAGCCTTTAATAGGCGATGTTTTGGTCAGGGAAGGGATCGTAGAGAAGGAAGTTCTTAACGCTGCCCTGGAAAAACAACAGAAGGTAAGAGAAAGTTCCGGAATACCCACCGTATCTACAATCAAAGTACCTGCCGAAAAGCTGGACGCACTCGTCAATCTCGTAGGGGAGATGGTAACGGTTCAGGCCCGCCTGACCCAGACTGCGATAAAGAGCAGAAATTTTACATTCCTTTCGTTGGCCGAGGAGGTCGAACGGCTAACTGCAGAGCTTAGAGACAACACTCTGAGCATAAGAATGCTGCCGATTGGCACTACTTTTAATAATTTCAAACGTCTTGTGCGCGACCTGTCGAAGGAACTTAATAAAGAGATCGAAATGGTTACCGAGGGTGCCGATACGGAACTCGATAAGACGGTGATAGATAAGCTCAACGATCCATTGGTGCACCTCATAAGAAATTGCATAGACCACGCTATAGAACTGCCTGAACAACGCGTTGCCGTTGGAAAACCCCGTTTAGGGACTATCCACTTATCTGCGTCCCACTCGGGTGCCCACGTGCTGATACGCATAACGGACAACGGCAAGGGGCTCGACAGAGATGCCATAAGACAAAAGGGGATCGAGAAAAACCTGATCGGCGACACGGCCGACCTATCGGATAGGGAAATCTTTTCGCTCATCTTCGCGCCGGGTTTTTCCACAGCCAAACAAGTAACGAACGTATCGGGCAGGGGAGTGGGGATGGACGTGGTAAAGCGCAGCATCGAGTCGTTAAGGGGAACGGTTAATTTAGAGAGCGCGGCTGGCAAAGGCACTACGGTAACGATTAAACTGCCGCTGACGCTTGCAATAATAGACGGATTACTCGTGAAAGTCGCCAAAGATCATTACGTGTTGCCCCTTGCTACGGTAGTGGAATGTGTCGCTCTGACTAAAAAGGATGTAGAAGGCTCCGGTAAAGGAGAACTGGCGATTGTAAGAGGGGAGATTGTTCCTTACATAAATCTTAGAAAAAAGTTTTTCATCGACGGTGACGTACCCGACCGGCAACAGGTGGTTATTACCGAGGTAAACGGTAAAAGAGTGGGATTTTTAGTGGACAACGTAATAGGCGAGTACCAGACGGTGGTGAAAAAACTGAGTTCTATTTATAAGGATGTAATCGGAATGTCGGGAGCCACGATTCTCGGTGACGGAACGGTTGCGGTGATACTTGACGTACCGAAACTCGTTGATTTGGCTGAAAAAGAACTTGACGAATTTTTCAACGACGGCCATAAACATCGGGTGTAGTTAAATCGTTCATCGAATAAAGACGTGCTTTCGAAAAGCATAATAAGCCGTTGTCGACACGTTACGCGGACTTGTATCAGAAGCGGGAATGCTGTCATTTCTTTACGTTGTATCTCGCTCTCCGTATGTTTGGAAGACTTTTGGGAAAGTCTCACTGCTTAAAACCCTGTTTCCTGACGCAGGCCCACTACTCAGCATCCATCCGATTATTTGTATTGACTTAAAGGAAATATGATATAATCAAGCATGGCTACATTACCGTTTGAAGTGTTCGAAGTCTTTGATGATAAACTCGGCAAAGAGGACGCAAGAATTCTTGTTAAGTCCTTAGAGACTACTATAACCGAAAACATCGAAAGTAAGTGGGCATCTACCAAAAATGAGCTTTTGGACGAGATGGAAAAAAGAATCGATAAGAAATTCGAATCGCGCCGGCCGTAAAGGACGCGTCCTTACGCTACCCCTTCTGCGGGGGAGGCCCCCCGCAACGCCCCCCAAGGACTGCCTATCTCTGATCTAATTTTACTCTATAGCCACTTGGTATTACGGGGTTATCTAAACGCTAACTTTTCCCTTTATCTATTTCCCTCATCCTCCGCTTTCGAATCGGCACTGACGACTTCACCACCGGAATAAACCGAGCCGTCGGAGTTGATGAGGTGCATGGCCACCTTCCTGAAGTGTACCGTGAGATTTTGCTTTTTAGGGGATATCTGGTAATGCGACTCCGGAGGATTCAACGCCGGTATGAATGTTTTGGACAAGAGGTTGCCTTTGAGACAGCTTTGCAAGGCGGCACCAATCAGCACGGCGCTCCTGGCAAGAAACTCATCTTTTGAAATCGTAATCCGTAGAATGAACCTGCTTCCCAGGAAGGAGACCCCGGAAACCTTGAGGTTTAAATCCGGGTGAGATGATTTGACGTGATCTAGTATGGCCTTGACGCTCAGGAAGTCGTCGTGAAGGTTAGTGGTGTCCGCGACGAGTTCTATTGCGGGATGAGAGCTAAACAAGGCTTCAAACTCCCCCGGGGCCATGTCCAGCCTGTGTTTTTCTTTATCCGCTTTGTTGTATGTCTCGGTTGTGAAGTAAATGTAATCGGCCTTTACGTCCTTTATAGTCCATCCGCAACTGGTGATATCCTTAATGGAGGCCCCGGTGAAGTCCGATTCCGTGGCGTTGGCAATGGTGAGGTTTGTGCCTACCAGGGATGCTTCCCTGAGCAGACAGTTTCGCAAGGAGGCGTTGTGTAAGTTGGCGTTGGTCAGGTTTGCAAGTGTCAGATCGGCTTCGTTCAGGTCTGCCCCGTACAGGTTTGCCCACAAGAGATCGGCTTCGACGAGTGTTGCAAGGGAGAGGTCAGCTTCCATTAAATCCGTCATGAACAGGGTTGCCCTGGTAAGATTTGACTTGTAAAGGTCCGCCCTGCTCATGGAGGCCCTCGATAGGATAGCCTCGTTAAGCTTTGCTCCTCTGAGATATGCCTTATAGAGATCCGCTCCGCGAAGATCGGTACGCTGAAGGTTGGCGTCCTTAAGATAAAACTTCTTCAGGTCGTAACCGGCCATTTTTGCGCCTGTGAGGTTCCAGCTTCCTTCGGGCATCTCACCCTTTACGACTCCCATCTCCCTGAGAGCCTTCCATGTTTCCTCTCTTGTCATAGCGCTTTAAATTTATAACATAATAACTTAATATTAGTAAAGCTTCCTGGCTATACATCAACGGCAAGGATTCCTTTCTACGTTGTGTAATCTGCGTTAATCTGCGTCATCTGCGGATAAGTTCTCTATTATTATCCGCAGATGACGCAGATTAGGACGTTGCGTATTACGCAGACACTCGCGATGGTTTAAACGGCAGGATCGTACTATAAATCGACAGGATTTATTCCCCAGGCGCCGGGATTGGCGACAATGACTATCTTACGCACGTTGGCTGGTTCCCCCAGGTCGATTTCTGAAATTTTCACGCTTAACTTCGCGTTCCAATTAATAAATGCCATACTACCTCCTTATATACCGTTGTATTATACCTTATATTATACCTCGCACATTACCTGGCTGCTTATAAAGGAGTCCACGTATCGTTTGGTTTTTTCTTTTATCCGCGTGAACTGAATGCCAATTAAGGCGACACTATCTTGTTTCGAGTAATTCTTAATGCTTATATCCACCGAGTGTTGATCCTCGACTCCGGGCAGTAAGAACTCAATCGTAACGTCGTTGTTTTTAAGCAGCGCTTTTTCGTCAAAGACATTGTCGACTTTAGTCTGGAATCTGCACCCTGTTTTGCTTATGTCTACTACGGCCCCTGGCACGGAGTTATAATCCACCATCAGTTTGGCCGGCAAGAAGCACGTAAGCCGCCTCTGCCGCCTGAGATCCATCTCCTCGACATCCGTCGGATAATTTATGAACAAGAGCCCCAACGGGATGGTAATGAAGTCCAGTACCGTAGACTCGAATCCAAACACCTTTCCATCGCATATGTAACGTATTATTATGGAATTACCGCGAAGTATTTTTTCGCAGGGCGCTCCATACCGTCCGTCCTGATCGAATGAAATAGTTGCCATAATATACCGGTCATTTGCAATGCCTGCGAATTCACCGTTGAGCTTGCCATCCAAACCCTGTATATTTATCTGAAGTTTCGTGTTTATGTCTAATTTCAAACGATTATTCATTTGACGATTATTCATTTTTGATTTATCCCCCGACGTCGCTCAATTACGGCCGAGAAATTGGGCCAACTTTTTATCCGTACCCGTAATATGCTTCGTAAACCACTCATTCAAAAAGTTTAGAACTTCATAGCCCAGGTCATCGCCGCAAGGGCAAAAGTAGTACTTGTAGTACATGTCGACTACCTCCGATATGAAAGTAATGTGCTCCTGGTTGTGCCGTTGATATTCGGGGTAGTTACCGGATTTCATCAACGTCTCTTCGAAGTCGAAATGGTACCCGGCGTAATTCCTCAATTCAAGCAATATCTCCGGTATTACAAGGGGAGCGTTTCCCCTGGAAAGGGAATCGTGAATTTTATTTATCATGCCAATAAACTTCTTATTGTGCTCATCCATCTCCGTATTGCCTACCGACATGTTATCACGCCACTCTACGTAAATCATTTAAACCTCCCGACACCTTTTAAATAAATCGTTATCACGTTAACAACCCACACTGCACAGACACTCTACGGTTTGTCTATTGTGATGAAAATCCGATTCCATAAATACACGTTTTTCACGAATATACTCTTATACTCCATTTAATGATACTCATGTATATAATTTTAAGGCTTAGAAATATTAAAATCAAGAAAAATTGTATTTACGGATTCCTGCGATTTTGAAAAGTACATTTTTCAAATTCCGGGAAAGGCTATGTGGAGTGAGCGTACAGCGTAGGCTATTTGGTCAGGACAATCCTGTTTCTGCCCTGTTTTTTTGCTTCGTAAAGGGATAAGTCGGCCACACGGAGGATCATGTGAGGATTGGCGTATTGTGGAAAGCAGGAGATACCGCCGCTGAAGGTGACCGAAAAGTCCAGGCCTTCGAACCGGTGGACGATCTTGCCGAATTCCTCTCTCAATGAATCGACTAGCCTCAGTGCGGCATCAACGTTTGTATTGTACATGATAATGGCAAATTCCTCGCCTCCGTACCGGCCTATGATGTCGGATTTTCTCAGGCGCTGCTGCAAAAATCCGGACAGGCTCTTGATGACCCTATCTCCGGCCTGGTGTCCACGCTCGTCGTTGACGGACTTGAAATTGTCGATGTCTAAAAGGGCAAAGGCCAGTGGAGAGCCTGATCTTTTGGCGTAGGCCACGGCTATGTCCAACTGGTATTTGGTGTTGGTGTGGTTGAAGAGCCCCGTCATACTGTCTCTTACAATTATGCGTCTGAGCGTGCGCGCCCTCTGCACCCTGGATATAATAGAAGCTATGAGATACTCCGCAGAGTCGGCCTTTATGAGGAAGTCGTCTCCTCCGGCACTGAGGGCCAGCATGTGCTCGTTGACGTTGGTCTCGGCCGAGAGAAATACAATTGGCACGCTCACCATGGCACTCTCCTGCCGTATTACCGAGGCTAACTCCAGCCCGTTACACTCGTGCATGTACAGGTTCATAAGCACCAGGTCCGGAGAAAAATCCAACGCTTCGGTTAAAATCGAGTCAGGGTGGCTAACCCTGGCTATATCCATGCCGGCGTACCGGAGTATTAACTCGTAATACTCGGCCTGCGTAGGGTCGTCTTCCACTATCAATATCTTATATGGCTCGTATTCCTTGAATGATGTAAGGTAATTTAGCTTGTCTACCAGAATATCGTAATTTAGAGGCCTGGTGAGAAACGCTTTGCAGCCGGAACGTACCGCCTTCAATCTTGTTTGGAAATCCGTCTTTTCGGAAAGGCAGACCACGTTCATGGCGGAATTCAAGAGCTTCGGTTCAGAACCAAGATACTCCATTCCCTTCGAAGTGCCACCGGGGAAAGAGATTTCCATGACTACGGCAGAAGGGTAACTTACACTTAAAGCAGACTTAAAATCATCCAGATTCGTAACTACGTTAACATTAAAACCGAAACATTCAAGGTATGCCGACATATCCGAAGCCATCTTGTGGTCGTCTGCAAGGAGTGTGATATTTCTTTCGCCGTTAAGAGTATCGGCTGCTTTACCGGAAACGGATGCGTAGAGAGAACCGATGTCTTGAAGCCATCCTTCACCCCTGTAACCGGATAAGGATTTCAACATATCGAGAAAGTAGCCGATACGTTTTCTTTGCTCCGGGTCTGCGTCTGTTTCGCTCTTGATTAGCTCGTTTACGATTACCGACAGCTCGCTGGCGGCCTCGTTAAGGCCGGACAACCCGAAGATAGCACTTGCACCCTTAAGGGAATGGATTTTGTTTCTAAAACCCTGCAACAGCGTAATATCGCCGGGGTCCTCCTCATATTGCCGCCACATTTGCCCGATTACCTGAATAGTAACAGGGAGCTGTCGCTGGTATCTTTCCTTTACGTCGTTTAACTGCTTGTCTATCGCCATTATAGATCGCTCTGCCCGCTCAGCGTTATTTGAGTAACATTTCGTAGCACGCCATTATCCGGATTGCCTGATAAAAGCCTGATTAATAGTTAAAACCGACTATGATTTTATCATTAATATAATACAGATAATACATAATCGATGTCAAGATACCCGAAGTCCCCTAACTTCATGATAAGATCGGAGGCTCCTGCCGCAAGAGCAATAGACGGGGTTATCTGAACGTTTACATTATTTTTACCTTAACCGTGAATTAGCGGGATAAAAGATGATATAATAAACAAGATATTCGATCCTTACTTTACTACCAGGCCCAGGTCACGGGGGACAGGACTGGGGTTATATAAGGCAAAGGTATTAGTCCGGAGAAATTTGCAGGGGGTTTTAAGGGCGGAAAATATAGAAGGCGGGTTGGAATTCATAATCGAGGTATGAAAATGGAAGCAGATGAGAAGATGAAAGGAAGGGTGTACATGGATGATGTAATGGAGGACATATCTGTACTTAAGACAGTAAGTGTTCTTTACGTGGAAGACGAGTATCTGGTTCGGGAGAGCATAGCAAGATTCCTGAAAAGACGTTGCAAGGCGGTTTACGAGGCCGAAAACGGTAAAGCCGGCCTGGAACTTTATAACCGGCACGACGTAGACATCGTAATTACCGATTTAGAAATGCCGGTTATGAACGGTTTCGAAATGGTAAAGAGGATTTTGAAGACGGATGGCACTCCACCGATTATAATCACGACCGGGTATAACGACGATGAACATCTGGTTAAAGAAGCCTGTGAGCGCATGATAAAGCCCATAGATGAGGATAAACTGATTAGAGCGATCCTCTTTTGTCTGGGTAAAAATTGCAATGAATGTACAATGTAACAGTATGTTCATATCTCAATCTTAAATTCGGATCCGTCCTCTAAATTTCTGGCTGTCAGCTTGCCGCCCATGTTATTCTCGATTATAGTCTTTGACATGTACAAGCCGATTCCCGTTCCCTTGTCCGATGATTTAGTCGTGAAATAAGGTTCGAATATTTTGCCGAGAATCTCATATGGTATACCGCCGCCGTGATCCCTTATGGTTACTGCTACCTTGCCGTCTTCTTTTGCGAGCCCGATGGTTATCCTGCCCTCTGTATGCGTGCCCTCTGTATCCGTGCCCAAAAATCCTTTTTTATGCGTTGAAATTATGGCGTCCATAGCATTATTCAATAAGTTTAATATTACATGCTTAAATTCATTGGGGTAACCATTGATTTTGTATGTTTCGGTAAAAACATCTTTTTCTAATGAGACCATAACGCCGGATTTGTTCATCATGTCTTCGAACATCGATAATATCTCTTCTATCGCTGTTTTTACGTCAAACTCGACCTTTTCCTTCGACGGTTTCAGGAAATTCCTGAAATCATCAATGGTTTTTGCCATAAAGTCGATTCTTTCCAAAATAATCGAAACCATTTTGTCTATATATTCCCGATTTAGTTCTCCATATTCGTAAGCATCCTGAATATCTTGTGTAGTTACAGATATTGCACTCAAAGGCTGCTTCCATTGATGGGCTATAATCGCTATCATCTGTCCCGTTGCCGCCATTTTGGATTGTTGTATCAACATCTGTTCCTGCACCCTGCGTTGTTCTATCTCGTTAATAATCTTATCCTCCATCTCCCTGTTTAATTCCCTCAGGTCGTCTTGCATTTTCTTTAACTCATCTTCCTTCTGCTTACGTTCGTCTATCTCTTCATGCAATACCTGATTGGCAACGTTAAGTTCTTTTGTCCTTTCCTCTACGACATTGCCGAGTTCCTTGTGCCAATTCTCTATAAAATCCAGCATCAGATTAAAAGTCGAAGACAATATTTCCAGTTCATCATGCGATTTTACACTCGAACGTATATTAAAATCCCCTTTTAGTATACTTTGAGCAGCCTGAGTCAAACTTACGACGGGAACCGTTATCTTCTTTGCCAAAATATAAATAATTATATTTACGGCCATTATACTTAGTACCGAGAACGCGATTATTTGCTTTACAAGCAACTCAATCGGCGCAATTACGGCAGACATCTCTTTTTTTACTACCAACCCAAATCCAACGTCCTGTGAAACCCGTATATGTCTGAAGGCGGCAAGAATACCGCTGCCTCCATTATTTTTGTCGACGATAGTACCTTCTCCTCCGCCATAAGCCAGCTTATATGGGCTTGAGTGCATATCTTGTAACGGCAACGGCATATCCTTGGTTATAATACCATGTAAAGGCGCGGATAATATCCTATCGTTAATAGTAAATACCGTTTCATAACTTTTTTCGTCTTCCAGCCGCATGTTACCGTTATCCGATATTAAATCGCCGATATTTATCTTTAATATTATAACAACGTTGGGATTATTGCCATTGCCGTATGAATTTCCAACGCTGGCTGCCTGCATAAAAGAATATAATTGCATTTTGTTACCGTTATCAGTCCTGTCCAGATAAAACGACGAAGTCAAAAGACGCTTTTTTGCATAGGAAACGAAATCTTTACCGTATTTCCGCGATCCAACGTTTTCGATATTCGTAGAAAATAAAATTATACCATTTTTAATGTCGAATATATCTATGTCTTTATACACGATATTGCGTGTTTCCCTAAACGCGGATAAATAATCGTCGATAAGCCGGTATTGTCCGGTTTTATTCATCGCTCTTAGTTTTTCGTTAATGTGCTCTTTATCGGTTAAGTCTGGATTGGATAAGGACTGTGTTGCCTGAGAAACCTGCATACTTAACGTCTTGTTGTTAAAAAGATCTCTCGTATCCTCCCTGATGTTGTTTATCCTTTGTACGATGTCGCTTTTTTTCAGATCGGCTATCCGGTTCAGGTTCTTCAACTCATTAATCTGGCGATCTTTTATTTCTCCGTTATATTTAAAAAAAGGAACACCAAAAAGAACTATAATCGAAATGAATATAATCAGTGCAGAAAACAATACGCTGAAACCAAATATCATTTTCGTCTTTATGCTGATGAAGTATTTATTCGCCATTTCAACTTATACCATCGTCGTTCATGCATGATCGATCATTTTGTGTCAGCCGGATCGTAGGCATACACGTTGTATTTATAAGCGTCGGGATTTTCGATAACACGATCCAGGGCACTCGAATCGAAACTATTACGGACTTTATCCCATTGAACGAACGATGGTATTTCATTTATTTTTTTAAGATAATGGAACTCCTCATAGATCATGGCATTGTCTTTTAATTCGTTCACAGGTATGTAAGGAAGCGTAGTCATTCCAATAATGTCGTTCATCGATACCCGCGCTATTTCGCCAACAGTAATATCCATGTCGCGTTTTACGAATTTACCGATTTCATTGACGGCCCATTTACTTGCATATAAAAGGTTCTGTTTGCTTTTGTTCATCCAGCGCAAAGACCTTATTTCGGACGCCAGTATGAAACTGACGGCGTCAGGATGTTTTTCATAAAATTCTTTAGAGAAATATATATAGCCATAACTAATCTGTTGATAAATAATAACATCTTCTGGGTGACGTTTTAACGCAAGTGTGGTAGTTGGCTCCCAGGCCGAGAAAGCGTCAATCTCCCCTTTTTCCAGGGATGCCGGCATTTCCGTAATATCCATCGGGATTAAATTAACGTCGTGCTCACTTAATTGCGCTTCACGTAAAACTTTAAGCAGGGTATAATGGGCATTCGAGCCGTGGACGTATCCTATACGCTTTCCTTTCATATCGGATAATGTAATGTAATTTCGGGATATTATAGAAGTAAATCCTAATTGCGTCAGAGCGCCTATTACCACTCCTATGTTGGCCGCGGCATTAATAGCCGGCATATCGCCGGCTATTCCGGCGCTTATATCGCCATTTTTCAGAGCGTAATTAACGTCGTCTCCCTTTAAAAAAGGGTAAAACCTGATCTGCAAACCAATACTTTCCAATGATTTGCGCAGTAGACCGTCCCTTTTCATGCATTCCGTTATCAGGACGGCAGGCAAATATAACGGTTGAGTACCTAACCCTACGATTTTGTCGCCTTTTTCGAATACATAACCCTGGTAAGTATGGCCTGGAGTCGTAACGCCAGATAAAGAATTTCCTTGCTTTTTACCGACGAATTGCGATGAAAATACCGAAGAAAGAACCAGTATTATAATGAAAACAAGCAAACGTAATGATTTTCGTTTATTTATTTTGATCATAATGCGCATACTCATAGCTCCGTAACACCGACCCCGTCATAAGTCGTCTGAAA
>JADFXJ010000149.1 GCA_015233615.1 Nitrospirota bacterium
CTTACGTAAACATGGAGCAAAGGGTTATGGATATACTGGTTACGCTAAACGGTGCCGCCAGAGTTGGCGCCACCAACTATGACAACGGGAAAATAGCCCAAATGAAGGACGAACTCATTCAGCTTCTTGCCAGGCTCTCCCTGCTTGCCGAGGCATCACCAAACTTACAGGCCAAAGGCCCGTACCTGTACTACATGAACACTATTCACGGGACGGAACAGGGCGTAATCACGGCAAGGTTAAACTATAACAGGGCGGTGTACGAGTACAATATGTTTCTCGATCTATTTCCATACAGAATATTCGCAAAAATGTATGGATTTCAAAAGGTTCCTTTTTTTGAGGCATCCAAAGAAGCACACACTATACCGGAAGTACGCAACAGGCTGGGATTTGAGGGAAAACCATGAAGTATCCCGATTGTGAAAGATGTGGAAGGCTGTCTCCCAGGTTGAGCCTGCTTGGGAACCTGGTCATATCCTTGTTTAAGTTTGTCGTGGGCGGGCTTACAGGAAGCAAAGGGCTGATAGCGGACGCGGTACACTCCATAGCGGATGCCATATCGTCCTTCTTTGTACTTGTAGCGCTTACCATATCGGGTAAGCCGAAGGACAAAAGCCATCCTTTCGGCCACGGCAAGGTGGAGTACATAAGCACCATATCAGCCAGCCTTTTTATATTTATTTGCGCCTTAATCATCTTACTGGACGCCCTTCATAGCTTTAAGACGGGCCAGCATAAGATACCAGGCAACGCGGCGCTATTGGCTACGGTAATATCTCTTATATATAGCTGGCTCATGTATTCGTCCAACACCTGCGCCGGTACGCAATTGAACAGCCCCGCCATGCTTGCCGATGCAGCCGAAAGCAAGGCGGACAGCCTGACGTCGGTAGCGGTGCTTTTAGGACTTATAGGTGCAAAGATGGGCTTTATATACGCCGATACCATAGCGGCTCTCGTGGTGGCAGCATTCGTTTTCCACATAAGCGTGGAGATGTTCCTTACCGGAGTGCATGGCCTTATTGACGTATCCATGGACAAAAACACGCTGGAGGAAGTCAGGGATATATGCATGAGCATAAAAGGCGTCGAGGGGGTAAGGGGCATCAGGTCACGGTGCATGGGCCAGACATGCCAGGTGGACGTGGACATAGACGTATTGAAGTCAAAGACTGTACTTGAAAGCCATACTCTTACTCAACAGATTAAAAACGTCATCTTAGCTAAAATAGAGGGGATAGACAGCGTTTTTGTTCGTACTTTCCCCGTAGATAAATGGAGGTTATGGAATTGAGAGTCAATTCTGACCTTATGGGCAGAATCTCGGCCTGGTTCTTTATCGTGGCAAACGCATATTACCCGGCAAAGATCCTGACGAGAAAATACATAGGGAGTTCGAGAGAGATAACGAACTTCTTCAACGGTTATCTGAAGGTGCACATTTTGTTTAACCTCATCGGCCTTTGGCTAACCTTATTACACGGCCACTATGCCGAGGAGAAAAACCTTATTTTGCAGTTGTCTATGCTGGTTACCATATGGCTTTCCATTGTGGGAATGGCAATGTATTACAAGAAACCGGCAGTGTTGTACAGGGAAATGAAGCTACTGCACACTCAGCAGATAATGTTTTACGTGTGGGTAGCTCTAATTATAATAGGCCATTCTTTAAATTAGGAGGTACGAATGGGGTTAAATCTGGATTCGGGAGAGTTCAAAGTTTTTATGAGAACGGTTGCCGTAAATGCAAAAAAGATGATGGACAGCCTGATAAATACATATAATAACGTGCTTAACCTTAACCCCGGCGACGCCAAAAAGGTTTACATGGACGTGGGGGACAATCTGAGGGAAAAGGGAAATTACGAGGGTGCCTTAAAAGCATACAAGAAAGCCCTCGACGTTGACCCCGTCGACGTAAAAGCCCTTCAGGAAATTGGCAGGACGTACCTCAAGGCTGGCTTACCAAATGAGGCAATAGAGTCGCTACTTAGGGCAACCAACCTGGACAGAGGCAACGGGCAGGCTTATTACCACCTGGGGTCGGCATACTTTATGACGGACGACAACGCCAAGGCATTGTGGGCATTGAAGGAGGCTATAAAGCTTGACACGGTGTTCGATGACGCCCACTACAAACTTGGACTTGTATACGACAATATGGCCGACTACGATAACGCCATAGAGTGTTATAAGAAGACAATCTCCATAAATCCAAACTATATCAAGGCGTACCAGTCCATAGGCCTTGCCTATGAGGGCAAGGGGCAAAGGGAAGAGGCCGTGAAGTATTTCAAAAAAGCACTGGAAAAAGAACAGAAGAGCGTATAAGCGTGTATTTGATTATTATATATACAATGGGTTACCCATTAATAAATCAGAGCAAAGGTTAAGGAGCTATGTTATGTTAAGTATAGTATTCGGTTTAATAGCGATGTGTCTGGGTCTGTGGGGAATAGTTACATACTGGTGGTATGTGGTAGACGTATTTCTGGCTCTCATGCCGGTACTACTTCTTTTTGGCGGTTTTGTCGCACTTATGTCAGGTATCAGAAACACGGGCTTGCACGCTAAAATAAAAGACAACAATGGAAAGACGGCTGCCGAAGAGTCATACAAAGACAACAACCGATAGGAGAGCGACATGGCTGAAACCAGAAATGACTATAAGAATAAAGAAGAGGGAAGTTTTCAGCAAGCGCCTCAACCCCATGCGAGTTGCCCCAAAAGCTTCAAACCATGGATATGGACGCTCGTCCTTCTTGCAGTGCTCACCTTAGGCTGGGCACTTTACGAAAGCTATAGAAATGGCGGTTTTGTCATGAAATTCATGAAAACCGACGATTACAAACATATGCTTAACAAAGAGATTACCGACGGCAAAGTGCCGGGATTTTCCTCCACTGTGGCACTACCTAATACCCAGGCTGTGGTGACGATTCAGGACAGCTACCACGGCATAATCGAGGTAGTGAGACCCGCCCTTATAAGTATAGACGTAGCCGCGGGTATGCAGGCAGAGCCACAGGCCGCACCGGAGACTCCCGGATCTGTTCCAAATCTTGTGGCAGGGGCGCCCGTAGCAAATTATAACCGCGTCGGTTCCGGCGTGATCATCGACCCGGCCGGTTTTGTTCTCACCAGTCTGCATGTCATAGAAGGGGCTACAGCCATGAAAGGTACCGTGTATTCGGCAGGCGGGGCCAGGGAATATCCCCTCAAGGTTGTAAACCTTGACAGGTCTACGGATCTCGCGCTTTTGCGGCTTATTGGAGGCGGTCCGTTTGCCCATGCCGTTTTGGGAGACTCCGACGCCGTAAGGACGGGAGACGTGGTATTGGCTATGGGCAGTCCCTTTGGCTTTGACCAGACGATAACAACGGGAATCATAAGCAGCCGCAACAGAACCATTAGCATCGGCGGCAAGGTTTTTGAAGGAATGCTGCAGACGGATACCCCAATAAACAGAGGCAACAGCGGAGGCCCTCTTGTAAACGTTCGCGGTGAGGTCATAGGCATAAACGCCGCCATATTTTCCCCTAACGGGGCATTCAGCGGTATTGGCTTTGCCATACCGGCCAACGATGCCTCAACGCTCGTAGCCGGAGTAGTTGACTTCGGAAATACACCCTCGCAGGTTGCCACGGGGCAGCTTGCGGCATGGCAAAAAACCGGCAGGCAAATCGGTAACGCATACAAGCTTCCCAGAGGCCAGATGGTTACTCCTCCACATCCTTACAGGGGCAGATGCCTAGATTGCCACCCACAGTTGTGCCAGATGCCCGGACAGGGAGGAGGCCTGGGTGCAGGCAGGTTGGCCGCGCCTGATACCGCTACCGCCATAGCAGGCCAGGGTACCGCGAACGACCCGTTTTTCGGGGCCGTTTTAATGGAGGTGGACACTGTGGTGGCGAAGCACTTTAACCTGGCACATCCGGGTGGTATACTGATAGACAGGGTTTATCCCAATACTCCCGCGGATACGGCAGGACTTTCCCGCGGCGATCTTATCATGAGAGTGGACGGCAGGAGAGTGGAAAACGTTGCCGATTTTAAGCAAATTCTCTCAGGCAAACCGGCAGGCAGCAAGTTCGAGCTTATTGTAAACTCCAATGGAGCACATAAGACCGTAAAGATGAGGACTGTTGCCATGCCGCCATTTATGCCTCAAAACGTTCAGACAAGACAGGTTGGAGAGTTTGAATGGCTCGGAGGGGAAATAACTCCCCTGATACCGGCTATCGAAGGTTTTGTCAACAACAGTGGGGTTTATGTGGCCGATACCGGAGGCGTTTTAGCCGCCGCCGGAGTCATGCGCGGAGATGTCATAAAAGCCGTTAACAATCAGGCCGTTACGGACATTGCATCTTTCATGAGAATATCGAAGAAGGCAAACGTTTTAGAGGGTATACTTCTGGACATAGTGAGGCAGGGCCAGCCAATGTACCTGACGATAAAGGGTTAGAAACAGTTTGAAACAATGGACAACAATAGATAAAATGGTGAGGGGAAAATGCCTGTAACTGAGAAAGACCGGTTAAACGATATTCTCAAAAAGGTGTACGCCAAAGATTTAGGTCTTGTGGAAGAGGTGCCAGCTGTAGTTTTCAGAAGACGAAATCCATTAACCGTGCTTGGGAACAAACTCTGGTCGCAACAGTCTTTCGTGATGAAAGTGGGGCTCGTGTCGCTTTTACTGGCTGTAATATCCGCTGGCGTTTATTACTATAACTTCTTTACCATCAACGCCTATCAGGCCATGATGGAGAGGGCACACGTGGAGGCTCAGCTACAGCGGCGAAACGATCTCATCCCCAACCTCATAAACAGCGCCGCCACATATACGAATTACGAGAAGAACATTTTTCTTCACGTTTCGGACGTACGAAGCGCCGTAAAATCGCTTGACTTAAAATCTCTGGAAAAAGGCAATGGCCCAGCGGATATTTCTAAGGCTGGTCCGGCTTTTGACGAAAAAAGCGTTCTTTCTAAATTCCAGGCTGTGGCCGAAGCCTATCCGGCTCTAAAAGCCTCCGAAGCGTACAGTCTTCTTATGAAAGAGTTGTCGGACACTGAAACGAGAATTGCCGAAAGCCGTATCAGCTATAACAAGTTCGCAAACTTTTATAATTCACGGCTTAAAATGTTTCCGGGAAACG
The DNA here is from genome assembly GCA_015233615.1 of Nitrospirota bacterium. Taxonomy (GTDB): domain Bacteria; phylum Nitrospirota; class Thermodesulfovibrionia; order Thermodesulfovibrionales; family Magnetobacteriaceae; genus JADFXJ01. The sequence goes on from JADFXJ010000149.1 coordinate 5,163, forward strand.
TCTATAACTTCTTTTTCAGGTTCAAGCCGCTGCCCGTTTTCCAATCGGAAACGGCGGCAACACACCCGTCGAAGGTGGAGTGAGGTCTCTCAATGCTTAAGGAAAACCGATACCGTGAACAGGGGCAGGCAGACAATCTGCAAAGTGCCGCTGCCACCTCCGGCCAAAGGGTCGTCCTGTCAAACGAAGATGAAGCACTTGTTGCGGAGCTGGCCGAACTTACAAAGAAGCACACTAACATATGTGTAGAGCTTGAAGGACTGACACTTCGGCTGAATAAAAGCGATAAAGACATAATTGAGAGCTACGATAGGCTGAAAAGACTGAACGTCGAACTGGCCATGCACGAAAAAGAAATGAAAACTATAGACAACGAGATATTCGTATTGAAGAAAAGGCGTGCGGTCATCGGTTTGCCTGAGAAAATCGAAGAACGATTCCAGAGGCAGGAAGCTATGCTTCAAGAGTACCGGAAGAGACATCGGACATTAATCGAAGAGCTCTCCGGGATAGACACGAGTATGCGCAATTTCGATACCGTTATACCTGAACTGGAAGCAATGGCCAGGCACAACTCAGTCTCGATAAAAGAACTTTCTACAAGAAAAGATACACTTGAGCGGGATGTGCTGGGACTGGAAAAAGTTGCAGCCTCTTTCGTCGAAAAAGCGAAACTTGAAAAGGAGTTATCGGCACTCACGGGAACACTCGAAAAGTACACTGAGGAAATACCTGCAATAAAGGACTATATAAAAGCGGACGAATTTATCTTGCCCCAATTGAGGGCAGGCGTACAGGAACTCGAAGTGAAGTTCAATGAACTTGTAAGTCGTATGGAAGAGGTAGAAACCCTTATTTCAGAAAAGGTGTCTCTTTCAAAGGAAGTCGATAAAATCAATGGCAGCAATTTTTCGTATGCCGAAGAAATACAGACTCTAAAAAAAGAACTGGCTGACAGAAAGGCCTTGCTCCAAACACTAAAGGAGGTAAACGCACCAAACCGGGAACTTGCTCCAAGGCTTGGCAAAACGATAAACGCTTACGAACTGGAGATAAATGCCATCGGAAAATCTCTGGCTCAAAATGACGAAATAGAAAGAAAAAAAGAACTGGCTATCGCGAATTTCCTGAATGCATATATTGCGAAGGTCTCTTATGAAGACGAATTACAAGCTTTAGACGGCCATTTGTCAAAACTTATCGAGATTGCGAGGTCACTGTGATGCCGGATGAAAATGTAACGTACACTAAAGAAGACCTGGTAAAGATTATAAACGCGGCAGGGTCAAATTTGATTCTGAAAAGGAAAAAGATCTCTATAGAATCGGCAATCCAAAATAAATTGACAGAGATAGAATATAAAAAAGAGATACTGTCAAGGTTTGAGAAAAAGGCGGAAGAACTGCTCGTAAACTGTAAAGCCGCTTTAGAGAAGTCTGAATTCTCCGGGCATCTTCTGGCCAACCACACAAACATCAGAGACAACGTCAGGAAAGAACTCGATCGTATGTTGGAAATAGAAAAGAAGTTCGCACTTATCGGCAAAAGGGATGAGGAAATAGCCGTTGTGATTGATACCGTCGAGAAGCTTGAACGTCGACTTTTGGAATTGAGGCCCAAATATAATGAAAGAATCGCCGAAAAGGAACGGGTGGAGACAGCTATCCGGCAAAACCAACACAGCGTGGATTCGCTAAAAGAGTCGGTAACCGCCCTGTCTGCAAAAAAAGAAGAGCTTTCCTATTTGATTCCGCATTATGACGGTATCGACGACCTGGCCACAAAGCAATTTGAAGCCGAAGGGGACATCGTTGAAATAAAAAACCGGATTGATACCATCGCATCAGAGTTGCGTACTATGGAAAGTGAGTTGCCAACACTGAAAGAGAGGGCCGATGTACTTAAAACTGAAAAAGCCACACTAAATGAGAAGAAGGCCTCGCTGGAGGAATCCATCTCTGATATTGGCGAACTAAAAGATAAGGCGAGTCTTGTAAGTGATGTCAACGCGTTAAATAAGCGCAGGGAAGCAGGGAAATCGGATATTGCAGAAAGCCTGCGCCTGATTGGGGCTTTAAAGATAGATATGTCTCAGATAGAAACATCCATCGATGATGAAGAAAACTTCATCGGGCACTTTGAGGAAATTAATAAGACTCTCCAGACTAAAAAGGCCGAACTCGATGAGGTCGTGGCTGAGTTGGCAAAAGCAGAAGTAAAGAAAGAGGCCAATCAGTCGGTATTGGAGATACTTCTGCAAATCACGGAATACGTAAAAAACATAAACAACGCCCTTGACACCGTAACGAAAGAATACCGGGAATCATACAAGAGCCTTGTGGATACTGTGGCTGAGGGAGTGATGTGAACAAATTGCCGTTTATCTTGGCTGTGGTATTGCTGGGTGGTTGTGCTGCAGGCGGGCATAATGCCGATCACAACCTTATCAGGGATTTTTTTGACCTCGTGCCTGTTATCGTCACGGGAGTGTTCGTAGGAGGCGTCGGCACTCTCGTTGGTGCGGGGGGAGGTTTTCTGCTGGTACCTATTCTGCTTCTGTTTTACGGCTTTACTCCTCAACATGCCATTGGTACTTCAACGGCGGTGGTATTTTTAAATGCCTTGTCCGGAACATTCTCCTACATCAGCCAACAAAGGATAGATTACGAAATTGGAATAAAGTTTTCCGTAGTGGCTGTTCCGGGTGTCATTATAGGGGCATACTTATCACGGTATTTCAATGTCGTCGTTTTTTCCATCGTCTTTGCCATGTTCCTTTTGGCGATATCGTACAGTCTTGTCTTCGTAAAGGAATTCAACCTCGTATGCTCGAAAAATAAAATAGAACCTAAGACGAGAGTTGTCTGTGATTCAATGGGCGAGGTGCATACCTATTCACCGGACATGTCTATAGGCCTTGGAGGAAGTTTTTTAGTCGGCATAATGTCCGGACTCCTCGGAATTGGAGGCGGTCTCATACATGTGCCGTTAATGAGCTTTTTAGGGATACCCATACATATAGCCGCGGCTACGTCCCATTTAATAATAGTATT
>JADFXJ010000150.1 GCA_015233615.1 Nitrospirota bacterium
TTCGTCGGCTTTATCGGAAATGCCGAGTGCGGCGTTTACCTTTGCCACGAGACCGTCTTTGGATTCCACGCCCTCAAGTGATACGAAAGCGCAACCGACGGGATTGCCGCTACCGCCTGCATTTATACGCTCCATTATTCGGAGGGCAAGTTCGGTTTTTCCGATGCCCGGAGGCCCCCAGAGGGTAACCAGCCATACCGAAGGGTCGCCGATGAGGCCGAATATTTCGTTAACCTGGGCATCCCGTCCGACGAAAAAGCCGGAAAGTGCACGATGGCTTACGTACGTAGGGTTTACAACCACGGCAACCGATTCTCGTACGGGCGGAGGTTCTACGCGACGATTGTTTTCCGTAAGAAAATATTTCTCCGGGTAGTTGGCCGCATCTCTATATTGGAGAGTGTTCGTGCTATCATTGAGATATTGAGCATAGCTTAAAAGTTTGCTCACATTGCCGTCGATTTCTATTTTTCCACTAATATATCCATGCAGCCTCTTGTTCTTGGTTCCCTTGATCGGCTCTACGCTAAAAAAGGAGTACCCCTGGACGCTATGTTCGTAAGGCCCGCCATGGCTGGAGATTGATTGCTCATCATGTTCATGCATATGGCCAAATAAGTGTATTTGAAACAACCCGGACCGTCGTATATATTTCCTGAATTCGCAGTTATTGTGAAGCCATTGATCGGGGTGATGGGTTAGTTAGAAGTATGTTTATATCGTGCTTTGCGCAAAATTTATCGATATCGCCTGCTACGCGAAGAATTTGTCTCCCGTGCAGAGCCAATTCACCAAGCTCAACGTCGTCAAGATGCAAAAAGGCAGAATTCAGGCCGATGACGCCAAGTTTAATACCGTTTATTTCCGTCGAATAGGAGAAATCGCCGGGAATACTACCCCGTACTATCCCATCGGGTGGGAGAAATCGGCAGCTTTTCAACCAATCGTCGTAATTGGCAAAGGCATCGTTTACCAATCCTCTATAGTCGTTATCGTCCGATTCCCAAAAAATCTCGCTAACGTCGGGATCTTCGTTCCACCTTTTAAACGCTTTGTATATAGCCGATTTTTTCATCTTCTCGTCCGGCCTTTTTAGATCGTGGTTTCCCGGAACGCATAAGAGAATGGGTTTCTTGCCGTCGCTTTTTGGAGGCAGATTATCCCAAAGTATGGTTAACTCGTCGTTTAGTTTATCAAATTCTTCCTTTTTGCCATGCCCAACGAGGTCTCCTGTAAAGAAAACGATATCCCACGGGCCGACTTTTTCTTTTTCCAGAAGCCTGTTAATATCATTGAAAAATAGCCCCCTCGATAATTCCCAGGTCGATGCGATTTTCTCACTGTAATGGAAATCGCTTAAATGTAACCAGCTTAACTTTTTTGGCATAGTGAATATATTATCCATAATAACGGATCTTATTTCAACGTCTAACATGGCGGTAAACAGTATTTGTAAAAATATTATTTAATATGGCTTATGTGCTTACTAAGGAGGTTATTAGTAATCAGCCGAATTCTCGGGCCGGAATCTGCCCTTATATTTTCCTGAAGGTAATGCCATCGGTGTAGATGTAGTTGTTTATTTTATTGACTTTTCGTATAATAAACCATGGGTGTAACATCGGTACGCAAAGAAGATGGAACACCTGACGAAGGAGGTTAAATAATATGCGTCGCTTCCTTATTGTAATCGAGAAGGCTGAAAACAATTACTCGGCGTATTGTCCGGATTTGCCGGGCTGTGCAGCAACCGGAATCATACGCGAAGAAGCGGTACGCGAAGAAGTAGAAATAAATATGTATGAGGCCATTAAAATGCTTATCGAGGGATTACTTGAAGATAAATTGCCTATCCCTGAAAGTAATTCCTTTTCTGAATATGTGGCGGTTTGAACAGAGGGAGCACTGATGGATTATAAAAATTCACTGTTGGTAACGATCATTTTTTTGGCATTTACCGTGCTCCATTCACTATTTCTTACGGAGTGGGCAAAGGGATTTGCACAAAGGTTTTTTGGGCGGTTGTTCATGAAGGTTTTTTACAGGTTTGCGTATACGTGCTTCAGCACCCTTACTTTGGGCGTCGCAGTTCGTCTAATCCTAAACATTCCCGATACCCCTCACTTCGTCTTGCCGCCATATCTGAAAGCCGTCTTTATCTTTCTTCAAATTGTAGGGGGCATCATCTTAATCTTACCCTTCAGGTACGTTAGTATTTTCGAATTCGTCGGCATATCTCAAATATACCGGTACGTTAAGTACAAACAGCCTGAAGGCGGTGAAGATGGGTTAACTGAGGATGGCTTAGCAGGGAACACCTTGATAATTAATGGAATTTATGGTGTCGTAAGGCATCCCATGTACCTTGGCAGCATCATTGCCGTCACCTTTAGCACCTACTTAACAAGAAACTTTATTCTGATTTCCCTTCTTTCTGTTTTGTATTTCATTTTTGGATCAATGCTGGAAGAAAAACGGTTAATAAAACAATTCGGTAACCAGTACATCGAGTACCAAAAGACAGTCCCCCGTTTATTGCCGGGAATGAAGGGGCTAAGAGAACTCCTGAGCAATAAGCCCGATAAGCCATAGATCGACAGCCCGTCATACAGATAAATATCGCAGCAAGCATTAATACTGGGGACGCAGGCTATCCGATGAGTTTTATCAGGTCATCGATGGTTGCGGATTTTCTGATAAACCCCTCGATCTGCTCCAGCCTGTTTATGTCGTCAATGGCTGATATTTGATCAAATACAGAGGCTTGGTCACTGCCATATTTAATATCGAGAGCTAATTTTATTCCCCTCAAAAGCCCCCTACGTTCTCCTTTTTGAAGCCCCTTACGTTCGCCTTCCTGAAACCCCTCACGCATGCCTTCCGTGACCCCTTTTTCTTTCACTTGCCTATAATATGGGTCTTTCTCTATGTCGTATACCAATGTCATATTTTCTTTCTCCTTAAATACGATTTCCTGCAATCCATTTAACTGGGACAATATCTCCACTTGCCTTACTCGCTTTGATAGCTCTAACTCGCCCGCGACGGTCTCCTTCAACCGTTGCAGGATGCGTCTTACTACTATTTTACCATTTTTCCCCTTTAGGTTGCACAGAACCGAAATAACAATCTCCACTCTAGGTTAAAGTTCTGCTTTGTCAGCTTCTTTAATTCTTCAACAAGCGGCTCCTGGATATCAAGCAAATTGAATTCCAGAAAGGGTTTGGTATCCATTTGATTCGGTTTTTCGAGGTCTGTGAAAAAACGATAGATAATCCCGTTTGTCAAAATACTGAAACGTGCCTCGGTAACAGAGAAATATCGAAATAGTTGTGTACAATGATCAGCCAGGTTAAGATTTGCATCCGACTGCTTACATTCAATCAACATAATCGGTTTTAAGTCCTTCTGAAGTTTGCAAAGCAGCTCCTCATTTAACATTTTCAATCGTCCTTATCGCCGTTTGATATGCCGATATATCCCGTCGTTATTACCCCGTCGTATTTCTCCATCATAGTATCCCATCTAAATAAACCTCGTCAGACCGAAGCTCCTGTTCCAAAACTTCACCGAATCCCGTTTCATCATGTACGTGTTCGATAGCTCCACGCAGCACCCCATATCGCAATTTAAACAATTCTCCTTTTCGATGTGCCTCACCATACAGCCCTGTATCTCCGTACCATCACACATGACGGTGGTTAAGAGCCAGGGGGTTACAATCTTTTTCCTCCCGACGGACTTCAGATAGGAGTTCGAATTTAAGATCTTTGGATATCTGCTCTTAAGGCTCAGTATTTTAGCGGCGGCTTCCCTTCTTTCCCGCGCGTCCAGGCACTCTTCGGCAATCACCGCGTAAGGATACGTAAAGTTAAACATTATTCCGTGTACCAGGGGGGACAGAATACTACAAAGAGGTTCGATGTCCGACACGTTATTCCTTGAAAGGGACGTAAGGGTAACTATCTTTTTGTCCATGTTTTGGGCAATCGTTGCAACCGCCTTATCGAAAGTACCGGGGCCGCGAATTTTATCGTTGTTTTTCTCCATCCCATCCAGGGAAACCCAAAAGACGTGGGGAGAGAGGCCAGAGATGCTCGTCGTGGCATTGGTTATCAATATAGAGTACATGCCCTTAAACTTAACGTAATCTATCAATTCCGACACCCCGGGGTATAGAGTCGGCTCGCCTCCCTCTATAACCGTTACCACAACACCCCTGGCATAGAGCCCGTCTATTCTGCTTTTCCACTCATCCAGGGAAATGTCCGTTGCAGGGTTCTTGTCCCAGGGACAATGCCTGCATCGCAGATTGCACCTTGCGGTTATCTTCAGGGATGCCCCAATAGGTGAACGGTCCGAAAACCTATTCCACTTTAATAATCTATAGTAATAGTAAAATGGTATCTTTCTTATTTCCATGCGCCATACACCTTACATTTTACCCGCAATTTTACCCGTAATACCACATCACGTTGCATCTTCTATTTACATCTTACATCTTCTGTAAATTCCGGCGAGTAAGTTAAACATAGGTACCCTATCCATGTACTTGCAGTACTCAACCTCCGGAAGTTTTTGCAGCGCACGCTCTTCCTTTATCGCCGCGGCTATAAAGTACAAATCGGACATTACCGTAACCGTAAGCCAATTATACGTTACAACGGGCTGGAAGGTTATCATTAAAATACCGGCAAGATAAATGGGATGGCGAACAATCGAATAAACTCCGGTGGTAACCAACTCAAAGGGTGACAGACCGTCAATGGAAAGGCTCCCTGAAAGATGAAAGGAAAGGTTCGTGACAAGGTTCATGGCAAAGCCATCGGGATTCCCTGCATTAAGATTTACATCAAACTTTCCAGGCTTATACCTTTTTGCCTGGCTTAAGCCAAAGAATTCCGGAGCATTCAACACAAGAAGCGATGCCATTCCAAAAAACATCCCTCCGACTTGTACAATGTGCATGGGCCATTTCATCCATGACGGGAATACGAATAAAACGTCATCATGGATTGTTGCCAGGAAAAGGTAAACCCCCGACATCATAATAGCGCTCAAAATAACAAACATTACCCGATACCAACACTTCATAAACGTCTCTCCAAGCACCCGTTGGAAAAACATTTTCCCCCTATTGGACACCATAAAACTATGAATGGTGACAAAACAAGCACATACGGCCATTACGCTAAACACTTGCACGATCATGTCCCGGCAAAGAATCTGCGATGGTTGAGTAATTAGTCGAGCAATTATCAATATAATTATATAAATATAGTAATTGCATCGTAATTACTTGTTCAGGCCGATGTATTTGTAATATGCCGAACAGCTTCCTTCCATGCTGACCATACAGGGACCTACGGGATTTTCGGGAGTACAATTTTTGCCAAACATGACGCAATCGAAAGGTTCCTTTATACCTTTTAATATATCGCCGCAGGAACACGCGGAGTGTACTTCGAATACCGTTTGTTTAAAATCATAGTGGGTGTTAACGTCCCGGTGCTTTTTGCTTTCTTTTAAACCGAGACCACTGGCCTTTATCACCCCGATGCCCCTCCACATAGTATCTACAGGCTCGAAATACTGTTCCATTAACGATACGGCTTTAGGGTTGCCTTCTTCTCTTACCGCTCTTGAGTACTGTATTTCGATTGAAAACGTGCGATTTGCGATCATATGGAGCAGCATGTATATGCCCTGGAGGATGTCAATAGCATCGAATCCGGTGATGACACCGCATTTTTTATACCTTTGTGGTATGAAGCCGTATGGCCTGCTGCCAATTATCGTACTTACGTGGCCGGGCAACATGAAGCCGTCTACTTCAACCTCACCGCCGGCAAGCAGTGCATCCAGCGCGGGGGGTACTAACTTATGGACGGATAAAATGTAAAAGTTTTCGATTTTCTCTTTTTCCGCAATGTCTAACGTTGCGGCGATTAATGGAGACGTCGTTTCGAAACCTGCGGCAAAAAAAACCACTTTTTTGGGCTCTCTTTTACCCTCTTTTTTGCTCTTCTGTTCAACCGCGAGTTTCAGTGCGTCCATCGGCGAATACACTACCCGAATATCGGCACCTTCGCCTTTAACGTCGCTAAGCGATTTTTTAACGCCGGGAACCCTTAACATGTCACCAAAAGTTGCAAACACTACGTCACTTTGAAGTGACACTTCCATGGCTCTTTCGACGTCCCCGACGGAGGTTACACACACCGGACAGCCGGGACCGCTTATCAGCTTGATGTTTTTTGGCAGTAGCTCCCTTATTCCGTGCTTAAAAATAGCCACCGTATGAGTGCCGCACACCTCCATTATTTTCACACGCCGGTCAATCTTTTTGCCAAGAGAATTTATTTCATTCCGAAGTTTTTCTATCATTGCTTTCATTAAATTGAAATGGAACCGCTAAATATATAGCTTCTTTTCCCCTTTTTCAGCGCGTGAAAAAATAGATTGTATACTCTAACATACGTGATACAACGGAATCAATATTATTTTACAACGTTATTCAGTATTATTTATAGCAGGAGTTCTTTCGATGTTCCGTCATTCCTACAAGCCCCTGAATCCGTCCGGAATCTGACCGGAATTGGAGACAATGGGGGAACCTCAGTGCAACATTTTTCTATTGACACGCATAACGTAATATTGATACCATTAAAACAATAGGCACCTGCAAACTCTTATGGATGGGTTTTTCGAATTTTTGCGTTAACGTTTTTTAAAAGCCGGTTGTTAAGAAGGCAGGAATTCCCGAAAATGGCGTATTCCTTTGGTATCGAATCAACTTACACGTAACACTTAACCACTATAACTTTACTACGAGGAAAGAGAATGGATTTAAGCGCGATAAAACAGACATTCCTGGCAGAGGTCGAAGAGGTTCTTCAAAACATGGAGGACTTTATTCTGAATCTCGAATCCCATCCGGATGATAAAGACAACATAAACGCACTTTTTCGGGCAGCCCACACTATAAAGGGTTCGGCCGGCATAATCGGTTTAGAGGACGTCGAACGTTTCACTCATAAGGTGGAAAACGTACTCGACAGGCTCCGTAGCGAGAAAATCGATGTTTCCTGTGATTTGATAGGCCTGATGTTAAAGAGCAAGGATCACATTAAAAAACTTGTAGAGTGTTCCTTTAGCGATAAACTCGGCAATGAAGTAAAAGATAAAGTAAGAGATACCGGTGACGATATTTCCTCTTGTTTGACGGTGTACATGTTTCAAGCACCGGGTGCCACAGATTCAAGTCCCACTGGCTCAAGTGCCTCCGATTCAAGCGATCCCGGCTCAATTGCAAGTGCCTCTTTAGGCGAGGACGCCGGCGTTTCGTCCCATGGCTCAGGCACCTGGCACGTATCGTTGAGGTTTGGCAAGAGCGTGATCAGAGACGGCATGGACCCCATATCGATGATAAACTATCTGTCAAAGTTAGGACGGATAATTAACCTGGCCACCATTGTCGAAGCCTTGCCACGGGCTGAAGAGATGGATCCGGAGGATTGTTACCTGGGTTTTGAGATAGATCTTAACAGTTCCTGCAATAAGCAAACCATCGAAGACGTATTCGAATTTGTAATGGACGATAGTGAAATCAAGGTCATTCCGCCTCACAGCTCGATTGACACATACGTTCGGATGATACGGTCGCTCCCTGAAGATTCCTGGATGCTTGGGGATATCCTGGTTAAAGGAGGAGTGGTAACCAGGCGGGATATTGACATTGCCCTGAAAAAACAGGTATCGGAGGCGGAGGGTTCCGGGGAAAAGCCTTATATTGGCGATATCCTGGTTAAGGAAGGTATTGTAAGAAGGGAAATAGTCGATGCGGCCCTGGATAAGCAGCAACAAGTAAGGGAAGGCCTTGGTAGTAGTGGTACTGCCGGTCAGCCCATTTCCAGTACTACCAGTACCATTCGTGTAGATTCGGAAAAGCTTGACTTGCTGCTGAATTTCGTAGGCGAACTCGTCGTTGCCACAGGTGGAATAAAGCAGAGGGCCCTGGATATCAAAGACCTGGAATTGTTGAAGTCATCCACTTTCCTGACAAAATTGGTCGATGACGTTCGCGACATGTCCATGAAAATGAGGATGATACCCATAGGGACAATCTTTAACCGCTTTCAGAG
>JADFXJ010000151.1:0-3813 GCA_015233615.1 Nitrospirota bacterium
GAGAGCATCAACGGGGCGCTTGCCCAGGCCGATATCCTGGGTATTTTCGGGCAGGAGGGGCTGGACATGGCCAATCTGTGGGGCAGCGTCGAAACAGGCGGCGCCTGCGCGTTTCGCATGTATCGCAACTACGACGGGGCCGGGGGACAATTCGGCGATACGAGCGTAACCGCGGTAAGCTCCGATCGCGGGCAATTGGCCGTCTATGCGGCCAGGCGCGGCAGCGACTCGGCAACGACCATAATGGTTATCAACAAGACACTCAGCGCGCAGACAGGCAATATCACCTTGACCGGGATTGGCAATTCGACTACCACTACCGCACAGGTCTACCGCTATAGCGGCGACAACCTGGCTGCCATTGTGCGTGACGTGGATCAAGCGGTCGGTGCCACGGGTTTCAGCGCAACGCTACCGGCAAGCTCGATCACGTTGTTCGTTATAAAATCTGCCGGTGGGAACAATTGTGCTGCCTCCGTTTCATCAAGCGCCTCCACAAGCCTCGTTGTGCATATACCCGTCATAACATACAACGGCTCGAATTTTTGGGCGGACCTTCAATATCATTCGGCCGGCTCGACCCTGACCGTAGTAAATGCCGGTATAGTCAGCGACGCAAGCCCCTTCAACAACTGCACCGCTTCGACTCTGACGTCCGACTTTAAACTGCATATCCCCGTTATAATCATTAACGGCGTTTCATACCGGCTGGATTTGCAGTATAACGGCTCCGCTTTCGAAATAACGGGTATCGGTACTAACGGCACTACCACCACGGCAAACGCCGGCCTGATATATAAAAACCGGCATGGAAAGTACTCCTTTGCCGTGCCGCTCCTGGACATGTTTATATCGAGACAAAACGTCGAAGGGTTTAGTAAAACCGGAGGCCGAGCCGGTGGCGAAATAAAAGAGTTATGAGGAGCAGATTCCTGGACTTGCCCGGCAGTGACGACAATATTTAATGGCGGCTCCCCGCGAAATGGATTGCAAAGTGAGTTTTGTCGGGCTGCCGGGCCGTAGCGGGCCCGTTTACAATTGGAATCGTATAATTTTTTGTAAAATAAAGTATTGATTGGATTGCTTGAGGAGGAAATAACTCTTGACAGCCTGTTTCCTCCGTGATAGAATTGAGAAATGGAATTGGATGTGTCAACAACTGAAGATTTAAAAGCGACGATGAAAGAATTGTTCGGTCAGTTTGTGGTTACAATCAAGGCCGAGCTTGACAAGAAGCCTGATAAAGATGAAGTTGTAGCCATAGTGCGCAAAGAGCTTTCCGATTATCCCAGGAAAGACGAAGTACCAACCAAAGCCGAAATCCGACAAATAGTTCGGGAAGAGATCGACAAAGCCTTCTCGGTTGATACGTTCCATCTTACCCGCGTTAAGTAAACGCCACTATACCGATTTCAACGATAAAGGCATTCCAACGGTAAATGCCAGGGGCCTGCACAAGTTTAAGGAGTCTGGGGTGCGACTTAGAATATCTACCCCCTCTTGCGCCTTCGTTCCCCCTCAAGGGTGAACGGGCGCTTGTCACCCCTTTGCGACCACGTCCCCTAAAGGGGACTGTCGCAGGGACAAGGACAAGGCAAGGACAAAAACTCTACGGAGTAAGCTATAATAGCAAAATGAGCAAAATACCTAGAATCGGAAACGTTTTTCAAACGTCAAAACAGGACATTCTTATCTTGGTTAAAATAGGACATTTCTATTTTGGCTTAACACGCAGCGGGGGAACCGTTGACAATTGGAATCGTATAATTATATAGTATAATCAAGGTATTTTTCAATTGATTGTAGCGCCCAGGGTGCCGCCGGCACACCAGGAGGGAAAAGAGTGGATACGGATGTGGATTCGAAGTGAAAACGAAATCAAAATACCAACAAACACCGGATAAGCATAGAAACCTATCGACCATAGATAAAAAATCTTTTACCGGAGGGTTTTTACCGCCAACGGAACAATTTTCCGGATATGTTTCGTCGGCGTTGTCAAAAATAAGAGAAGAATTTCGCAGCCTTCCCAATATTAGGAAAATAGCTTCCAGGCTGGAAGGGAATCTATTGAGAATATGGACGTTTGTCGATGATTACAGCATTACGGCCCTAAAGCCTATTTATAAGAAGGAATTGGAGATTGTCGATCAATTCCCTGATTTAATATTCCATTTCAATACTATTTTCGATCCTGATGAAGATGCCCCCATAAATGCCGAAGTGGTTTATTCAGACAAATGCTCTCGGTAAAGAAGCATATCGGGCAAGCTCAACGCAATAAGGAATTTTACGAATCTATCAAAGAGAAGTATCCCGACTGGGGGGTTACCGCATTATTCTATTGTGTATTGCACTATGTGGATGCCTTTTTAAAATCGAAAAATTTAACCGTAGAAAATCACACAAGCCGGTTCTGGTGGATTGAACGAACCACGGAATTAAGATCACTTTATGATGATTACCGTGTATTGTATGACTGGAGCATTGCGGCGAAATATTTAACACTGCCCGAGTCCGCTAAATGACGCCGTTTTTGCATGCAACGCCTTCATCGATGTAGGGACGGCTACGCGTTCTGCATAAAATCTACGGAGACGAAAAGGGTAATTCAGAACATGGAAATGGCCGGATTCGAAAAGCTTTTAGAGAGAAAGACAAAGGGGTCTCTCAAGATTTACCTGGGGTACGCCGCCGGGGTGGGAAAGACCTTTGCCATGCTCCAGGAGGGCCACAGGCTCAGGGAGCAGGGTTACGACGTTGTCGCCGGATACGTCGAACCTCACAGCCGACCGGATACTATAAACCTCATGAAAGGGCTCGAGTCGGTTGAACCCCTCAGGTTAAGTATAGGTAGGGACTTAGATTCCGGGCAAGCCGGAATGACGAAAAATGGATCAGGCACGATAAGCGCCTCCTCAAGCTCCACCATACCGGAGATGGACGTTGACGGGGTTATCAGGCGCAACCCGCAAATCGTTCTCATCGATGAGTTGGCCCACACTAACGCGGCGGGTTCCAAAAACGAGAAACGTTACCAGGACGTAATGGAAATCCTCGAATGTGGAATCAACGTCATAACCACGTTAAACATACAGCACTTCGAGGCCATCGCCGATAAGGTGAATGCCGCACTAAGGGTGCCGGTTGGCGAGCGGGTGCCGGATTACATACTGCAGCGGGCCGACCAGATCGTCAACGTGGACGTCACAATAGAAGAGTTAAGGGAACGCCTGCGCCTGGGCAAAATATACAACATGGAGAAAGCCTCTACGGCGCTCCTTCATTTCTTTACCCACGAAAACCTGTCATTTCTGCGCAAACTGGCACTTCAGGAGGCTGCCGACGATCAACTCAGAAGAATCGAGGAGGATCCCTTGTCGCCCGAACGCATTGGACTGGAAGCGGACGAAGCGGTGATGGTAGCGATCAGTTCCGGGGCTCCAAACGCGGAGTCACTCATGAGAAAGGCGGGTAAACTGGCCGCCCAGCTTTCGGCGCGCTGCTACGTCGTCTACGTGCAAAGAAAACTCGAATCCCCGCAGCGTATAGACTCGGCATTGCAGAGAAAGCTGCTCTCGAATTTAAAGCTCGCCAAACAACTGGGAGCCGAGGTGGTTACTCTTCAAGGGGAGGACGTGGCCGAGACGCTGGTGAACTTCGCTCAGACCCACAAGGTACGCCACGCCATATTCGGCAAGACGGAAAGATCCCCGCTGAAAGAACGCCTGTTCGGCTCGGTACTCCAGGATTTCATTAACGACTCCGTGGGCATAGATACACATATCATATCTCAAACCCCGTACCGGCCCG
>JADFXJ010000151.1:3913-8101 GCA_015233615.1 Nitrospirota bacterium
CGCTTAATGGAGATCCTTCCACCTTTACGAAAGAAAATCCTCAGGGGTTATATCAAACCCCGTACCGGCCCGGCTCCAGGTGGGAAAGTGACAAATAAGGACAAGGACCTTTTAACCACGAAAAACACGAAAAACACGAAAAGGGACAAGGACTTAAGGACGGATTCCAGGGCCTGTCCGGCAGTGAAAGGAGAAACGATCCTTTTTTCGTGCTTTTCGTGTTTTTCGTGGTTAATAAGTCCTTCAAGTCCTTCGTTTTTCAAAGGGGGCGCTTAATGGAGATCCTTCCACCTTTACGAAAGAAAATCCTCAGGGGTTATATCATAGTGGTTGCCATGTTTGCAATTGTGGCCGCTTCTTTCTTTATTGGCGCGATATTCATAGCAACCGGAGTTACCGAGTCGGTGGTACACTCCAATTACGATTCCATCGAGGCGGCCAGAAAAATGCAGCGGGCATGGAGCGCCCTTCATTACCCTGAGGGTTATCCCGAAAAGTCATTGAACCAGCGGCCAAATGAAGTTTGGATTATCCAGTTCGAAAAGTCTCTGAACTTCGAACTGAAAAATATCACCGAACCTGATGAAGATAAAATCGCAGCCAGGATTAAAGAGATCTGGGAACTATGGAAAGGGGGCCGAAGACCACTGGCCGAAAGGCCGGCGCTCTCCGGGCACTATGGTGCCCTGGCGGCTGAGGGCTCTGCCTTTGCGGAATTCGCTGGGCCGCAATCTGCCGCAGAATTAACCCGGCAGATGAACGACAAGCTCGAGGAGCTGGCCTTAATAAACGAAAAGGGGATGTTCGGACTTATTGCCAGGACTCAGCACGCCGGACGGGTGGTATTGGTATTACTCGCGGTGATTTTCTTTACGACCTTTTTCGCCACGCTTTTAGTTGTGGATTCCGTCTCCGTCAGGCTGGCAAAACCGCTTAAGGACATTGCCGAGGTGCTGCGGTCAAAGCCGCAGCCGGGAGACAAGCTCAGGCTGCCGGCGCCCACGAGCCTCGAATTCCGGATTCTTAACGAGGAACTTACGTTGCTATGGGAGAGAGTAACCCATACGGACCAGCTCAACCTGGAAAGAATACTCAGGCAGAGGAATCAGCTCGAGACCCTCCTGTCCTCCGTCGAAGACGCGATAATCACCCTGGACAACAAAGGGCGCATTACCCACGTAAATCAAAGAATGGCGCAGCTTATTGGTATCGGTGCCGGCACAATCGTTGGAACACATTGGAACGACATGCCAACCGTTTCGGACAATTACTTCAAACTGAGGGACGTCTTCAGGGATATCACGTCGGCCAGGCCGCCGGTGGCCACTAGTGCACCACTGGCCACTAGTGCACAAGCACCTCTGGAGGCCGCCGGAGCGATGGAGGCACGTGCGCGCTCCATAAGCGCCTCATTGTCGCCCCCGCACGAGGGGGCGTGGATTGAAACCATGCAGGATAGCGCTATCATATTCGACCTCGACACGGAGGTGCCCAGGGCCCATGCCGCAATGGTGGCCACTGGTTCCGCCGTCCCCATTGCGGAGGGGTTGGCGACCCCGGCGCAGGAGTCGGCAGAGCCGTCAGCCGCCACCCCCCTACCAACCGACAGTGGGGTACTCACGGGGCCCGGGCACACTGGTGCCCCGGCGCAGGGTAAGATCAGGAGCTTCGAAGCCAGGGTCAGGGAGGTGCTGTCTTCCTCCGGAGAGCGTGTGTCGACGATATTTTTGCTTCACGACGTAACGGAGGTACGGCAAAGGGAGCGGCTCAGGGCCGAATTCATCGGCGTTCTTTCCCACGAGCTTAAAACACCGGTACAATCACTCGGCACGGCAGTGGAACTTTTAGCGCAAAAAAAGGACCTGTTCGACGCGCGTACCGCCTTTCTCTTCGATACGATATCGAGCGACGTAGCCCGGATTCGTTCGGTGGCCAACCAGTTCATGCAGGCCGACAATATTGCCGGCGCGGCGATTCGAATGCACTTCGAAGTGGTCAAACTGAGCGAGCTGCTTGCCGAGTGGCTGAGACCGTTCGAACTGCTCGCCGCGGAGCACAACGTGGCCTTACAGTACACAAACACTGGCGACGAAACGATATGGGCCGACATAGATCCCGTTAAGTTCCCATGGGTTATATCGAATCTGATTTCGAACTCTCTCAGGGTCTCTCCGCAAGGCTCCGTGGTTAACGTGTTGCTCACCAACAGGCGTGGATACACGGAGATAGGGGTAACCAACGACGGGCCGTCCATACCCGACGAAATCCAGAGACGCATGTTCGATCCGTACTTTAAAGGCATGCGCCAGCCTTTGCCGGAGGACCAGGCGACAACGGAGAAAGTGCCGGCAACCCATACGGAAAGCCTGGAAGAAACGTCCGGCGAATCCGGAGGCTCATCAAGCGCCTCAGGCACCGCCGGCGCTTACAAGCTGTCCGGATACATGGGGCTTGGTTTGACTATAGTGAAAGAGGTGACGGAGGCCCACGGCGGGCGGGTCCAATACACTCCGCTGGAACCACAGGGTTCCTGCTTCAGGGTGCTCCTGCCGCTTTACAAGGGCTGAAAGCGCCTATCATGCTCATCAAGCGCCTCCGTAAGCGTCTCCTCTTACGGTGATTAAGGAAGATTTACGCTCCGGTGCCGGATTGATTTCAATGTCGTTTTTTTTATATCTTTTTCCGATAATCCGTGTTATAATAAAATCAGCTAAGGTATAAACCCCGGCAAGACGGCAGGAGAAAGGCTCTCTTAGCCGCCAGTCTAAGCCTGCTACAGCGTTTGGCGTGATGTTTTGCATTCGCTTGCCGAACCGTAAGCGGGCTTTTTATTGCCCGGAGCATCAAAATTGGAATTGGCCTTGACAAAATCCTCCAAACTCTCCGTTTACTTGAAAAATTATGATAAAATATATTAAAATAAACTAGATAAGTTAAAAGATTTCAAAAAAATCAAAGGAGGTTAGAGTGACGATGATGTACGAAGGGGTAATATTCTCCTAGGACAAGAAGTGGTCGGACAGGCAGTAAAGCACCCGTAAACGGGGGAGTTCCAGAGGGATTCCTCCGTTTGCTATTGAAATTCTGCATTTTTTATTTCTCGGCATGGGAGGGAGGGCATGGGCGAAGACCACGAAAAAGAATCAACGCCTTCTATAAAGTGGTTAAAATTGAAGATAAGTTTATTTAGTACGAAAGGTCTCATATTTGCTGGAGTGTTTCTTGCCGTTGGAATCGTATTAACTCGTTATTTCCCCGAAAGTTCCACTTATTTTATTTTTTATTTATTGGGACTTTTCTTTACTGAACTTGGCTTTGCAGTGTTAATTGCGGTGATTATTGGCATCACCCTGGATCAAGTCCACAAGGGTGAGTTCATGGAGAGAGCCGAAAATATGTTAAAAGCTTTTAGGGATAGTTCATTCCATGCTTTATTCAAGGTTTTTATCCCAAAAGAGTACCTCGAAGAGTTAAGACAGCAAATTTTTACAAAGTCGTATATTAAACCCAGTGTCGATGTGTATTTCGTTTTAAGAAAGATCTCAGACGAAGTAGTAGGCGAATTACGCGATCTTCATGAGAATCTTGATACAACAGACCGCATTTACGTCGAATTAACAATAGAACAAGTTGTAAAAAATATTGGAGGAGCTCCTTTGACTTATCAAGCTGCCTTTGGTATCGAGAAAGAAGATGCTCCTCTATTTAATACTGCTATAAAGGCAAGCATACAAGAGGCGGGCAAACCGAGTACCGTATTCAACAAAAATGCCTTAGAGGATTACCACTGTAAAGGCGACGATGTTAATAATGTTTATAAATTGGACGCAGTAACAATAGAACCAGATCAGGAGATAACGGTTGTGGCACTCTTCAGGTCTATAAGATCGGCAAAAAACAACAGGGAGGTTTGGTCAACTCTTTCGCTAGCCAAAAGAGTAAAAATTTACGTCAGAGATATGACAAAGAGCCTTAATCTAAAATGTATTGCTTTAGCAAGGGGTGAGGCTAAAGAGTCAATCGCGAATACGGATGAATATGAATATCGTTGGGACATAAAGACGCCTCTCTTGCCTTATCAAGGCTTTACGTTATCGTGGAATAAAAAACGAGAGGTACCATAAGCACGCAGAATTTGGAAGAAAAACTTCGCATTCTACTCGTTGACGACGAGAAAAACATTCGGGC
>JADFXJ010000152.1 GCA_015233615.1 Nitrospirota bacterium
CAACGAGCACGGACACGCGATAACGACAACGGAAATACCCGCCATAAGCGCCTGCCCCGTCGATTCGCCTGACCAAATAAGGTGATACCATAACGTAACCGCCGCTATAAAGAGCACGGCCTTAACGAAATGCCCCACGAGGCGATCCGCCAACGTTTGTATCCGGGGCTTACCGGCCTGCGCGTCTTCGACGGCTTTTATTATTTTAGCGACAACTGTCTCCTTTCCGACATTGGTTACCCTAAAGATAAACGGCCTGTAGAGATTTAAGGTACCGCCGATAACCGTAGCGCCAACGTCCTTGGAAACGGGCTTTGATTCGCCGGTTATTATAGATTCGTCCACCTCGGACGCTCCCTCCACAACCTTTCCATCCAGAGGGATTCGCTGTCCGGGCAGCACCTCTACGAGTTGGCCGGTTAACACGGCACCGACGGCAATAATCACTCTGTCGCTTACCTGTATATCGTCGTTAACCTTTACGCTGCTACCGGTTTTTACATCATCGCCGGTGTTTATAACTCTGGCCTCATTTGGCAACAGTTCGGCCAGTCGTCTTATCGCCTGGGATGCACCGGCTTTAGCGGATAACTCGATGTAACGCCCCAATAAAATAATCGTAATTATCATGGAAGCCGTATCAAAGTACACTTCTGCGCCATTAAATATCTGACAAACGCTATACAAATAAGCCGAAAGCGCCCCCGCGGCTATTAACGAGTCCATATTAAAGTAAAATCGTCTTAATCCGACCATGGCTGCTTTTATAAATGGAAATCCGCAATAAAAGACCACGGGTGTAGCGATTCCCATAGCGATAATCTGCAAAAAGATTTTTTGCCCCGCTTCCATCCCCTGGAAATATCCGGCATACAGGGCTACGCTATACAACGTAAGCTGGGATGAAAGAAAAGCCGCAGTACCGAATCTGATAAGCAAATCCCGCTTTTGTTCGGACTGGGCCTTAAAAGCTTCGTCCTCCGAATACGGCCGGGGACGATACCCTATAGCGATTATTCGTTCGACAATATCCTTAAGGCCCACCAGGTTAGCATCCCATCTGACAACGGCCTTGTGGGTACTATAATTAACCCGTGCCCCGATTACCCCTTTAAGCTTCGTAAGAGCCTTTTCGTTTAACCATACACAGGAGGCGCATCGTATATGATCTATATAGATGTCTACCTCACTCACCGGCCCGTCTGTTAACCGAACGTTCTTTTCGAAAGCCCCGACTTCGGGTAATATCGATTGTTCCGGCGGCGATAGCGCGGTTTTGCTCCGGTCTGGTTTATTGTAGAACTCTCCGAGCCCCTCATTATTAATAACGCGGTAAACTCCCAGGCAACCGTTGCAACAAAAAGCCTTTCTTTCACCCCCCGCCTCATAGTACAGGGCGTTTCTTTCCGGAAACCCGGTTAAGCAATGGGCACATTTAACGTTGGACATCAGACACCTTACCTCTAATATCAAGTTGAGGTCAAACAAGTAAAGGACAAGGACAGACAAAAGATTAACACGAAAGGCACGAAAATAACGAACAACACGAAAAAGGACACTACACTTCTGCACCTTTTCGTGCCTTTCGTGCCTTTGTTCGTGCCTTTCGTGTTAATCTTTTGTCCTTCACTCTTTTGAATGCCACTTGGTATAACGTTTGACATGGGTTACCTTACCTCCACGCCCTGAAAAGAAATATACCCCCTACCAGAATGAGAAATAAGGCCGAAAACTTGTACGACCTTTCCCTGAACCATTGCCCGAAGCGCCGTCCAAACCGCAATCCAAACCATGGAATATTCATTGAAAAGACCCCGCCTAACAACAGCATGGACAGGGAAGTACCAACGCCGAATGAGGCCAGAAGCCCCACTCCGGTAATAACCCCCCGTACCGGAGACGCCGACGATGCACCGGCCCCGGCGGCAGCGAGTACTACCCCGTAAAGAAGACCGCATGGCAAAAACCCCGTCAATATTCCAAAGGGGTAATAGGCCCCGGCAGACGCCAGCATTCTAAAAACATGAACCCGTCGCGAGATTAACGAGCCGGAAATTAACGCACCGGGGATTAACGCGGCAACCCCTCCTGTTTTACCGGAGGAGCTTGAGGTGGAAGCTCTTTTAAAAGTAAGCCACCCGGCTCTAACCAGACCCACAAGTACAAGCATAATTCCCGTAAGCAACAGGGCACCGCGCTGGAGTACCGCTACCGGAGAAACTACGCTTACGAACGATCCGGTAAGTCCGGCAAACCCTCCGGCTATAGCGTACGTAGTAATCCTGCCAAGATTAAACAACACGTGGTGAAACCACCGGCCGTCCCTGAGACCCGCCGAATAAACCGCCACCAGCGGGCCGCACATGCCAATGCAGTGCCCAAACCCTCCGGTAATCCCGGTAAGAAATAAGGCTATGGCAAGGCCGCCGATGCCGGTACTGCCGCCGATACCGCTTATGGCGATACCACCCTTACTGCATACACTACATACACTACCGATTAGCGTGCTTTCCAACATCGAAAACATATTCAGCCTCAGTGCTTATGCTATCTACGGAATCACGTTATGTACTCAAACCAGCTTTTATCGGTTTTCAGGGTACCCGATGAAACATCTACTCTGAAAAACCACCTGCCCGCCGACGGTATTACTATGCCGGTTGAATATGCGCCTGGTTTTATCTCCTTAAGCTCGTAGGAAGCATCGCTCCTTGTATTTGATACATTACCGACGTAAAGGGTCATCTTTGCCCCCTTAAAAGGCTTTCCCCCGGAAAACAGGCCTATCGAAAAGACGTTACTACCCGCTCTGAGTCCATCGGGCAACTTAAAGGACAGTGCCATAGCCCTTTCGGCTTCCTTTGCCCTGAAATATCCCGTCGCCTTCCCGTAGTAATTCGTCTCGACCAAACCGTCGTTTACGTGAAATGCCACCACGAAGGTTATCGTCGTCAGTATGGCAAACATAACGTAAAGTACGTATATAAGTTTCTTCATAGAAAACCAGCCTCCCGCTTCAGAGTCTTCGTACCGTTGACAAGATTAAACGTAACGCTTGAAACCGAAGTCTTCGCTTTTATCATAACCATCCCATGCTTTATGGAGTACGGAGGGACGGTAACCTCCGGCTCTCCGATAAGGACCAAGGGACGGTCTACCGTAAGCCGGAAGGTGAAACTCTTACCCGTGTTGTTCTGAAGAGCATAGACGTACCTGTTTACCCCTTTAACCGGTTGAATCGGGTCCCGGGCTACGATGAAATTTACGTCGGGCCGAAAATAAAGAAGTGCGGCAAAGACGATTGCCGCAACTAAAACCGTCCCGCCAAGCATAAAGGTTTTAGGCCTCACCACCTTACCCGAATAAGAGATAAAGGGTCGAATGCCTTTTTTCGCGGTTGCCTTTATACAGGCGTCGATACATCCGGCACAGGCCACGCACTCACGCCCGAGCCCTTCCCTGATATCAATCCCCACGGGGCACGCGTTAACACAGGCCCGACACTTCAGACAGTCGTCAGACCTGCTCCGGTCAAAGGCTATAACCTGGGTATCGTCATCGAAAAGGGCGTTTTGAAGCATAGAGTAGGGGCATACGCCTGCGCAGAACCCTCTGCCGAGCCACGCCACCCCGGTATAAATAACCAAAGACAACGCGGTCGTTGCGGCAAAGACCGGCTTTGAGTTAAAAAGTAACCTCAAAATGTCCTCAGGCGGGATAAAATACCCAATAATCGAAAACCCCGCCAGAACCGACATCGGTATAAGCACAACCCTCCGCAGGGCCGCTCCGTGCTTTTTGGAAAACAGGCCTGCAACGTCAGAGGAAAAATCCAAAAGAAGGGTCTGCGGGCAAAGCCATCCGCAGTACACCCTTCCAAGAATCGCAGACACCGCGACTATCGACAAGAGCATAAAAAGCACCGCCGCCAGTATCAGATAAAATTCGTTTATCCTGATAACCGAACCAAAAAAGTACATGGTCAGATTACCCGTGTCAAAGCGCACAGCACTCTGCCCCCCAATTTTGGCAAACGGCAGGCCAAGCAACAAAAAAGCCTGAAGCATTGCCACGAGCCTTCTATATTTTCGCCACAATTTTGACCAACCTCTCAATTATTTAACCCATGCGATGTTCAACTTTTCTCTGTCATTCCAACCTCTTATCGTCATCCACCCCACATACGTCATTCCCACACTTGCTGATATTCCAACATCTTACCGTCACCCACCCAACTTCTCTCATTCTCGCCCCTGTTCAAGCCAGGGGCAAGCTTCGCGGCAATCCAGTTGTCCTTACCCGTCATTTATGGCTCCTTAGGCTTTTTATAAAAGAGACCACCTTCCAGATGCGGTCGGGCCCCAGTTGCCGATCGAACGGAGGCATTCCATTTGCCCGGCCCTTTGCCACCGACTCGTAGAATTGGCTATCCGAGTCTCCGTAAATAGTCTTTTCGGCAAGAAGGTCCGGCCCCACTCCGCCTTTAAGATTTTCCCCATGGCAAGCAGCACAGTTTGCCGTAAATAACGCTTTACCCTCACCGATTGCCTGCCCGTTGTCTTTGTAAGGGTTTTCCTTCACCGCTTTGGCCTCCGTGAGTTGCGCCTCCTTCATCTCCTTGTCAAAGACCTTGTATTGGGACCACCCGCTTATTTGAGGTGTATAAGAGACAATATACCAGATTAACCAGACGATGGTACCTGCAAAAAAAACCACATATCCAACGGGAATCCCTTTGTTAGCCTCTTTTATGTTGTCATAATTGCCGTGTTCACTCATTTGAGTACCTCCTTCGTCAGATAATTCCTTTGCCGGCATACCGCTTACGTATAGCGGCCTTTCCTCCGGTATCGAGAACGTCGTCGTCATCCAGCATCGAAAACTTGGGGGATTCGACCTTGTCCTCTCTGTCTTTTTTATAGTAATAGACGATTATTCCCAAAAGAGCTCCCGACAAAACCAGGACAACTCCCATATAGGCGTAAACGCTCCAGTTCATATCGTTATCTCCATGGATGGTTTAAGATTTATTCAAATTTTTAACGTCCATACCCAGCTTCTGCAAATAGGCAACGAGTGCATCCATCTCGGTGAGTTTGTCTTTAAGAACCGGAGGCGTCACCTTATCCCTTGCATCCCCGGCAATATAGGCGGAGGACGTTACCCGTACGAGATAATCCGCCAGGTTTTTGTTAACCTCATTGACGGTGTAACCGTATCCGACAACATGAGTCTTCTTATACGAGTAGGAAGTGTCGAGTTGCCTTGCTGCAAGCCAGGCGTAATCGGGCATGTTTGACTTTGGAAACATGCTCCGTGGATTATCCATGTGCCGGTAGTGCCATGAGTCCGGGTACTTCCCCCCTACCCTTTGGAGATCCGGGCCAATCCTCCGTGAACCCCACAGAAAAGGCCTGTCATAGGCGAATTCCTCCGGCTTCGAATACTGCCCGTAACGGACGACCTCGGTTCTCAGCGGCCTGATGGTCTGGGTATGGCAGTTGTTACACCCTTCGCGAATGTAAATATCCCTGCCTTCGAGTTCGACGGCAGTGTACGGTTTTACGAGCGGGCTTACCGGCTGCGTGGATTGCAGTGTTAAAGGCACCACCATCATCGCTATGGTGCCGACCAGAATAACCACCGTTGCCATTATGGCAAATACTATCGGTCTTGAGTACACGTTATCCCACCATCCTTTCCGGCTTTTCCGGGCTATGCCGTCCGAGGCTGTGTCGCTTCTTCGGGCGATTTTAACGTCATTAACAGGTTGTATCCAAATACCACGATACCCAGGAAATACACGAACCCCCCTGCAAAACGGATCTTCCAGTAAGGGTACATAGCCGTGACGGTTTCAAGAAAGCTGTAAGTGAGGGAGCCGTCCGGATTAGAGGCTTTCCACATGGCCCCCTGCTGTATACCGGCTATCCACATGGTTATCGTAAATATGAGCTGCCCCACGAGTATCAGCCAGAAATGCGTATTGGCAAGCTTCACGCTGTAGATTTCCCTGCCGTTGACGGCCGGAATCATATAGTATAGCGACGCCGATATGATCATAGTCACCCATCCCATGGTACCCATGTGGACGTGCCCTATAACCCAGTCGGTGTAGTGGAAAAATCCCGTCATTATGCGCAATCCCTGCGTCGGCCCCTGTATCGTCTGTAATCCGTAAAACGTGATGCCCATGATAAAGAATTTAACGAGATAGTTGCTTCGCATCTTGTCCCATTCGCCGCGCATCGTGTAGTATCCGTTTATGACGGAACCCCAGGACGGGGCAATGAGAAATATGCTGAATGCTATCGCCACCGTCTGAATCCACTCCGGAAGGGGTGTAAGCATCAGATGGTGGGCACCCGTCCAGACGTAACCAAAGATGAGAGACCAGAAGGCAACGATGGATAGTCTGTGGCTGTAAATCGGAAGGTTCGTGGATTTTGGCAGGAAGTAGTAAAACATGGCGAGTATGGGAACGGTAAAAACGAATCCGACGGCGTTGTGGCCGTACCACCACTCTACGTTGGCGTCGTTGGCACCGGCGTAAACCGTATAGGACTTGAACCAGTTAACCGGAATCTCCAGGTTGTTGACGATGTACAAAACGGCTATGGTTACGGTCATGGAGATTATGTACCATAGTGAAATGTACATCTGCTTTTCCTTTCGCTTAATAAGGGTGCCAAAGACGTTGATCGCAAATATTACCCACATAACGACTACGCCTATATCGAGCGGCCACTCAAGTTCGGCATACTCGTGAGAGGTGTTCATACCGGCAAACAGGCTCAGAGCGGCCAGTGCAATAGCCGCGTTAAAGAAATACATGTGAAACTTAGCCAGGCGGGGAAAGGCCAGCCTTATCCTCGTAAGCCTCTGAAGCATATAGTAGGTACAGGCAAATATGCCGCCCAGACCGAAACCAAAGGCCAGACCGTTGGTATGAACCACCCTGAGGCGCCCGAATGCAAGCCATGGCGCGAGATTTAAACCGGGATAAACCATCTCGGCCGCAAGCCATAAACCCACCGCCAGACCCACAAACAGCCAAAACAGGGCGGAAAAGGCAAAACCCTGGACTACCGAGTAATCGTAACCTTCTTCCTTCATAAAACCTCCTTTTTTAACACAATGCATTAATTAAGGTGTTTTATCGTCCAGCCACTTACTCCTTGCTACCAATCGGCTTTGTTGATAAACGGTTCTTTAATTTATCTGCGAAAAAGCTCCCTCCTTTATATATTTTATATTTATCACGATTAGTATGTAAACATATAATTACATTAACAATGAATCTCTTCTCGTTAGTTACGCGTGAAATAAAATATTCTATAAATACAGGGTGTTAGCAATCCAGTCAGATTTGTAGGGGGGGCGTTGCGGGGGAACTCCCCCGCAGAAGGGGTAGCGAAGGACACCGAAGGTGGCCGTAGCGAGGGGAAGGCTTTCCCCTCCTCATCTCCGGAACTTACTATCACTGCCTTATATACCAATGGTTGTTGATTAGTGGTTGTTTTAGAATACGCACCTAACTTTTTCTTAAAGCCTTTTAAAGTGGCACATACTTGTTTTATTGCATCATCTATATGTCGACCTTTAAGCTCAACGAAACAGATGACGACCTTTCGTACCGTATTATCGTCGTCATTGCATGGTATATTGCCATTGTTGTAATAAATAAGCAGGTCGCAGATATTTTTCAACGCTAAAAACTCTTTCAAGTGGCAATCGGGATTATCTTCGGGAGCAATCAGGAAAAACAATATTTTTTCCCCTTGTTGCCGTTTACACGAAACGCCTTTCCTACTCTGGGAATAACTGGTACCTTTAATTTGGCAGGGTTCCAATGCATCCAACATAATCGCATTAAATGGCATTGTCTGTCTATATCTCGTAATAGAGGTTTGCAATCTTTTCCGAAACCTTGCTGAAAGTGTCCCATTCTATAATTTTCTTCTTCTTGTTATAAATCGACCTTACAGTACCGTCTTCGGAAAACAGGTAAGCAGCTACCTTTTCACCACTTATGAAGGCTTCCTTTTTCTTGAGATAGAATTTTTCGGCAACCTCGTCTTTGTCTTTC